>NZ_JAKKFE010000035.1:0-37692 GCF_022230935.1 Micromonospora hortensis
CCGCCACGCCCACGGCGCCCGGCGGGCTGACCGCTCGACCCGATCCGGCCCCGCCGCCCGGCCACCGGCCGATCGGCGGGGCCGGCGGGACGGGCCGCCATGGCATGCTCGAACACGTGACCGTACGCGCCGCCAGCTCAGTCCTCGTCGGGCGCCACCGCGAGACTGCGGCGTTGCGAGACGCGCTGGGCCGGGCGCGGGCCGGCGAGCCGACCACGGTGCTGGTCGGCGGCGAGGCGGGTGTGGGTAAGACCCGGCTGCTGGAGGAGTTCGCGGGCTGGGCCACCGACGGCGCGTCGCGGGTGCTCGTCGGCCAGTGCCTGGAGTTGGGCGAGGCGGGTCTGCCGTTCGCGCCGTTCGCCGCCGCGTTGCGCGCGGTGCTCCGCGCCGACGGCCCCGAGGTCTTCGCCGGCTACGAGGCGGAGTTCGCTCCGCTCCTGCCGGAGCTGGGCCGCGCCTCGGCGGCACTGACCACCCCGCGCGCGGTCCCGCTCAGCGACGCCCCGCGTGGCTACCTGTTCGACCTGGTCGCCGAGCTGTTCCAGCGGCTGGCCGATGCTCGCCCGCTGGTCCTGATCATCGAGGACCTGCACTGGGCCGACCGCTCCACCCGCGACCTCATCGGCTTCCTCGTCCGGGCGGCGAGGCCGGGCCGGCTGCTGCTGGTCTGCACCTACCGCACCGACGAGTTGCAGCGCGGGCACCCGCTGCGCCCGTTCCTCGCCGAGCTGGATCGGGCCCGGGGTGTGGAGCGGGTCGAGCTGGCTCGCCTGGACCGCGACGGCACCGCCGCGATCCTCGCCGACCTGCTCGGCGCCGAGCCGCTCGCCCGCGCGGTCGACGACGTCCACGACCGCACCCAGGGCAACCCCTTCTTCATCGAGGAGTTGGCCGTCGCCGGTGACCCGATCGGCTGCGCGGCGCTGCCTGAGACGTTGCGTGACCTGCTGCTGGCCCGGGTGGACCGGCTCCCCGAGCCGGCCCAGCGGGTGTTGCGGATCGCGGCCGCCGGCGGCACCCGTTTCGCCCATGACCTGCTCGCCGAGGTCGCCGGGCTGCCCGAAACCGAGTTGGAGGACGCGTTACGCGCTGCCGTCGCCGCCCAGTTGGTGGTGGCCGACCGGGACGGTGACTACGAGTTCCGACACGCGCTGGTCCGCGAGGCCGTACACGACGAGTTGTTGCCCGGTGAACACGCCCGGCTGCACGCCCGCTTCGCCGCCGCCATCGAGGCCCAGCCGCATCTGGTCGCCGCCGGCCGCGCCCCGGCCGAGATCGCCCACCACTGGCACGCCGCACACGACCACCCGCGTGCCCTCGTCGCCGCACGAGCCGCGGCGTGCGCCGCCGCCGACCGCTACGCGTACGCCGAGCAGCGCCGACTGCTGGAGCGGGCGCTGGAGTTGTGGGAACTGGTGCCGGACGCCGCCGACCTGCTCGGCATGGACCACCTGGCGTTGCTGGAGCAGACCCTCGACGCCGCGGTCACCGCAGGCGACTTCAGCCGGGCCATCACGCTGACCCGGGCCGGGCTGGCCGAGGTGGACGCCGACGCCACGCCGCTGCGCGCCGCCCGCCTGCTGGACCAGCGCGGTCGACTGATGGCCCTGCTCGGCAAGAGCGACGGCAGCCGCGAGCTGGATGAGGCGTACCGGCTGGCGGCCGGTGGCCCGCCCGGCGGGGAGCGGGTCCGGCTGCTCGCCGACATCGCCACCCACCTGGTCAAGATCGACCCACAGAAGGCGGCCCGGGTGGCAGCCGAGGCCGCCACCGACGCCGAGGCGCTCGGAGAACACGTGGCCCTGCTGTCGACGCGGATCGCGTTGCTCTGTCACGGCGAGCGGGACCTGACCGGCGGGCTGGCCGAGCTGGGCCGGGCGGCCGCCGCCGCCCGTGCGGCGGGCGACGCGCCGACCCTGGTGCTCGCCATGGTGTTCGAGTCGGACATGCTCTGCGAGCTGGGCCGCTACGCCGAATCGGCGCAGGCCGCCGAGGCCGGCGTGGCCGAGGCGCGACGGGTGGGGATCAGCCGCTCCACCGGGGCGTACCTGCTCTCCAACCGGGCCGAGGCGCTCATCGCGCTGGGTCGGTGGGACGAGGCCGAGGCGGTCTGCGCGGAGGCCGCCCGGATCGACCTGTCCGGTGTCACAGGTCTGCACTGGCTGCAGTTGGGCGCCGGGCTGCGGCTGGCCCGCGCCCATCCGGGCGCCGACGAGCTGGTCGACCGGGCGCTCACCTTCCTCAATCGACCGTACCTGTGGCCGAACCACCGCCTGCCCCTGCACGAGCTGGCGATCGAGGCGGCGCTGGCCGCGGACGACAAGGTCGAGGCGGTACGGGCGGCCCGCGTCGCCGTGGCCGACGAGAGCCTGCCGCAGCTGCCCCGGGAAGGGTGGCCGGTGCTCAGCGCCGTCGCGCGTACCGCCGCCCGGGTGGGTGACCGGGAGTTGGCGGCGGCGGTGGGGGCGCTCGCCACCGACCTGCCGGCGCGACACCCGGCGGCCCGCGCGCACGCCGCCCAGGTCACCGCGCTGCTCGCGGTCGGCGACCAGGCACTGCCGGCCTGGCGTGCGGCGGTCGACGCGTGGCGGGCCGATGGGCAGCCCCACCCGTTGGGCAGGGCGCTGCTGGCACTGGCCGAGGCGACCGCCGCCGCCGGGGAACGTGACGAGGCGGCGGCAGCGGTCACCGAGGCCACCGAGATCGGCCGGCGGCTAGGCGCGACCCCGCTGGTCGAGGCGGCCGCCACCCTGGCGCGGCGGGTCGGCCTGCGCGCCGGGGGCGGGGCCGGAGCGGACCTGCTGACCGCCCGGGAGCGGGAGGTGCTGCGCCTGGTCGCCGAGGGGCACAGCAACAGCCGGATCGCCGAGCGGCTGTTCATCTCTCCGAAGACGGCAAGCGTGCACGTCTCCCGGATCATCGCGAAGCTGGGTGTCACCAACCGGGTGGAGGCCGCCGCCCTGGCCCACCGCCTCGGCCTGCTCACCGAGGCCGCCGAGCCGCGCTGACGCGCGCCGAGGCCGCCGAGCCGCGCTGACGCGCGCCGCCGAGGTCAGCGCGGCAGGTAGATGCGCCAGCCCTCGATGGTGACCAGGTCGAGGCCGCCGGGCGTGACTCGCTGCCGCTCGTCGAGCACCTCCGCCAGGGGTGAGCCGGCCGGCGCGACCCAGGCCGGTGCCGCCGCGCTGTCCACCTCCCGCCGGTACGCGGGGTAGCGGTCGAAACCGGGGCGCAGACTGTCGTCGACGACCGCGCAGACCACCTGCTCCGCGCTGGCGAAGGTGAGCCGGTTGCAGGTCCAGTAGCCGGCGCGCACGTGCCGTACGCCGAGCTGACGCAGGGTGCTCACCAACTCGGTGTGCCGGGCCTCGGCGGCCCGGGTCGCCGGTACGGTCTCCGCTGCCCGCCAGGTGGCGTGGGCCGCGGTGCCCAGCGTGGCGGCGAGCAGCACCGCCGCGAGCGACCGGGCCAGCGTCGACCCGACGCCGCGCCGGCCGGTCGCCGCCGGACGCGGCCCGTGCCGGGCCACCGTCCACACCGGCCAGAGCAGCGCCGGCAGGGAGATGAGCAGGCAGGACAGGTAGCGGGAACTCTCCACCGGGGTGAGCCCGGCGGAACTGCTGACCGTGTACGCGCCGAGGGTGGCCACCGCGGCCAGCACGAGCGCCAGGCGTGCCGCCGCCGCCACCCGCGGCGACACCGCGTCGGGGCCGACAGCGGCAGAGCCAGCAGGGTCGGGGTCGGGGGCGCGCAGGGCACGCCAGGCGGTGGCGGCGGCGATGACCAGCAGCAGTGGCAGGGCGAGCGCCCACCACAGTTGCCAGGCGGCGCACTGGCCGGGAGCGCAGAAACCCATGCCCAGCGGCGGGCCGAGCACCAGGCCGCCGTGCAGCCGGTCCGGCCAGCCCGCGCTGGCGTTCGCACCGCTGGCCGCGAGCACGGCGTGCAGCGGGTTACGCCCGGCCAGCAGGCTGTGCAACAGCAGTGGGGCCGCCCCCAGCACGGCCGCCGCCGCGAGCAGCGCCCCGGGGGCACCCCGCAGCTCCCGGCGGCAGAACCCGACGAGGACCGCGCCGGTCGCCGCGACGTACGGCAACACGAGCGGGTCGACCCAGAGCATCAGCCCGGCCAGGAACCCCCACGCGGCCCAGCGCGCCAGCCGCCAGCCGGGTCGCCCAGTGCCGGCCGTCGGCCCGTCGGGTCGCCCAGCGTCGGCCGATCGCCGCCCCGGTCGACCGGTGGCCAGATCCACTGCGAGCAGGGCCAGCGCGGCCCCGGCCGCGTTCATCTCGGGGTAGCCGCCGCCGGCGATCAGCTGGTTCTTGACGATCCGGTCGGAACCGAGGGCCAGCAGCGCCACCATCAGCAGCCCGAACCACCGGTCCCCGGTCAGCCGCAGCGTCAACCGCCAGGCCAGCAGCAGGAACAGCGCGTACAGGGCCAGTGTGGGCAACCGCAGCCCGAGCAGCGACGGCCCACCGGCGAGGGCGAACACCGGCGCGGCCAGGTACGCCTCCAGCGTGCCCATGTACTGCTGGCCGTAGAACCAGACCGGGAAGCCCTCACCCCGGGCGATGTGCAGCGCGGCCAACCCCATGGTGGCCTCGTCGCTGTTGGTCGGCGGGGCGGCGTGCAGCAGCAGCCAGAGCCGGTGACCCACCCCGGCGAGCACTGCCAACCCGGTGAGCCAACCGACCAGGCCGGGGCGTGCGCCGGGTCGCCGGCGGGGCGAGTCCGCGCCGCGCGGCTGCTCGCGTACGCCGACGGTCATCACAGGATCATGACACCCGGGCGCCGAACGGCCGCGCGGCGCTGCCGGCGACGTCAGCTGGCGGTGGCGACCGAGGCGGCGGCGCGGGCGTCGATGGCCTGCTTGTAGAGCCGACCGGCCCGGTACGACGAGCGCACCAGCGGCCCGCTCATCACCCCGGCGAAGCCGATCTCCTCGGCCTCCTCGCGCAGCTCCACGAACTCCTCCGGCTTGACCCAGCGGGTCACCGGGTGGTGCCGGGGCGAGGGGCGCAGGTACTGGGTGATGGTGATCAGCTCGCAGCCGGCCTCGTGCAGGTCGCGCAGCGCCTGCGAGACCTCGGCCCGCTCCTCGCCCATGCCCAGGATGAGGTTGCTCTTGGTGACAAGGCCGTCGGCGCGGGCCTGGCGGATCACGTCCAGCGAGCGGTCGTAGCGGAACGCCGGCCGGATGCGCTTGAAGATGCGCGGCACTGTCTCCACGTTGTGGGCCAGCACCTCGGGACGGGAGCTGAAGACCTCGGCCAACTGCTCGGGGACGGCGTTGAAGTCCGGGATCAGCAGCTCGACGCCGCAGCCGGGCTGCAGGGCGTGGATCTGTCGGACGGTCTCGGCGTACAGCCAGGCGCCGCCGTCGGGCAGGTCGTCACGGGCGACACCGGTGATGGTGGCGTACCGCAGCCCCATCGAGACCACCGACTCGGCGACGCGACGCGGCTCGTCGGCGTCGAACTCGGCCGGCTTGCCGGTGTCGATCTGGCAGAAGTCGCAGCGCCGGGTGCACTGGTCACCACCGATGAGGAAGGTGGCCTCCCGGTCTTCCCAACACTCGTAGATGTTGGGGCAGCCGGCCTCCTGGCAGACGGTGTGCAGCCCTTCGCGCGAGACGAGCCCGCGCAGCTGGGTGTACTCCGGGCCCATCTTGGCCTTGACCTTGATCCATGGCGGTTTGCGCTCGATCGGCGTTTCGGCGTTGCGCGCCTCGATCCGCAGCAGGCGCCGCCCCTCGGGGGCCGCCGTTGCGGTGCGCGCTGCCTGGCCGGTCGTCGGCGCGGAGTGCTCGATCGTCACGAAAATGAGCCTACGCCGGACGGCAGGCGTCTATGTGCGTCAGGCGACCGGCGTCACGCCCCAAACGTTGTGACGCCGGACACCGGCCGGCCGGAAAAGGGCGTCACAGACCGGGGAATCGGGTGCTACGGTCGCCGGCAACAGCGACGACGGAGCCGAGTAGCCCCCGACCCGCCAGTGCAGAGAGCCGCCGGTGCTGAGAGGCGGTCTGGCACCGGGGCGCGAAGACCCTCCCGAGCTGCGGGAAGAACGGCCGCGGGTCACCCGCGCCCAGTAGAGCCCGCCCGGCTGGCCCCGGTCATCAGGCGACGAACGAGGCCCCCGCTCCGGCGGGGGCGAAGGTGTGGTGGCACCGCGAGGTTCCCGCTCGCCCACACCTCCCTGGGGCTGATGCGACGCTTTCGCCACCCCAGGGCGGCGACGGCGTGGCGATCGACCGAGGAGCAGTCCGCCATGCAACGAACCCTGTCCCAGCAACTGCCCGCCAGAATCGGCACGACAGTGCGGATCGCCGGCTGGGTGCACCGCCGCCGACTGCTCAAGTCGGTGGCCTTCCTGATCGTGCGGGACGCCACTGGCCTGGCCCAGGTGGTCGTCACCGACCCGGCCGTCCGCGCCGAGCTGGAGAAACTCACCGAGGAGACGGTCGTCGAGGTCACCGCGACGGCCACCGCGAACGGCACGGCGCCCGCCGGGGTCGAGCTGACCGACCCGACGGTACGTCTCCTCGGGCCGCCCGCCGTGCCGCCACCGTTCGACCTGTACCGGCCGGCGCTCACCGCGAGCCTGCCCACCCAGCTCGACAACGCTCCCACCGCGCTGCGGCACCCCACCCGGTCGGCCGCGCTGCGGATCTCGGCGGCCGCGGTGGCCGGGTTCCGGACCGCACTCGACGCCCAGGACTTCGTGGAGGTCCAGACGCCGAAGGTGGTCAGCTCCAGCACCGAGAGCGGGGCGAACGTGTTCTCGCTGGACTGGTTTGGCCGACCCGCGTACCTGGCCCAGTCGCCGCAGTTCTACAAGCAACTGATGGTCGGCGTCTTCGAACGTGTCTACGAGGTGGGGCCGGTCTTCCGGGCCGAACCGCACGACACCGTCCGGCACCTTGCCCAGTACACGTCGCTCGACGCGGAGCTGGGCTTCATCGCCGACCACCGGGACGTGATGCGGGTGCTGCGCGACACGGTGGCCGGGATGCTGGACGCGGTGAGCGGGCGGGCCGGCAGCGCCCTGGCGACGCTCGGCGTCACGCCGCCGCAGGTGCCGGCGGAGATCCCGGCGGTGCACTTCACCGAGGCGCTGACGATCGCCGGGGCGCCCGCCGACGAGCCGGACCTCGCGCCGGCCCACGAACGGGCGCTGGGCGAGTGGGCCCTGCGCGAACACGGGTCGGACTTCCTCTTCGTCACCGGCTATCCGATGGCGAAGCGGCCCTTCTACACCCACCCGGACCCGGCGCGGCCCGCGTACTCGAACGGTTTTGACCTGCTCTTTCGGGGTCTGGAGCTGGTCACCGGCGGGCAGCGGCTGCACCGGCACGCCGACTACCTGGCGGCGTTGGCGGCCCGGGGTGAGCCGGTCGAGCCGTACGTCGGCTACCTGGACGCGTTCCGGCACGGCATGCCACCGCACGGTGGCTTCGCCATCGGCCTGGAACGGTTCGTGGCCCGGCTGGTCGGCGCGGCAAACATCCGGGAGGTCACCGCGTTCCCGCGTGACCTGCACCGACTGACGCCGTGAGCGAGGCGGCCCCCGGCGTCGCCGCCCGGGGGCCGCCGCTCAGACCTTGATGAGGGTGGAGAGCCGGCGCTCGACCACCGGCAGCACGTCGGCGACGCTGATCGGGCGGCCCAGCTCGGCGGTGAGCGAGGTGACGCCCGCGTCCCGGATGCCGCACGGCACGATCCGGTCGAAGTACGTCAGGTCGCAGTCGCAGTTGATCGAGAAGCCGTGCAGGGTGACGCCCCGGGCCACCCGGATCCCGATGGCCGCCACCTTGCGGGCCGGCCCCCGGTCGTCCTCGGGCACCCAGACGCCGCTGCGCCCCTCGACCCGGCCGGCGGTCAGCCCGAACTCGGCACACACGTCGATGAGCAGCTCTTCGGTTCGGCGCACGTAGGCGACCACGTCCACCGGGTCGGGCAGGCGCAGGATCGGGTAACCGACGAGCTGACCCGGCCCATGCCAGGTGATCTTGCCGCCACGGTCCACGTCGACGACCGGAGTGCCGTCCATGGGCCGGTCCCACGGTTCGGTGCGCTTGCCCGCGGTGTAGACGCTCGGGTGCTCCAGCAGCAGCACCGTGTCGCCGCGCTCGCCAGCCACCACCGACTCGTGCAGGCGCCGCTGCTCGTCCCAGGCGGCCTGGTAGTCGAGCAGGCCGGCGCGGACGGCCGTCAGGCCGGGGGTCGTCGTCGTCACGGCAACAAGCCTAGTCCCGTCAGAGGCGATCATCCCTGGTGAGCCGCCTCACCAGGGATCTCGTCGTGGCCTATCGATCCGCGGGCGGGATGCGCCAGAGCCAGACGTCGTCGACCCGTTGCGGCTCGCCGAACAGGGCGGTGCCGGTACGCAGCAGCGCCTTCTCGTCGACCTCGAACTTCGCGCCGTGCACCTCGTCGGCGAGCACCACCGTCTCGATGCGCCAGTGCCGCAGGTCCGACTGGACCTCCCGGATCGTCCCGTCGGTGACGATGGGGACCAGCCCGGTGCGGCCGGCCTGGTCCATCAACGCGCTCAACGTGCGCGGCACCGGACCGATCCGGCCCCGCCCGTCCGGCCCGCCGGGGCCGAGGAAGAAGCCGCCCGGGATGGCGAACTCGCCCTGGCGGTGCGACAACGCGTACGCCTGCCAGCGCTGGCCGTCCGGGTAGATGTCCACAGTCAGCGGCACCGGGGTCAGCACCCCGTCGGGCGACACGTAGTCCCGCCACGTCCCGGAGGTGATGAAGCGCGGGATCGGCTCCCGCTCGTCGGTCAGCAGTGGGGTGGGCAGCAGCGGCACCAGGGCCACCGCGAAACCCAGCAGCCAGGCCAGTTCCGTAGTGCGGTGCCGGGGTGGTGCGGCGCGCAACTGGTCGACGACGTACGCCAGCAACAGCCCGACCACCGGCGCGACCACCAGCGCCAGCCGGGCCGGCAGCGCGGCGTTCACCACCGGCAGTTGTCCGACCAGGTCGAACGGCATGGGTAGATCGGTGCGTCGGCCGGCGACCTTGGCGACCGGCCCGAAGGAGAGCACCGTGAAGATCAGCGCGAGCGCGCCCAGGGCCCAGAGGGTGGCCCGGCGGTGCCTGTCGGCCCGCCGCCAGAGCACGACGAAACAGATCACTGTGAGCACCAGCAGCGGGATGCCGAAGAACGAGTTCTCCTCCGTCGGGTTCGGCGCCAGCGAGGTGCCCAACCCGGCCTCGCCGGCCAGCGAGCGGCGCGGGAAGGCAGCGAACGCCGCGATGTCCTCCGAGTGGATCACCGGGTCGAAGCCGGTGCCGTGGAACCGTTGTGGCCCGGCGAAGTGCAACCACAGGGGGTACGACAGCAGCACGCCGGCGACCACTGCGGTCACCCCGAGCCCGCGCAGGAAGGTGGGCAGCGCGGCGCGGGCCTCCACCCGGTTGGCCGGGTGCAGCGCCCAGATGGCGACGAACACCCCCAGCGCCAGCGCGGTGAAGAAGAGCCCTTCGGCGGCGATCGAGAAGGCCACAGCGACCAGCACGCCGAGGATCACCCCGTCCCGAAGCCAGTGCCCGGCGCGGCGTAGCGCGAACAGCCGCCAGATCAGCAGCGGCACCAGCCAACCGGCGGTCCAGTTCAGGTGCGCGTTGGCGTGCGACACCATGCCCGGGGAGTAGGCGATGAACAGGGCGCCGACCCCGGCGGCCAGCTGGCTGTGGACCAGGTGCCGGGAGAGCAGCCAGTACCAGACCAGCGCGGTGGCGAGCAGGTTCAGGGTGAGGATCACCAGGAACGTCGCCGGCGGCCCGATCAGGTACGTGAGCGGCGCGAAGACCACCGCGTACACGGTGATCGTCGTGTTGACCGCGAGGTTCACGCCGTCCGGGACGTTGATCAGGTAGGTGAAGAGCGGGTTGTCCCAGTGGGTGACCGCGTGCCCACCGAACGCCAGCAGCCATTCGAAGAGCGCCTGGTCGCTGGAGTTGACGGTGATGGTGCGGACGTTCGGGTCCCGCCAGAGCCCACTGGTCACCCAGACGGCGAGCGCGAGCGCCACCAGCACGACGATCAGGTCGGCCCGGCGGTCCCGGACGGTGCGCGGCGGCGACACGGGTGCGGGCCCGGTGGCCAGCGACGGGGAGGACGGCACGCAGCGGACGTTACCAACCGGACCTGGACGGGCCGGTCAGACCTGCAAGGACGGGACCGTTGGGGACGGAATCGGTCCGCCACGGCGACGGTCCGACGTACACAGCGTCCGTCGTGAATGTGTGAGTGTGCCCCATGTCATAGCGCCGACACGTCGTCGTAACGTCACGGCAACTCGACAGTGACCCAGTTCACAGTCCGCCCTCAGGAGGCCGCCGTGCGCCGCTCCTCGTCCACCCTCACCCGCCTGCTCGGTGCGGTCGCCGGGCTCGCTCTCGCCGTCGCGGGCGCGGTCGCCGTCGCCGCCCCCGCGCAGGCCGCCACCCTCACCCAGGTCACCGGGTTCGGCTCCAACCCCGGCAACCTCGCCATGTACGCCTATCGGCCGGACGGCCTGCCGGCCAACTCCCCAGCCGTCGTCCTGCTGCACGGCTGCACCCAGAACGCCTCCGGCTACTTCGCCAACTCCGGCTGGCAGAAGTACGCCGACCAGTGGAAGTTCGCCCTGATCGTCGCCCAGCAACCCTCCGGCAACAACGCCAACTCCTGCTTCAACTTCTTCGAGGCGGGGGACACCACACGAGGCCAGGGTGAGGCGCTGTCGATCAAGCAGATGGTCGACCACGCCAAGACGAACTACGGGGTCAACGGCTCCCGGGTCTACGTCAGCGGGCTCTCCGCGGGCGGGGCGATGAGCGCTGTCATGCTGGCCACCTACCCGGACGTCTTCGCCGCCGGATCGATCATCGCGGGGATCCCGTACCGCTGCGCCACCAGCATGGTCAACGCGTTCAGCTGCATGAACCCGGGTGCGGACAAGACCCCGGCCGCGTGGGGCGACCTGGTCCGCGGCGCGTACTCCGGCTACACCGGCCCGCGCCCCCGGGTGGCCATCTGGCACGGCACCTCGGACTACACGGTCACCCCGCTCAACGGCACCGAGTCCCGCGACCAGTGGACCAACGTGCGCGGCGTGTCGCAGACCCCGACCAGCACCTCGTCGCTGCCCGGCAACACCAGCCTCGAGGTGTACGGCAACGACGACGTGCGCCTCTACCGGATCTCCGGGATGGGCCACGGCACTCCGGTCGACCCGGGCTCGGCGGCCGAGCAGTGCGGCACCGCTGGCGCGTACTTCCTGGACACCATCTGCTCGACGTACCGTGACGCGCTCTTCTTCGGTCTGAACGGCGGCGGGACCAACCCGACCCCGACCCCGACGGCCACCCCCACGCCGACCCCGACGGCCACTCCGACCACACCGCCGACCTGTGTGACGGCCAGCAACTACGCGCACGTGGCGGCCGGTCGCGCGTACCAGTCCGGCGGCTACGCCTACGCCAACGGCTCCAACCAGCGGATGGGCTTGTACAAC
Source organism: Micromonospora hortensis (assembly GCF_022230935.1). Taxonomy (NCBI): domain Bacteria; kingdom Bacillati; phylum Actinomycetota; class Actinomycetes; order Micromonosporales; family Micromonosporaceae; genus Micromonospora; species Micromonospora hortensis. Next base: position 11,519 of record NZ_JAKKFE010000035.1, read on the forward strand.
ACCTTCTACACCAGCGCCCTCAAGCAGACCGCCCCCAACCACTGGGTGGTCGGCTGCTGAGTCCCACCCTCCTTGCCCGTGTTGATCAAGAGGTTTGCGTCATCCGGAAGCCGGAATCTGACGCAAACCTCTTGATCAACGGGGTTGTCGGCGGGGGCTCAGGTTGGGCGGGCCAGGACCGGCGCTAGCGGATCCAGCGCGTCGCCGCGGACCACGAACCGGGTCACCCCCCAGCGCCGTTCGTGTTCGGCGACCGCCGTGACGATCTCGTCCACAGTGCCGATCAGTACGAACGGGGTGGCCAGTAGTTCGGCGGCCGTCATGCCGTTGCGGCGGGCCTGTTCCGCGGCGGCAGCCTCCGCGTCGTCGGTGACCAGCACCGTCTGCACCAGCGCCTCCAGCGCCGGCGGGTCGGTTCGGCCGGCCGCGCCGGCGGCCACGCAGGCCACCTGGGCCTCGATCTGGTCGGCCCGCCAGCGCGCCTCATGCTGGTGGCCGTCGGCGAGGGTACGTCCGAACCCGGTCAGCCCGACCACGTCGGCGTGCGCGCCGGCCCAGCGCAGCAGCGTCGAGTTCGCCGTACCCATCGTCAACGGGATCCGGTCCTGCACCGGCCGGGGTTCGCGCAGCACCGCCTCGCGCATCGTCAGCTCGGCCGAGTCGACGGTGACCGAGGCGCCGTCGAGCAGGGCGCGGACCGCCTCGGCGACGGCCACGCAACGGCGGACCCGGCCGGCCACGTCGGGGCGTTCCCGGCCCACCGCGCGCCACTCCGCCGGGGTGTGACCGGCGCCGACGCCGAGCCGGGCCCGACCGCCGGAGATCAGATCGAGGGTGGCCACGTCGGCCGCGAGCAGCATCGGTTCCCGTACGCCGAGGTTCGAGACGTACGAGCCGAGCCCGATCGTCGAGGTGACCGGGGCGGCGGCGGCCAGCGCCACGAACGGTGACGTCACGTCGCCGGGGTGGTCCGCGGCGAGCAGAGCGTCGAAGCCGACGCTCTCGGCCCGGCGGGCCAGCTCGGCCCAGCTCGCCGCGTCCGTCGGGGTGGCCTGGAGGGAGAAGGTCGCCATCGGTCCAGCATCGGCCCACGCTGGCCCACCGGCGACCCGCCGACAGCCGATTCTGCCAAGGGCCGAACCACCCCCCGGGTGAACCCTGTCGATCATGAAGTTGTTGTTACGACACGCCGGGGCGATCGGCAACAACTTCATGATCAACGCGAACGGGGGCGGGACCGGGACCGGGTCAGGGGGTTGGGGTTAGGGCTGTTTGGAGGGCTTGGGGGAGGGTGGGGTGCTGGTAGGGGTAGGCGGCTCTCGCCAGGACTCCGGGGAGGACTCGGGTGCTGGTGAGGGCCTCGTGGGAGAAGCCGCCGAGGACCACCTTGAGCGCCAGCGCGGGGATCGGGATGATCGCCGGCCGGTGTAGTTGCCGGGCCAGCTCGCGGGTGAACTCGGCGTTGGTGACCGGGTTCGGCCCCACCACGTTGACCGGGCCGGCGATGTCGTCGCGGTCGAGCAGGAAGCGTGTCGCGTCCAGCCAGTCAGCCATCGAGATCCACGGCAGCCACTGCCGGCCACTGCCCAGCCGGCCGGCGATGCCCAGCTTGAACGGCAGCAGTTGTGGCTTGAGTAGCCCGCCCTCGCGGTGCAGCGGCAGACCGGTACGCAGCCGGACCACGCGTACCCCGGCGTCCTCGGCCGGCCGGGTCGCGGCCTCCCACACCCGGCAGACGTCGGCCAGGAAGCCCTCGCCGGCCGGCGCGTCCTCCTCGACCGCGCGGTCGCCCGTGTTGCCGTACCAGCCGACGGCCGATGAGTTGAGCAGCACCCGGGGTCGGTCCGCGGCGGGGAGCCCGGCGATGGTGGTCGCCAGCGTGGTGGTGGTGTCCACCCGACTGGTGCGGATCAACCGCCGGTAGTCGTCGTTCCAGCGTTTGTCGCCGACACCCGCGCCGGCCAGGTTGACCACGGCGTCGGCCTCGGCGACCACGGCCGGGTCGAGCTGCCCGGCAGCAGGGTCCCACCGCCGCTCCTGCGGCCCGCCCGGCGCTCGACGGACCAACCGGGTGACCTCGTGCCCGTCGCTGACGAGCAGGTCGGCCAGCCGGGTGCCAAGGAAGCCGGACGCGCCGGCCAGAAGGATCCGCATACCCCCATCTTCGTCCAGAACGCCACCGGTGGATGCGTGGGGCTGCCAAAGGTGGGGGCGTTTCGGCGAACGAACGTGCGCGGAACCCTTGTGCGGCCTGAAAGCGCAGGTCAACGGCTGTTCCGGGTACCGAAAAAGGCTGTCGCGCGCATTCGGTGCCGGTCGCGTTTCCGCAGGTCAGAGCGAACGTGAATGCAATGTTCGCGATTGCTTGCGGCATCGATCTGGCTGACCATGAGCCATCCGAGAGCGCCCCGGAATGGCGGGGTCGGCTCACCGTGCCCACCGTCGGGCGACACCTGAGGAGGAACCATGCCGATCCTGGTGACCGGAGCGACCGGAACCGTCGGAGGCAGCCTGGTCCGGCAACTGGTGGCCGCCGGCCACGACGTACGCGCACTGACCCGCGATCCCACCTCGCCGGCGGCCACCGCGCTGCCCGGCCAGGTGGAGGTGATGGCCGGCGACTTCGCCAGGCCCCACACGCTGGTCCCGGCGCTGCGCGGCGTGCCGCGGATGCATCTGGTCGCGATGGACGGGTACGGGCCGCTGAGCACCGGTGCGGAGATTCTGGAGCTGGCCCGTCAGGCCGGCGTCCGCCGGGTCACCCACCTCGGCCACAACGATCCGAGCCGGGCCGACGACGACCCGCTCGAGGCGCCCCACCGGCCGCTGCACCGGGCCGTCGAGAACTCGGGCCTGGAATGGACGCACGTCTTCCCGGGCGAGTTCATGGCGAACACCCGCGAGTGGGCGGCCGGCATCCGCGCCGAGGGGGTGGTGCGGGCGCCGTTCGGGGACTGGAACAGCGCGCTGGTCCACGAGGCGGACATCGCCGCGGTCATCGTGGCCGCGCTGACCGAGGACGGCCACGCCGGCCGGGTGTACCAACCTACGGGGCCCGAGCCGGTCCGTCGCCGGGACGCGGTCCGGATGATCGGCGAGGCGATCGGCCGTCCGGTGCGCTTCGACGAACTGACCCCGGAGCAGGCCCGCGAGCACTGGAAGGACCACTATCCCGTTGAGGTGATCGAGTGGTTCCTGGAGATGGGGCGCTATCTCGACGGCAACGCCTGGGTCGCCCCGGACGTCGAGCAGGTGACCGGACGCCCCGGGCGCACGTTCCGGCAGTGGGCCGCCGAGCACGCTGACGACTTCCGGTGACAACGCCCGGGGCGTGGACCGGCCCGGCGGTCAGGCCGCGTGGGCCGGGCGCAGGTCGGCGAGCAGTCGCTCCACCTCGGCGTACGACTCGGGGCTCAGCGGGCCGAGCGTCAGGGTGGCCAGGTTCTCGTCGGCCTGGGCCACCGTGCGCAGGCCGGGAATCGGCACGGTACGGGGGCTGCGCGCCAGCAGCCAGCCGAGCGCGCCCTGTGCGAGGGTGCGCCCGTCGGCGGTGAGCGCAGCGCGGACCTGATCGACCCGGCTCGCCCAGCGCGGCGTCGGCCGGCCGTCGGTGAACCACTCCAGCCACTCCGGTGCCCGTCCGCGCACGTCGTCCGCCCCGACCGCCCGGGTCGACCCGGTGAGCAGCCCCATCGCCAACGGACCACGGTTGAGGCTGGCCAGGTCGTGCTTGTCGCAGACCGCCAGCACCGCCGCGTTGTCGCGCAGCACCGACTCGTCGTGCTGGATCGCTGCGCAGTGCGCGCCGGCGACCGCGAACGCCTCCGCCGAGGCCGGGTCGTCGGTGCTCCAGCCGTACGCCCGGATCTTGCCCTGGTCGACCAGGGCCTCCAGGGTGTCGACCAGATCGAGCGCGGCGGGCACCGGCAGTGCGTTGATGTGCAGTTGGTAGAGGTCGACGTAGTCGGTGCCGAGGCGGCGGAGCGAGTCTTCCAGGCTGCGCACCGCGAAGGCCGGGCTGGCGTCGGTGCCAAGCGCCCGCCGCGTGCTCTCCTCGCTGACGTTGCCGAACTTGGTGGCGATCACCACGCTGTCCCGCCGCCCGGCCACTGCTCGACCGAGGATCCGCTCGCTGTGCCCGGCGCCGTAGTTGCTGGCGGTGTCGAACAGCGTCACCCCGAGATCGAGCGCCCGGTGGATGGTGCGGATCGACTCGTCGTCGTCCACCTCACCCCAGCCGAACGGCTGCCCGTCGTCACCCCAGAGCGGGCCGCCGATGGCCCAGCACCCCATTCCGATCGCGCTCACAGTGATGCCGCTGCGTCCCAGCGTCCGTGTCGTCGTCATGGTCACCAGCCTCCAACCTGGAGCGCGCTCCAGGTCAAGCACTAGCATCTCGCGACATGAGCGGTTACGCCCCCTCGGAGGCCGCCCGCCGCAGCGGCTTCAGCCTGGACACCCTGCGGTACTACGAGAAGATTGGCCTGCTCGCGGACGTGGAGCGTACGGCGGGCGGGCAGCGGGTCTTCACCGACGACGACCTCGGCTGGCTGGTGCTGTTCCGCTGCCTGCGCGACACCGGGATGCCGATCGCGCAGATGCGCCGCTACGCGCAACTGGCCCGCGACGGTGAGCACACCACCGACGAGCGGCACGAGTTGCTGTGCCACCACGCGGCGCGGGTCGAGGAGCAGATGCGCCTGCTCCAGCGCCAGTACGACCACCTGCGGGAGAAGATCCGCTTCTACGAGCGACTGCCCGGCACGGCACCGGGGTCGGAGCCCGGCTAGGGCCTGTTTCATGAGAACTGGCCGGCCTGCGGCGGGCCCGAACGACGACCGGCGGCGTTGCGGTTTCGTCCGGATACCACACCGGTATCCGAACGAAACCGCGCCTTGCCGGATCGCCGCCCGGACTCCGCCTCGGCTCGACCGCCCTGTTGAAATAGGCCCTAGGAGGGACCGGGCGCGGTCAGGCCGAGTAGTTCCTCGGTGGTACCGGTTCGACCGGTGAGCGCGTTCAGGGCGGTGACCAGCCGCTTCTCCTCGTAGCGGAAGTGCGACTCCAGCAGGGCGGCCAGCCCGCCCAGTTCGGCGCGCACCTGGTCGACCGGCACCGCCGCGTCGCCGCCCAGCAGTGCCTCGACCCGTTCCAGGATTCCCGCCACCACCTCGTGATCGGTGATCAGGTTGTCGATGACCGGGCGCAGCTCGGGGGCTTCCTCGGCCAGCAACCGGAACGCGCCCGCGTCCTCACCGCTGTGGTGTCGGCCCAGCGCGGCGCAGAAGGTCAGGCAGTGTGCCCGCAGGTCCCGGGACGGGCTGTCGAGGCTTGCCTGGAGCCGGGCCAGTTCCGCGCTGAGCCAGAGGTGAATCTCGATCATCTGATTGCCGACGGCGGCGAGCCGGCCGGCCGGTGAACCGGTTGGGTGCACGTTTCGTCCCATGCTGTCCCCGCGCCTCCATGCCCACGGCGGCCTTCGGGCCGGGTGCACTGCGACGCTGCGCCGAAGTCTAGGGCCGGCCGGTCATGCCGACAAACCCGGGAAACGCCGCGGTCACGGCGTGGTCGGTTCGTCGGTCTCCCGGACGTCGTGCCAGCGCGCCCGCCAGGCGGCCTCATGGGCCTCGTGGCTGGTCCGCTCCTGGAAGACGGCGGCCCGCAGGGCGTGCCGGGATTGCGCCATCACCATCACCTCCACGGCCACCAGCGCCACGCAGATCACTGTCGCGAGGGTGAGCGCGCCCAGCGCTGGCAGGTGCTGGCCGACCGGAAGGGCCGCCGTGAGCACCACTATGACGCCGACGCGGGTCCACGTGACGGTGTGCAGGGTGCGAAGCTGGAAGAGCAGGTTGACGGCGAAATAACAGATCAACCCGCCGAAGAGCATCGGCACCGCCGGCCCCTCGACCTTCTCGGCGATCCCGCCGGCCGGGTCGGTGATCTTGTGCAGGACCTCCTCGTTGCCGATCGAGAAGAGGATCACCCCGGCGATCATCGGCAGGTAGAGATACGCGTACGCGTCGCGGGCCATCGCCACCCGGGGAGCGCCCTCCGCCGCGTGCAGGGCGATCCGGGCGGCCGGCCCGATGAAGTCGAAGTGCGCCCACCATAGGGCTGCGGTGACCACGATGCCGAGCGCGGCGGCGGCCACCGCCGGCCAGGTGACCGGCTTGCCGAGCAGGTTGCCGCCGACGCCCGTCGAGATGATCGACTCGCCCAGCGCGATGATCAGGATGAGGTCGTAGCGCTCGGTCCAGTGCTCGGCGCTGGTCACCCCCCAGCCCCAGGTCCCGACGATGAAGCCGGTGGCGTACTGCACCACCACCACGGTGATCCACAGCCCGTCGCGGACCAGGGCGGCCCGGTCGGGGTCGCTGATCTGCGGCGGGATGAGCGCGGCGGCCAGCAGCAGCACGATGCTCACCGCCAGCTCCGGCGCGAACCGCCGCAGCTGCCGCCGCTCCTGCGGGCTGTCCCGCACCACATGCTGATAGAGGATCATGTGTACGGCCCGGACCACGACGTAGCTGATGGCCACCAGCATCGGGCCGGCGGCGCTCCCCTTCGGGTCGTTGAATGCCTGCGGCAGCGCCAGCGCGAACGCGAACAGGGCGACCATCGCGATCACCATGAGCACCGGGACGTAGCCCTCGCCGAGCCGGACCCGGGTGGCGACCAGGCTGTGCACCACCCAGATCCACCAGAGCACGGCGAGCACCAGGCCGGCGTGCACCAGTTGCCGACCGGAGATGTTCGCGGCGGTGGCCCGGGTGATGATGAAGAACGAGAAGACGAAGACCAGGTCGAAGAAGACCTCGAACTTGTCCACCCGGGCGCCCGGGGCGATCGGGACGGCCGGTCCCAACTGTCCACCCCGCCGGTAGCCGCCCACAATCCCACTCTGGCAGCGTCCGGGCTGCTCGGAGGCCCGAACGGCGATGGCGGCGGGGCCCCGCGTTACCTCCGGCCCGGGTCGGGGAAACAGCGGGGCCACGGCCTCGCGCAGCGGGCCGGTCGGTCCGCCCACCCCGGACAAGGATGGACAATGACGACCAACAACCCGATCACCACTTCGTTCGCCCATCACTCCACGGCCATGGACGTGATCCGGGGCGTGGACCTCGTCGGGCGGCGGGCGATCGTCACCGGCGGGTCCTCCGGGATCGGCGTGGAGACCGCCCGCGCCCTGGCCAGCGCTGGCGCGGAGGTGACCCTGGCCGTTCGCAACCCCGACGCGGGTCAGCAGGCCGCCAACGACATCACCGCCACCACCGGCAACGACCGCGTCCTGGTCGCCCCGCTCGACCTCGCCGACCAGGGTTCGGTCGCCGACTTCGTGGCCAACTGGGACGGCCCGCTGCACATCCTGGTCAACAACGCCGGCATCATGGCCGCACCCCTGTCCCGCACCCCGCAGGGTTGGGAGATGCAGTTCGCCACCAACCACCTGGGGCACTTCGCGCTCGCCACCGGGCTGCGCCCGGCACTCGCCGCCGGCGACGGGGCCAGGATCGTCTCGGTCAGCTCCGCCGCCCACCTGCGCTCACCGGTGGTCTTCGAGGACATCCAGTACGACAAGCGGGAGTACGAGCCGTGGCAGGCGTACGGGCAGTCCAAGACGGCCAACGTGCTGTTCGCCGTGGAGGCCACCCGGCGCTGGGCCGACGACGGCATCCTCACCAACTCGCTGATGCCCGGCGCGATCCGGACCAACCTCCAGCGCTACGTGAGCGAGGAGGAGTTGGACCGGCTGCGCGCCGGCAACGCGGCGTCCTGGAAGACGGTCGAGCAGGGTGCGGCCACCTCAGTGCTGGTCGCCGCCTCGCCGCTGCTCGACGGCGTGGGCGGGCGCTACTTCGAGGACTGTCAGCAGGCCGCCCCCGCCCAGCCCGGTGGGCGGACGGGTGTCGCCGACTACGCGCTGGACCCGGATGCCGCCGAGCGGCTCTGGAAGGTCTCGACCGCGCTGCTCAAGAGCTGAGGACCGCAGACGAGAGGGCGCCCCGGTCGACGACCGGGGCGCCCTCTCGGCGTTAGCGGGCAGATCAGGCCAGGCCCAGCTCCGAATCGAAGTTGCCGGCCTCCAGCCGCTCCTTGACCGCGGTCAGGAAGCGGGCCGCGTCGGCGCCGTCGATCAGCCGGTGGTCGTAGGACATGGCCAGGTAGACCATCGACCGGACCGCGATGACCTCGCCCAGCTCCGGATCGTTGACAACGACCGGACGCTTCACCACGGCACCCGTGCCGAGCATCGCCGACTGCGGCGACGGCACGATCGGAGTGTCGAACAGCGCGCCCCGGCTGCCCGTGTTGGTCAGCGTGAAGGTCGCCCCGGCCATCTCGTCCGGGGTGATCTTGTTGGCCCGGGTGCGCTCGGCCAGGTCGGCGATCCGCTTGGCGATGCCGCCCATGTTGAGGTCACCGGCGTTGTGGATGACCGGCACGAGCAGCCCACGCTCGGTGTCCACGGCGATGCCGAGGTGCTCGGCGGCCGGGTAGGTGATCGTGCCGCCGTCCAGGTCCATGCTGGCCTGGATGATCGGGTGGGTCTGCAGCGCCTCGATGGCGGCGAGGGCGAAGAAGGGCAGGAAGGACAACTTCACGCCGTGCTTGGCCTGGAACGAGTCCTTCGCCTGAACCCGCAGCTTGGCGACCTTGGTGACGTCGACCTCGACGACGGTGGTCAGCTGCGCCGTCTCGTGCAGCGACTGCTGCATCCGCTTGGCGATCGTCGCCCGGATCCGCGGCAGCTTCTCCGTGGTGCCCCGCTTGGAACTCGGCTGGGGCTTCGCGGCCGGCTTGGCCGGGGGCGCGGCGGCGGCGGGAGCGGCAGCCGGAGCCGGAGCGGCCTTGGCGGCCTTCGCCTTCTCGGCGGCCTCCAGCACGTCCTGCTTGCGGATCCGACCACCCACGCCGGTGCCGTTGAGCGCGGACAGGTCGACGCCGTGCTCACTGGCCAGCTTGCGCACCAGCGGGGTCACGTAACCGGCGGCCTCCTCGCCGGCACCCGGCGCCGGGGCGGACGGGCGGGCCGGCGCCGAAGTCGACGCGGCCGGCTGCGCGGCCTGCTCGGTCTTCGCCGGCTGCGCCGAGCTCTCGGTCTCCGCGGCGGGCTCGCTGTACGAGGCGCCCTGCGTCGGCTCCTCGACCTTCGGCTCGGCCTTCGGCGCCGGCTTGGCCTCCGCCTTCGGCTCGGGCTTCGGCTCGGGCTGTGCCGGGGCGGGGGCACCGCCGGCAGCGCCGATGATCGCCAGGTCGGCGCCGACCGCGGCGGTCTCGTCCTCGGCGACCTTGATCTCCAGCACCGTGCCGGCGACCGGCGACGGGATCTCGGTGTCCACCTTGTCGGTGGAGACCTCCAGCAGCGGCTCGTCGACCTCGATGGTCTCGCCGACCTGCTTCAGCCAGCGGGTGACGGTACCCTCGGTGACGCTCTCGCCCAGGGCGGGCATCTTCACCGCGGTGCCCTCGCCCGACGAGGCGGCGGCCGGAGCCGGCGCCTCTGCCGGGGCCTCGTCCTGGGCCACCTCGTCGGCGGTGCCCTCGGCGGCGGCCGTCGGCTCGGCGGCCGGCTCGACCGACTCGGCCGGGGCCTGCTCCTGCGGGGCGGCCTCGCCACCGCCGGTCGACTCGCCCTCACCGGCGATGACGGCCAGCTCGCTGCCGACCTCGGCGGTCTCGTCCTCGCCGACCACGATCCGGCTCAGCACGCCGGCAGCGGGTGACGGGATCTCGGTGTCGACCTTGTCGGTGGAGACCTCGAGCAGGGGCTCGTCGACCTCGACCGTGTCGCCCTCCTGCTTGAGCCAGCGAGTGACGGTGCCCTCGGTGACGCTCTCGCCGAGCCGGGGCATGGTGACCGATACCGGCATTTTCTGAGACTCCTTCATTCCCCTGGTGGGATCTTCGCCCGTCGCCGGACGCCGCGGTTGTGGATGATCAGGCGTGCGCGTGCAGCGGCTTGCCGGCGAGGGCCAGGTGCGCCTCGCCCAGGGCCTCGTTCTGGGTGGGGTGGGCGTGCACGAGCTGGGCGACCTCCGCCGGGTAGGCCTCCCAGTTGTAGATGAGCTGCGCCTCACCGATCAGCTCACCCACCCGGGCGCCGATCATGTGTACGCCGACCACCGGGCCGTCCTCGACCCGGACCAGCTTCACGAAGCCGGTGGTCTTGAGGATCTGGCTCTTACCGTTGCCACCCAGGTTGTAGTTGTACGTCTTGACCTTGTCGGCGCCGTACTGCTCCTTGGCCTTGGCCTCGGTGAGACCCACCGACGCCAGCTCCGGGTCGCAGTAGGTGACGCGCGGGATGCCGACCTCGTCGATCACGGCGGGGGTCTGCCCGGCGATCTCCTCGGCCACGAAGATGCCCTGCTGGAAGCCCCGGTGCGCGAGCTGGAGGCCGGGCACGATGTCGCCGACCGCGTAGACGTTCGGCACGCTGGTGCGCAGCCGCTCGTCGGTCAGCACGTAGCCGCGGTCCATCTTGACGCCCTGCTCCTCGTACCCGAGGTTGGCGGTGTTCGGGCCGCGACCCACGGCGACCAGCAGCAGCTCGGCCTCGACGGTCTCGCCGCCGGAGATGGTCAGCTTGACGCCGCTCTCGGTCTTCTCGACCTTCTCGAACGGCTTGCCGACCTTGAAGTTGATCTTCCGCTTGCGGAACGCCCGCTCCAGCGCCTTGGACGACTCCTCGTCCTCGGCGGCGACCAGTCGGGGCAGCGCCTCGACGATCGTCACGTCGACGCCGAAGGACTTCCACACGCTGGCGAACTCGACGCCGATCACGCCGCCCCCGAGCACGATCACCGACGACGGCACCCGGTCCATCGTGAGAGCGTGGTCGCTGGTGATGATCCGCTCGCCGTCGACATCCAGGCCGGGCAGGCTCTTCGCGTACGAGCCGGAGGCCAGGACGATGTTGCGGCCGGTGTAGCGCTTGCCGTCCACCTCGACCACGTTCTTGCCGACCAGCTTGCCGGCGCCCTCGACGATCGTGATGCCCTTGTTGCCCTTCAACATGCCCTGCAGGCCCTTGTACAGGCGGGCGATCACGCCGTCCTTGTACGAGTTGACCCCGGCCATGTCGATGCCGATCAGCTCGGCCTTCACACCGAACTGCTCCGACTCGCGGGCCTGGTCGGCGATCTCGGCGGCGTGCAGCAGGGCCTTCGTCGGGATGCAGCCGTTGTGTAGGCAGGTGCCGCCGAGTTTGCCCTTCTCGACCAGCGCGACCTTCAGACCCAGCTGGACGGCGCGCAGCGCGGTCGCGTAGCCGCCGCTGCCACCTCCGAGAATGACAATGTCGAAGGTCGCTTCGTTCGGCTCGCTCACGTCCAACTCCCAGGTCGCGTCGCTGCATCGGGGGTCACAGAGGTGTAACAGGGACACACCCCACCTCGGTCATCTTGTCACCACTGGGCACAGGGTGCGTACCGAGGTGCCCAACGACACGTCATCGACACGTACCCTTGGCACCGTCGTCGATGACGCAACGTGGGGGAGAGATCCGGTGGGCTTGTTCCGGCGCCGCAAACAGGCGGCTGTGCCGAGCCATGACCGCGCCGCCAGTCGCGGCGATCTGGACCATTTGGAGAACTTCATCCGGAGTCGGCGCGGCGTCGAGGCGTACATCGAGCCGCGTACGACGGTGACGGAGACCACCGTCATCCTGATCGCCGACGACGGGGAGTGGACCCGTCGGCGCATCGACGGCCCGGACGGCGCCCGGCGCTTCGCGTACCGGATGGGCATCCCGGTGTACGACGTCCGGCTGATGGGCTACCCACAGCGGATGCGCGACTTCAACGAGCGCCGCAAACGTCGCCCCGAGCGACACTGAGCAACGCGAAAGGGGCCCCCTGAGCAGGGGGCCCCTTTCGCATGTCCGTCAGCCGTTGGCGGCGACATCCTCGACGAGCTGCACCAGCGTGCGGACCGGAACGCCGGTGCCGCCCTTGGTCCAGTAGCCGGTCGGCTCGCCCGAGTGGTAGCCCGGACCGGCGATGTCGATGTGCGCCCAGGCCACGTCGTCGGTCACGAACTCGCGCAGGAACACGCCGCCCTGCAGCATGTGACCGGCCCGGTCCATCCCGGCGTTGACCTGCGAGATGTCCGCCACATCCGACTCCATGCCCTTACGGACGTCGTCGGGCAGCGGCATCGGCCAGGCCGGCTCGCCGACGGCGTCGCCGACCACCTTCACCCGGTCGCACAACTGCGGGGTGCCCATCACGCCGGCCATCCGCTTGCCCAGCGCGATGACCTGGCCACCGGTCAGCGTCGAGGTCTCGAACAGGTAGTCGGTGCCGTCCGCGCAGGCGCGGGCGATGGCGTCGCCCAGGATCATCCGGCCCTCGGCGTCGGTGTTGAGCACCTCGACCCGCTTGCCGTTGAACATGGTGATCACGTCGCCCGGCCGGTAGCTGGTGCCCGACGGCATGTTCTCCGCCATCGGCAGGTACGCGCTGACCGCCACCGTCGGCTTCAGCGCGGCGATCGCCAGCATGGCCGCGCCCACCGCGGCAGCGCCCGCCATGTCGGACTTCATCTCCCACATGCCCTGCGCCGGCTTGATCGAGATGCCGCCGGTGTCGAAGGTGATGCCCTTGCCGACCAGCGCTACCCGCTTGCCGTTGCCGCCGTCCTGCGGGGTGTAGGTCAGCTTCACCAGCCGCGGCGGAGCCTCCGAGCCCTGCCCGACCGCGACGATGCCGCCGTACCCGCCGGCGGCCAGCGCCGCCTCGTCCAGCACCTCGACGCCGAGGCCCGCCTCGCGCGCCGCGCTGGCGACCGCGTCGGCGAACGACGGCGGACGCAGCTCGTTCGGCGCCGTGTTCACCCAGTCCCGGCTGAGCCGGACCGCGCCCGCCACCGCCTGCGCCCGGGCGACCTCCGCCTGGGCTCCCGCGTCGCTGGCGTCCGGCACCGCGATGAGCACCTCGGCCACCGGCTCGCGCCGGGTCGGCTGGGGCCGGGTCTTGTAACCGGCGAACCGGTACCCGCCGAGCAGCGCGCCCTCGGCGACCGCGCGCAGCTCGGCCGACGCGTCCGCGTCGTCCGGCAGCGGCAGCGCCAACGCGACCCGGGGTGCGCCGGCCAGGGCCCGGATCGCCGCACCGGCGGCCCGGCGCAGCGTCTCCGGGGCCGGGGCGGCGCCCGACGGCTCCGGGCCGAGCCCGACCGCGGTGACCAGCGGGGCGGTCACGGTGCCCAGCGTGGCCAGCTTGATGACCTCACCCGGCCCGCCGGTCGCGCCGAGCAGCGCGAGGGTCTCGGTCAGCTTGCCGTCGAACGCGGCCGCGATGCTCTCCGCGCCGCTGGCGAGCAGCAGGGTGCCGGCGAGGCCGCTGGTGGCGCCCTGCTCTCCGGTCTGGCTGTGCACGCCGATCACGATCGCGTCGACGGCGAGCTCGGCCGGGTCGGTGTCGACCAGGCTCAGGTTGGTGGTGCGGGGTGAAGTCACTGAAGCTACTCCGGGCGGGCCGGGCCGGTCGCGGCGTCGCGTACCAGCGGTGAAGGTCTCCGGCGGAACCTACCCGCCGGACGTCATGGCTGTCCCGCCGACAGCGCCAGCGGGCTCCCGCCGATGCTAACCAGCGACGTTGCCCCCGGTAAGTTGCCACCCATGACCGACGTGACCTCCGACGCCGCCGCGACCCGGCTGCGCCGTTCCCCGCTGCACGAGCGGCACACCGCCGCCGGAGCCAAGTTCGCCCCCTTCGGGGGCTGGGAGATGCCCCTGGAGTACGCCGGCGGCGGAGTGCTCAAGGAGCACACCGCCGTGCGTACGGCGGTCGGGGTCTTCGACGTGTCACACCTGGGCAAGGCCCGGGTGAGCGGCCCCGGCGCGGCCGACTTCGTGAACTCCTGCCTCAGCAACGACCTGGGCCGGATCGGCCCGGGCCGGGCGCAGTACACGCTCTGCTGCGACGACGCCAGCGGTGGCGTGGTGGACGACATCATCGCCTACCTGTACGCCGACGACCACGTCTTCCTCATCCCGAACGCGGCGAACACCGCCGAGGTGGTGCGCCGGTTGCGCGCCGCCGCTCCCGCGCAGGTGACAGTCACCGACGAGCACGAGGCGTACGCGGTGCTGGCCGTGCAGGGCCCCCGCTCGGCCGAGTTGCTGGCCGCCCTGGACCTGCCCACCGAACACGGCTACATGAGCTTCTCCGCAGCCAGCCTGGCCGGGGTGGAGCTGACCGTCTGCCGTACCGGCTACACGGGTGAGCTGGGCTACGAGCTGGTGGTGCCGGCGGAGCACGCGCTCGCCGTCTGGGATGCGCTCTTCGCCGCCGGCGCGGCGTTCGAGCTGCGCGCCTGCGGGCTGGCCGCCCGGGACACGCTGCGCACCGAGATGGGGTACCCGCTGCACGGGCAGGACCTCTCCCTGGACATCAGCCCGGTGCAGGCCCGCTCCGGCTGGGCCGTCGGCTGGGACAAGCCGGCCTTCTGGGGCCGCGACACGCTGCTCGCCGAGAAGGCCGCCGGCCCCCGGCGTACGCTGCGCGGCCTGGTGGCAGTCGACCGGGCCATCCCCCGCCCCGGCATGACGCTGCACGTGGGTGACACCCAGGTGGGTGTGGTGACCAGCGGCACCTTCTCCCCAACCCGCAAACAGGGCATAGCGCTGGCCCTGCTGAACACCAACGCCAACCTCACCGACGGCGACGAGGTCGAGATCGACATCCGAGGCCGCCGAGCCCCCCTGAAGTTGACCAAACCCCCCTTCGTAACCCCCTCAGTGAAGTAACCCCACCGCCTTGCCCCGGTGATCAAGAGGTTTGCGTCAAGTTCGGACGGGATTCTGACGCAAACCTCTTGATCAACTAGGCCAGGGGGTTAGCGGGAGGGGGTTGGGGGTTCGCCTGAGTCCAGGACCGCTTGGGTCCAGCCGCCCTCTATGACGCCTGTCGCGTCCAGGACGGCCCAGTCGACCACGTCGGACGCCTCCACTACCACTGGGGCGCCGATGCGCACGCTCTCGTCGGTGTTGGCGTCGCTGGCGCTCACGCCGACGATGCGTTCCGGGGTCTCCCACGAGGTGACGCCCGCCCAGACGTACTCCGGCCCGTCGTCTCCGGGCAGGCCGTACTTCACCACCAGTTGCGACTCGGTGGGGAGCTGGCCGGCGACGAACCGGGCCCGCGCGTCATCCAGCGCGGCCCGGGCGGTGGCGACCGCACGGCTCATCGCGTCACCGGAGCGGGCGTAGCGCACGTCCGGCTGGATCCCGGAGAACAGTGTCGCGCAGGCGGCGGCGTAGTAGCGCCCGTCCGGGCCGGGGTGCCCGGCAGGCGGACGCAGGCTGAGGAACGAGTCGGCCTCCGGGTCGGTCGCCGGGTCCAGTTCGAGGCGGAGCAGTACCGGAGCGGTGGCGCCGTGCTGCTCCGGGTTGCCGTACGCCACCGCGATGTCGTGCCCGGTGACAGTGGCCAGTACCGGGAGCTGCACGAACGCCGGCACCTCCTCGCCGGTGAGCCCGTCGGTCCAGTCCCGCAGCAGTCGGCGGGCCGCCCCGGTCATCACCGCACCCCAGGCGCGGGTGAGGTGGTCGGGCACCCCCTGGGTCTGCAACTCCAGCAGACCGAAGCGGCGCAGCCCCTTGGTGGTGAACCACAGGCCCTCGTTGTCCGAGGAGTACGGCACCAGCACCCAGTCGACAAGTCGGATGCGGCCCTGCTCGTCGGGGAGGGAGCGCAGCGCGGTCGCCGGGTCGAGGAACTGGAGGCCGAAGACGTCCACCACGTCGCTGTCGACGGATTCCGCCACGGCAGCCGCGACCGCCCGGGCGGCCCACTCGTGCGCGGGTGGCCAACCGGGCCGGTACTCGGCCTGTACGACCACCAGGTGCGTCGCCGCCGCCAGCCGGTCCAGCTGCTCCTTGGTGGCACCGAACGCGGTGAGCAGGTCCGGTGGCAGCTCGGGGAACTCGGCGATAGGCCGGGTGTCGACGCTCATCAGCGGGCTGTCGAGCATCTGCCGGGCCAGCCCGTGCACCGGCTCGGCCAGCCGGCCGGTCAGGGCCGCCACCGCTGTCTTCGCACTGACCTTCGGTAGCCCCGCCATCGGCACCAGGTAGGTCGCGCTGAGCGACTCCGGCACCGGTACGGGCAGGAAGTCGTCCGTGATGAGCATTGTGGGATCCCCCGGTGGCCGCGCCGGTGTTGTCGAGCCGAACGCTACCCGGCCCGCCGGGCCCGGTTCAGCCGGACAGCACCAGACCCAGGTAGACCAGCGTGGTGACCACCTCGACGGTCGCCCCGAGGACGTCGCCGGTGATCCCGCCGAGGCGGCGTACCACGTGGTTGAGCAGCGGTAGCGCGACGGCGATCGCGGCGACGACGGCCAGCGGCCCCTGCCACGGTCGGTCCGGCACCGCGGGCACCGCCAGCAGCACGACGGCGACCGCGCCGGCGGCCACCGCCACCGGGCCGACCGTGCCGGCGACGAGCGCGCCCAGCCCGTCGGGCCGGGCCGCCGGCACGCCCCGCCGGCAGGCCACAGTGACACCGAGCCGCCCGGCCGCGGTCGCCGCTACCACCGCCGCGAGGCACGCCGGCCAGGACCGACCGGCGAGGTCGGCGAGCGCCGCGGCCTGCACCAGGAGTACGACCACCAGGGCGACCACTCCGAACGGGCCGACGTCCGGCTTCTTCATGATCTCCAGGGCGGCAGCGCCCCGCCGGTACGAGCCGAGCGCGTCCACTGTGTCGGCCAGCCCGTCCAGGTGCAGCCCTCGGCTGAGCAGTGCGGCGACGCCGACTGTCACACCGGCCGCCACCAGCGGTGGGGCGAGCGCCCCGGCCAGCAGCAGCACACCGGCCAGCACTGCGCCGAGCAGCGCGCCGACCACCGGGGCGAGGGCCATCGCCGTGCCGGCGACCGGGCGGTCGATGCGCCCGGCCCGCACCGGCAGCGTGGTGAACGTGGTGACCGCCAGCCGGGCTCCCGCGAGCAGCCGTGGCTCAGCCGGCACGCCAGCCCGACGCCGGCTGCTCGTCCGCCCCGGTGCTGGCCGGGCCCGGCCCGGCCGGCTCCGGCTCGGCGAAGTCGGGCTCGGTCGAGTCGGGCTCGGTCGAGTCGGGCTCGGTGAGATCCGGGTCGGCGTAGCTCGGGTCGGTGGACTCCGGCTCGTCGGCGACCGGTTCGGTGTCGTCGGTGCCGGCCAGCGACGGGTGCACCGGCAGCGCGGCGGACAGCGCCAACACCGAGCGCAGCAGCGGCAGCGCGACAAGCGCGTTCGCGCCCTCGCCGAGATCCATCCGCAGGTCGAGCAGCGGGGTGAGGCCCAGCACGTCGGCGGCGAGTCGTACGGCCGGGTGCCCGCCGTGGTCGGCCAGCAGGCACCAGTGCCGGGCCTGCCCGGCCAGGTCGCGGCTCACCATGCCGGCGGCCAACCCGACCGGCCCGTCGAGCAGTACCGGCACCCGGCGGGCGGTGGCGCCGAGCAGCACGCCGGTGGCCACCGCCACGTCGCCGCCGCCCAACTCGGCCAGGATGTCCTTGGCACCGCGCGACGAGCGTCTGGTGCGGTGCAGCGCGTCGCGCACCGCCGCGCAGCGGATCATCCACGCCGCGTCGTCGATCTCGCCGGAGTCGGTGATCACCCGGCCCAACACGGCGGGCGGCTCCGCGCCCGCTGTCGCCGCGAGCACCGCCGCGGCCGCCGCCTCGGTGCCGGCGCCGCACGCGCCGAGCACCAGCAGCTGTACGCCGGCGTCGGCGGCCTGCTCGGCCAACCGCCAGCCGTAGCGCAGCGCGGACTCCACCTGCTCCGGCGCGAGGGCCGGTTGGTCCTCGATCGGCGCGGAGGCAGGAGTGTCCACCACCTGGAGACTCGCGCCGCTCTCGGCGGCCAGCCGCGCCAACGCGCCCTGGCCGGCGCGGGCCTGCGCGGCGCGGCGCGCCGACTCACCGGCGACGGTGCCGGCCGCCGCCCCGCCGGCGTGGTCGCCGTGCAGCAGCAGCACCCGCACCGAGCCCCAGGGGGCGGGGGTCGAGGTGCCCTGGGTGGTGGCGGCGAAGCCCACCACCCGGTCCAGCACGCCCAGCCCGGCGCCCGGTACGTCAAGGGTGGTCAGCCGGTCGACCGCCTGCGGGCCGGCGTACTCGTCGGGCATCGGCAGCTCCATGCCGGGCTGAATGACCAGCCCGGTGGACACCATCGGCAGCGCCATTGTCGGCGCGGCCCACGGGTTGCCCGGCTCCGCGGTCGGGGCGGCCGGTGGCGTGGGGGTCAGCACGTCGGGCAGCTGAACCTCGGGGGTGGGCTCGGCGTCGGCCAGGCTGGCCACGATCGGTGCGGTGGCGGCGGCCGTCGGCGCGGTCACTGTGGCGGGAACGGACGGTTCGGTAGCGGTGGCGGCCGGCTTGAGCCAGACCGGCTGACCGGCGACGACCAGTACTACCGCGTCGCAGGCGTCGGCGACCGCGCGGTTGGCCGCGCCCAACGCGTCGGTGAACGCCCGGCCCAGCGGGGTGGTCGGCACCAGCGACAGCCCCACCTCGGGGCTCACCAACACCACCCGCGCGGCACACCCGCGGATCGCCTCGGCCAGCTCGGCGATGGTGGCCACGTCGTCGGCGGGCTGGTGATCCGGGTCGAGCAGCACCGTCACCCAGCCGCCCAGGTCGTCGACGAGCAGCATCTCGTTGGGCTCGGCGGACTCCAGCACGTCGGCCAGCCGGCGTGGGTCCTCGGTGGTCTCCTCGGTGGTCCAGCTGCCCGGCCGTCGGGCCCGATGCGCCGCCAGCCGGGTCGCCCACTCGGTGTCCTCCGGGTCGCCCTCGGGCGCGGTGGCGACGTAGCGGACCACCGGCGCGTCGGTGACCAGGGACTCGGCGAACTCGGACTTGCCGGACCGGATACCGCCGAGCACCAGGACCGTGTTCCACCCGTCTACGGACATGCCCGTACCTTAGTTCGCTCGCCTTGTGCCTGGGCACGTCGCCCCGACCTGACGAAGATCGAAAGTCCGTTCCGCGTCCATTGCGGGAAAGCGTCCAGTTCCCTTACCTGGACCAGATGGTCGGGTGCGGCGCGACCTCGGGCCGCTTCACCCGGCGCCGCTGGCAATCTTGGACAGTTTCCGTCAGCTCGGAACGGAAAGTGTCCAAGATCTACCCTGCCCGTACGCGGGTGGCCCTGAGGGACGGTCGCGCGCCGGAGGGAAAGCCAGCGTGGCGGCACGGCCGGCGCGGTGGTCAGTCGCAGTGTTCGAACCCGCTGCCGTAACTGACCCCGCCGGTGGAGCCGCCCCACTTGACGCACGTCCCAGCGGCGGTGGCCCGCACCGGTCCGGCGTAGTAGTCGAAGGACCCGCTGTCGGTGCTGCGTGCCCGCCCCTGCACCTCCAGGTACGCCGAGGCGGCCGACTTCGCACCGACCGCGGCGTCCTTGAGGGTCACCACGCAGTTGGTGCCGTTGCCCGAGTGGTACAGCAGGAAGACCCGGCCCTTGCGCTGCCCGTCCCCGCCGGTCAGCGTCGCCGAGTCGATCACCTGGTAGCCGCTGCCGCACGCCTGTGCGGCCGTGTACGGGTTGGGCCGGCTCGACGGGGTGCGGGTGGGCGTCGGTCGGCTGCTGGCCGTACCGGTCGGTGTGCTGCCCGGCGTCGTGGTGCGCGGGTCCGGCGCGTTGGTCGGCGCGTCGGGCTGTCCGCCGGAGACGGTCGGTGCGGCGGACGCGGTGCGGCTGGTACTCGGCGCGCCGCTCGGTGCGGGTCCCGAGGTGCTCGCACCTCCGTCGTCGAGTGCGCCGCCGTCCGGGGCCGCCGCCGACTCGCCGGCCAGCGCGGGTGGATGGTCCGCCCCACCCGGCTCCCCGTCGGGTCGTAGGGCCGCCACGGCCACCGCGATCAGTGCCAGGAGAGCGACAGCGCCGACGCCGACCAGCAGTTGCCGGCGTCGGCCGGACGACCCCGTCCGCAACACGTCCTCCCGGGTCGACCCCGGCCCGCTCACCGGCGAGGCCGCGAAGCCGGCCGGCGTGCGCACGGCGGCAGCCCCGACCGGCGCGGGCTGCCCGACCGGCGTCGGTCCGGCCGAGAGCGGCGGTGCGGCCGGCGGCACGGGGGTCGGTGCGGCCTGCGGGGCGGGGGGTGTGGCGGCTGGCGTGACCGGAACGGCCGCGGGCGTCCCCGGGGTGGGGGCGGCCAGCGCCCACGGTGGGCGGGCCGAGACCGGAATGCTGGCCAGTGTCGCGTCGCGGGCGTCGGCGGCGGCAGCGGCCAACTCGGCGGCGCTGCCGAACCGGTCCTCCGGACGCTTGGCCAGCGCGCGGCTCACCACGGCGGCGACCGCCGGTGGGGTGTCCGCCGGCAGCGGCGCCGGGTCCTCCTGCGCGTGCCGCAGCGCCACCGCGAGGGGGTTGTCACCGTGGAAGGGCGGCTGCCCGGCAAGGCAGAAGTACGCCACAGCGCCGAGCGCGTAGATGTCGGTGGCGGCCGAGACCGGCTGCCCGGTGGCCTGCTCGGGAGACATGTACGAGGCGGTGCCGAGCACCATGTTCGCGGCGGTGAGCCCAGCCATGGCGCGGGACCGGGCGATGCCGAAGTCGACAAGCACCACGGTGCCGTCGGCCTTGACCAGCAGGTTGCCCGGCTTCACGTCCCGGTGCACGATGCCGGCGAGGTGGGCGGTGTGCAGCGCGTCGGCGGCCTGGGCCAGCACCGACATGGCGGTGGCCGGGTCCAGCCGCCCGACCGCGCGCACCCGGGCGGACAGCGGCTCGCCGTCGACGTACTCCATCACCAGGTAGTCGACCTGGCTGCCGTCGTCGAGCGCGGCCTGCCCCACGTCGTGCACCGGCACCACTCCGGGGTGCCGCAGCGCGGCCAGCATCCGCGCCTCGGCCCGGAAGCGGGCGGTGAACTCCGGATCGGCGACCAGCGACGGCAGCAGAACCTTCACGGCGACCTCGCGTTCCAGCAGCACGTCAGTGCCGCGCCAGACCGCGCCCATCCCACCCGTCGCCACCCGCTCGCCCAGCCGGTATCGGTCGCCGAGCAGCACTCCCCGTGTCAGCACCGAGCCACCGTACCGGCCGGCGTCGATTGGATTGATCCACCCCGTGGGGCTCTGCCGGGGCGAGCGAGCGGCCGTTGCGCGTCGGGCCGACTACGCTGGCGAGGGTTCGTCCCACGGGGACTTCAGCGGCGAGGGGAGACGCGGCATGGCGTGGAGCTGGCGGTACGAGGGCACGGACGGCAAGACGGTCGAGGGGCCGGCGGAGTCGTTCAGCAGCCAGGCCGACGCCGAATCCTGGATCGGTCAGACCTGGCGGGAGCTCGCGGCGTCCGGCGTCACCTCGGTCGCGCTCGTCGAGGACGACCGGGTGGAGTACCGGATGAGCCTGCTGCCCACGGCCGAGTGATGGCCTACGACCGCCCGGGCGGTGACGGGCTGGTCCTCGGCGTGCCCAAGGCGGCGTTCCGGCCCAGCCCGGTCTTCCTCGGCCTGGTCGCGCTCTTCGCGGTCAGCGGGGTGCTGACCTGGAACGGGTACGGCAGCGTCCGGTTCAACGTGTTCCTCTTCGTGGTGTCCGGCTGGCTGGTGTCGCTCTGCCTGCACGAGTACGCCCACGCGGTGGTGGCCTACCGGGCCGGCGACCGGGACATCGCCCATCGCGGTTACCTGACGCTCAACCCGTTGAAGTACACCCACCCGTTGCTGTCGATAGTGCTGCCGGTGGTGGTGGTGCTGCTCGGCGGCATCGGCCTGCCCGGTGGCGCGGTCTGGGTGGACCGGCACGCCATCCCGGGTCGACTGCGGCACACCCTGGTCAGCCTCGCCGGCCCGGCGACAAACGTGCTGTTCACGCTGGTGTTGGTGGCGGCGGTGCGGCTCGGCACCCAGTCGGGTGGTCCGGTGGAGTTCTGGGCCGGGGTGGCGCTGCTCGCCTTCCTCCAGCTCACCGCGAGCTTCCTGAACCTGCTGCCGGTGCCTGGCCTGGATGGCGGCAACATGATCCAGCCGTGGCTCAACCCGCAGTGGCGCAAGATGTACGACCTGTTCGCGCCGTACGGCTTCATCCTGCTCTTCGCGCTGCTGTGGAACCCGCGCGTCGGCGGCTGGTTCTTCGACGCTGTCTTCGCGGTCGGTGACCTGCTCGGTCTGCCGTCGTGGCTCTACGCCACCGGCCTGGAGCTGATTCGCTTCTGGCGGTGACCGGCGACCGGGCAGAGTCGACCTGAATCGGCTACCAGACGGACCTGACCTGACCCGGCCCGGTCGGCGCGAGGGTTTCGCGCCGGCCGGGCCGGAACGGCGTCAGGGACGCTGCGCGGGGGACTCGGTCTTCGCCGGGTCCCGCTCGGTGACCGGCCCGACGATGTCGTCGATCGCCTTGAGCAGGTCGGCGTCGAGCTTCACCCCGGCCGCCTTCACGTTGTCGTGCACCTGCTCGGGGCGGGACGCGCCGATGATCGCCGACGAGACGTTCGGGTTCTGCAGGACCCACGCCACGGCGAGCTGGGCCATGCTCAGCCCGGCCTGCTCGGCGATTGGCTTGAGCTGCTGCACCCGGGTGAGCACGTCGTCGTTCATGAACCGCGAGATGAAGCCCGCACCGGACTTCTCGTCGGTGGCGCGGGAACCGGCCGGCGGCGGCTGCCCCGGCAGGTACTTGCCGGAGAGCACACCCTGCGCCATCGGCGACCAGACGATCTGCCCGATGCCCAGCTCCTCACTGGCCGGCACCACCTCGGTCTCGATGACCCGCCAGAGCATCGAGTACTGAGGTTGGTTGGAGACCAGCGGGATGTGCAGCTCCCGGGCGAGCGGGTGCGCGGCGCGCAGCTGCTCGGCGGTCCACTCGGAGACCCCGATGTAGTGCGCCTTGCCGGAGTGGACGACGTCGGCGAACGCCTCCATCGTCTCCTCCAGCGGCGTGCTGTAGTCGTACCGGTGGGCCTGGTAGAGGTCCACATAGTCGGTACGCAGCCGGCGCAGCGAGCCGTTGATCGACTCCATGATGTGCTTGCGGGACAGGCCACGGTCGTTGCGGCCCGGCCCGGTCGGCCAGTAGACCTTGGTGAAGATCTCCAGGCCCTCCCGGCGCTCGTTCTCCAGCGCCCGGCCGAGCACGTCCTCTGCTCGGGTGCCGGCGTACACGTCGGCGGTGTCGAAGGTCGTGATCCCCGCGTCGAGTGCGGCCCGGACGCAGGCGAACGCGGCGTCCTCCTCGACCTGCGATCCGTGGGTGATCCAGTTGCCGTACGAGATCTCGCTGACCATCAGGCCGGAACGGCCCAGGTGTCGGAATTCCATGTACCGACCCTAGCTCCAGTGGATCAACACTGACGACCGGTGACTCAGAGCACCGGGTTGGCGTCGGTGAGTAGCCGGTCGATCTCCTCCAGCACCTCGGCGCGATCGCGGTGCACCGGATCGATGAGCGGCACGCCGCGCCGGTCCAGCGCTCCCCACCGCCCGTTGTCGCTCTCGATCAGGAACGCCACCGGGTGGATGACCAGCATCGGGTGCGCCGGCGGCACCAGTACCGTGCCGGTGCGGTCCACCACGCCCCGCCGTCCCGCGACGTCGACCACGGCGAGCCCCTCGTCGGTGAAACCGTCGATCTGCTGGCCGTCGGCCAACTCGGTGACGAAGCCGTGGTAGCGGGTGGGCACGATGACCCGACCGGTCCGGTCGACAGCCCCCCACCCCTCGCGCCGCACCGCGGCCAGCCCACGCCGGAACGGTCGTACCTCGGCGAAGTTGGGCGCGACCTGCACCGCCCCGGTCGCGTCGATCGCCGTCCAACCACCCTCGCCGACCACCCAGGCCAGGCCGTCGCTGAACGGCTGCGCGGCCCGGAAGGACGGCGGGATCACCGTCGTACCGAGCAGGTTGATCAGCGACCAGCGGTCGGTGTCCGGCCGGCGGACCCAGGCCAACCCGTCGTGGAAGGGCTGCGCCTCGGCGTACCGGGCGGGGACGACCACATCGCCGTCCTGGCTGGTGTAACCCCACAGCGACCCGTCCCGGTCCGGCAACGGGGGTCGGTCCCGGTCGAGCACCTCGTCCCGACCCCGGGGGTACGCCCCGAAACCATCGGCCTCGGCCCGGACGGTGACCGCGTCGAGGGCCACCCGGACCCGGTCCAACAGTTCGGCGTCGCCCGCGCCGCGCAGGTCGAGCGCCTTCTCGAAGTGTTCGCAGGCCTCCATGAGTCGTCCCTGGTCGTAACACGACCGCCCGGCGTGCTCGTGCAGCGCGGCCCGCAGCCGGTCGGGCAACTCGACCGAGTTGGCCTGGGCGAAGAGTTGGTCGGCCTCGGCGAAGTCGCCGCGCCAGCGCAGCACGTGGGCCAGCCGGGCCTGGGCCAGCGCGGTCCGGCGCAGCTCGCCGGTGGCCTCGGCGTAGGTGAGGGCGAGCCGACCGTCGGCCAGCGCGTCGTCCAGGTCGCCGAGAATCCGCGAGGCCACCGCCCGCAGGCTGAGCAGCCGGGCCCGGGCCCGGTTGTCGACCGCCGATCCCAACTTCTCGGTCAGCCGCCGCCGGATGGCCCGCAGGTCGTCCGGCTCCGTCAGTTCCTCGCGCAGGGTGACCGGGTCCAACCGCCACCGGTACGCGGCCAGCACCTGCTCCGGGTCGCCCGGGTCGGCCAGCGACGGGCGGGTCAGCACCGGCGGTGCCTCGTCGGGTGGCGCGGACACCGGCCCGTTCTCCCCGTCCGAGCCGATCCTCGGGCCGGGCACGGCCGAGGTGGGTGGCCCGGAGGTCGGCACTACCGACGCTGGCGGCCCGGACGTTGGCACGAGCGACGCTGGCGGCCCGGACGTCGGCACTACCGACGCTGGTGGCCCGGAGACGGGCGCTGCGGTGGGCGGTGGTGTCGAGGCCGGTGGCGCGGAGACGGGCGCCGGCGGCGCGGAGACCGGTGCTACGGGGTACGGCTGCGCCGAGGCGGGTGGTGCGGACACCGGGGCTGGGGTCGGCGCTGGCGGCGCGGAGATGGGCGCGATGGGGATGGGTGGCGCGGAGACGGGCGCTGCGGCGAGTGATGGCGGCGCGGAGACGGGCGCTGGCGGCGCGGAGACGGGTGCCGCGGGCGGTGCCGATACCGGCGGTGCCGGAGGAGCGGAGACCGGCGTGACCGAGGCGGGCGGTGCGGAGACGGGCGGGCTCGTGTCGTCCGCAGACGTGACGTGCGGTGCCGCGTCGCTCCGCCACTCGTCGATTCGCGAACCATCCGCCGGGTCCGCGTTCGGATCGTCTATCGCGTCCGTCGGCTCGTCGGGTGTCGCGAGTTCGTCCGTCGGGGTGTGCTCGACCGGGTAGGTGTCGTCGCTGGGCGAAGCGGTGAGGGGCTGCTGGCCGGCCTCACCCTCGGCTTCGGGGTCGGCTTCGGTCCGCTGATGGGGCATCGCGACGACAGGTGCGCCAGAGACGGGCTGGTCGCCGTGCAACGTTTCCGTGTCGAAAGCGGACCGCGGATCGTCGTCCAGGTCGTCCGCCCAGATCCGAGGGGCACCGGAAACGGGGTGGGCGGGCGGTGCGGAGACCGGGTCGAACGTGTCGTCTGCTGTCGACCCGCTGGTCTGCTCGTCGGTCACGTCGAGGTGGGTGTCGGCCGCAGACGCCGACGTCTGCGCGTCCGGTTCGGTCGGTGTCGCGGAGAGGTCGGGGTCGCCGGCCGTCGACTCGTCGTCGACCGGGTCGACGGACCGCTGGTCCGTCGCGGGCTCGGCCTGGTCGGATTCGGCGGGCTGAGCGGGGCTGAACCACGCTTCCGGCCCGCGCGTGCCCGGAACGTCGTCCGGCTCGTGAACGGGCCCCACCGGCTCTTCCGAGGGCGGCGGGGGTACGTAGCGGCGCGGCGTGCCGGGGGCCGGCGGGAGCACCGGCGCCGGTGGCTGCGAGGCCGCCGGAGCCGGAACCGCGGGCGTCGGGTCGGCCGGGGTCGGGTCGGGGCGGGTCGCCGGTGGCGGCGGTGCCTGCCAGGTGGGTGGCGGGGCCACCGACGGGCGCGCGTCCGCCGTCGGGGCCAGTCGCTCCGGCGAGTACGGGCGCTGCTGCGCGGCCGGGCGTTCCGGCGCGGCCGGGCGATCGGCGGGGTGCGGCCGCTCCCCGTGGGGCGAGCGGTCCGGGGAGGTCGGGCGGCGGTCGGTCGGTGGGGTGCCGGCCAACGGGTCGCCGACCCGACGGCGGTCCGGGCCCGG
>NZ_JAKKFE010000036.1:0-5696 GCF_022230935.1 Micromonospora hortensis
AATAGTACTAGACAAACACCTAAACATCAATACAACGATGCATCACTCCTCTACTAAGACCGACACTCTCAGTACGCGACCCGCGGCCCACCCATCTCGCAACCCATCCCCTCACCGACTATCCGCCGCACTCCGACCTCACACTCCCGCAGCCCGCACCTCGCAGCCCGCACCCCGCACCCCGCACCCCGCACCCCGCACCCCGCACCCCGCACCCCGCACCCCGCACCAAGATCCGAGCAACTTGCCAGATGTTGCTGCCTCAGGCGCGCGGGAGACAGCAACATCCCCGATGTTGCGCGGGTCTTGATCTCGCCGAACACCAAGATCGCGCTCGATCCTGGATGTAGGGGCCTCGGGGTTCGGGGATGCCACTACAACCCGGATCGAGCACGATCTTGCGCCGGGCCGGGCCGCCTCGCGCCGCGTAGGGCCGGGTCGGGCCACGCCGCGCCGCGGCGGGCCGGGCCGCGGACGATCTTGCGCCACGTCCGGCGCGGGTCGGCACGGACACGGCCGGCACGGTCCGCACGGTCAGGCTCGGCCGGCGCCACACCGGGTGGCGGGGTGCCGGCGGGGTCAGCGGATGACGCGGCCGCGGAGGATCGTGCGCGACGGGGCGCGGACGACGCGCAGGTCACTACGGGGGTCTTCGGGGTAGACGGTCAGGTCGGCGAGGCCGCCTTCGACCAGGCCGGCGAAGCCGAGCCACGCACGGGCGCCCCAGGAGGCAGCGGCGAGTACGTCGGTAGGCGCCATGCCGGCCCGTTCGTGCAGCAGCAGCATCTCCTCGGCGGCCAGCCCGTGATCGATGCCGCCGCCGGCGTCGGTGCCCACGTAGATGGGCACCCCGGCCTCGTACGCGGCACGCACCACCTCGGGGAAGCCGTCGCGCAGCGCGAGCATGTGGTCGGCGTACCCGGGGAACTTGCCCCGCGCCTGCTCGGCGATGCCCCCGAAGGTCGCGATGTTGATCATCGTGGGGACCAGGGCGGTGCCCTGGCGGGCCATCTCGTCGATCAGGTCGAGGCTGAGCCCGGTGCCGTGCTCCACCGAGTCCACCCCGGCCCGCACCATGATCTCGACGGCCGATTCGGAGAACGTGTGCACCGCGGCGCGTACCCCGGCGTCGTGCGCGGCCCGCACGGCGGCGGTGAGGGTGTCCGCGTCCCAGGCTGGCGCCAGGTCACCGACGCCCCGGTCGATCCAGTCGCCGACCAGCTTGACCCAGCCGTTGCCGGCCCGCGCCTGCGCGGCCACGGTGGCGGCCACCTCGGCCGCGTCGACCTCCACGCCGATGTCGCGCAGGTAGCGCTTCGGCGGGGCGACGTGCTGGCCCGCGCGGGCCAGTCGCGGCAGGCCCGGCTCGTCGTCGAGTTCGGGGTACGGGTACGGCGAGCCGGCGTCCCGGATCGCCAGCACCCCGGCGTCCCGGTCGACGTGGGCCAACGCGCGGGCCTGGTCGAGCGAGGTGATCGGGGCGCCACCTCGGGCGATGCCGATGTGGCAATGCGCGTCGACCAGCCCCGGCAGCACGAAGCCACCGTCGACGACGGTCTCCGCGCCGGGCACCGGGGTGAAGGTCACCCGGTCGCCGACCAGCCAGAGATCCCGTACCTCGTCGTCGGGGAGCAGCACGCCGCGCACATGAAGAGCCATGCGCACAGTCCTACCCGATCACTCCCCGTCGGGGGCGGGCAGGTCGTCCTCGACCCGCACGGAGGTCAGCGGGGGCGGTTGTCGCCACCCTTGCCGAGCTTGTTGAAGTCGATCTTAGGGAGCTTGAAGCCGGGCGGCAGGCCCTGGCCGCCAGCGAGGTCGTTCGGGTCCATCCCCGGCGGGAGCTGCGGCATGCCACCCGGGAAGCCCGCGGGCATCCCGGCGCCGGCGCCGGTACGCGGACGACCGCCACCCTTGGTGCCCTTGCGCTTGTTCTTCGGCGACTTGGTCGCCTTGCGGCGGCCGCCGCCGGGCAGGCCCATCATGCCGCCCATCTGCTTCATCATCTTCTGCGCGTCGGCGAAGCGGTTGAGCAGCTGGTTGACGTCCATCACTGTGACCCCGGAGCCGTTGGCGATGCGCGCCCGGCGGGAACCGTTGATGATCTTCGGGTTGGTCCGCTCGCCCGGGGTCATCGACCGGATGATCGCGGTGACCCGGTCGAAGTGGCTGTCGTCCAGCTCGGCGAGCTGGTCCTTCATCTGCCCCATGCCGGGCATCATGGCCAGGACGTTGGCGATCGGGCCCATCCGCCGCACCGCGATGAGCTGGTCGAGGAAGTCGTCCAGGGTGAACTGCTCACCGCCCATCAGCTTGGCGGTCATCTTCTCCTTCTGATCGGAGTCGAAGGCCTGCTCGGCCTGCTCGATCAGAGTGAGGACGTCGCCCATGCCGAGGATCCGGCTGGCCATCCGGTCGGGGTGGAAGACGTCGAAGTCCTCCAGCTTCTCACCGGTGGAGGCGAAGAGGATCGGCTGCCCGGTGACCTCGCGGACCGACAGCGCGGCACCACCACGGGCGTCGCCGTCGAGCTTGGAGAGCACCACACCGGTGATGCCGACGCCGTCGCGGAACGCCTCGGCGGTGCGGACGGCGTCCTGACCGACCATCGCGTCGATGACGAAGATGACCTCGTCCGGCGAGACGGCGTCGCGGATGTCGGCGGCCTGCTGCATCATCTCGGCGTCGATGCCGAGCCGGCCGGCGGTGTCGACGATGACGATGTCGCGTGCGGAGCGCTTCGCGTGCTCGATCGACGCGCGGGCCACCTGCACGGGGTCACCGGTGCCGTTGCCGGGCTCCGGGGCGTACACCTCGACACCGGCCCGGCCACCGAGCACCTGGAGCTGCCCGACGGCGTTGGGGCGCTGAAGGTCGGCGGCGACCAGCAGCGGCTGGTGCCCCTGGCCCTTGAGCCAGCGGGCCAGCTTGCCGGCGAGGGTCGTCTTACCGGAACCCTGGAGGCCTGCCAACATGATCACGGTCGGCGGCTGCTTGGCGAACTGGAGCCGTCGGCCCTCGCCGCCGAGCACGGTGATCAGCTCTTCGTTGACGATCTTGATGATCTGCTGGGCCGGGTTCAGCGCCTGGGAGACCTCGGAGCTGCGCGCCCGCTCCTTGACGGCCGCGATGAAGCCCTTGACCACCGGCAGCGCGACGTCCGCCTCCAGCAGCGCGAGGCGGATCTCGCGCGCGGTGGCGTCGATGTCGGCGTCGGTGAGCCGCCCCTTGCCGCGGAGCTTGGTGAAGATCCCGGACAGGCGGTCACTCAAGGTGTCAAACACGCGAACATCCCGTTTGTCAGTGTTCCGGCGGGCACAACGCGGCCGGCACTGCGGAGTCCGGCCACCGCTAGGGTAACCGCCCGGCCGTAGGGCCGCTGTCGCCCGGCCCGGGCCTCACCCCGACACCAACCCCGACTGGTACGCGAACACGACGAGCTGGGCCCGATCCCGGGCTCCCAGCTTGCCCATCGCCCGGCTGACGTGGGTCCGCGCGGTCGCCGGGCTGACCACCAACCGTGCGGCGATCTCCTCGTTGTTCAGGCCCTCACCGACCAGGCCGACGACCTGCCGCTCCCGATCGGTCAGCGCCTCGAGTCGGGGGTGCGGACGAAGCACCCGGGACGGCCGGGTCGCGAACTCCCGCACCACCCGACGGGTCACCGACGGCGACAGCAGCGCCTCCCCCTCGGCGACGAGCCGGATCGCGCGCAGCAGCTCAGCCGGCCTGGTGTCCTTGGTGAGGAACCCGCTCGCACCGTGGCGCAGCGCGTCGAAGACGTACTCGTCCAGCTCGAAGGTGGTGAGCACCACCACCCGCGTGCCGGTCAGGTCGGGGTCGGCGACGATACGGCGGGTCGCCTCGATGCCGTCGATGCCGGGCATCCGGATGTCCATCAGCACCACGTCCGGCCGTTCCCGACGGGCCAACTCGACAGCCCGCAGCCCGTCGGACGCCTCACCGGCCAGCGCCAGGTCGTCCTCGCTCTCCACCAGCGCGCGCAGCCCGAGCCGGACCAGGTCCTGGTCGTCGGCGATCAGCACCCGGATCACGTCGTCGGCTCCACGGGCAGCCCGGCGTACACCCGGAACCCGCCCCCGGCAAGCGGCCCGGTGCTCAACCGCCCGCCCAGCGCCGCGACCCGCTCGCGCATCCCGGCCAGACCGTGGCCACCCTCGTCGTCGGCAGGAGCCGTCCCGGGGCGGCCGGCACCCACCCCCCGGTCGGTGACCTCGACCGTCACCTCGTCGGCGCGGTAGCCCACCGTCACCTCCGCGCTCGCCACCCCCGCGTGACGCAGCACGTTCGTCAACGCCTCCTGCACCACCCGGTACGCGGCCAGGTCGACGGCGGCCGGCACCTCCCGGGGGTCCCCGACCACGCGCACCTCGACGGCGAGCCCCGCCCCGGCGAGCCGGTCGCGCAGCGCGGAAAGCCGGGCCAGGCCGGGTACCGGTGTGCGCTCCGCGCCCCGCCGCACCGCGCCCAGGGTGACCCGCAGCTCGTCCAGCGCCTCGCGGCTGGTCCGGCTGATCGCGGTCAGCGCCACCTCCGCCTGCTCCGGCCGCTTCGGCAGCAGGTGCAGGGCGATCTCCGCCTGCATGCTGATCGCGGCCAGCCCGTGCCCCACCACGTCGTGCACCTCCTGCGCGATGCGCAGCCGCTCCTCGTCGGCCTGCCGTCGCGCCTGCTCAACTCGCCTGCGGGCCTCTTCGGCACGGGTACGCGCTGTCGCCTCACGGCTCACCCGCACCACCACCCCCACGGCGAGCGGTACGACCACCCAGG
The DNA here is from genome assembly GCF_022230935.1 of Micromonospora hortensis. Taxonomy (NCBI): domain Bacteria; kingdom Bacillati; phylum Actinomycetota; class Actinomycetes; order Micromonosporales; family Micromonosporaceae; genus Micromonospora; species Micromonospora hortensis. Next base: position 4,792 of record NZ_JAKKFE010000036.1, read on the forward strand.
CCGACGCGGGCAGCACTCCCGTCCAACCCGGCGCCGGCCCCCGCCCGAAGAAGACGTGCGCCAACAACAGGACGAACGCCCCACCGGTGGCGAGCGCCGCCGGTCGCACCGGCAGCCGCACGGCCACTGTGTAGACCGCGACCAGGAACGTGACCAGAATCGGCCCGTACGGGTAGCCGGTCAGCAGGTACGTCGAGGTGGCCACTGTGACCACGGCGAGGGCGGCGACGGGAGAGCGCCGCCGGACCAGCAGGGCGAGCGCGGCGACGGCGATCAGCACCCGACTGGCGGCGTCCACCGGCCTCGACCCCGGCTGGTTGTCCCCGGCCAGACCGGTGGCGAGCAACCCGAACCCGAGCAGCACCAGGGCCAGCGCGACATCCGCCGCCACCTCCGGCCACCGCCACTGCCCGCCCTGTCGCATGGCCGTCATTCTGCCCGCGCAGGTGCCGCTCGACGTCCGTCCACGAGCGGCGCCGCCCCTACGCCCCCGGACGTACCCCCACCCCGCCCATCCACCCTCACCCCCGCGCCCTCGCGATCTTGCACTTTGTGTCGCCAGGATGTGGCTTTTGCGCGGTACGCGGGGACACAAAGTGCAAGATCGACGCGGGGAACGCGGGGAACGCGGGGAACGCGGGGAACGCGGGGAACGCGGGGAACGCGGGGAACGCGGGGAACGCGGGGAACGCGGGGAACGCGGGGAACGCGGGGAACGCGGGGAACGCGGGGAACGCGGGGAACGCGGGGAACGCGGGGAACGCGGGGAAACGCGGGGAAACGCGGGGAACGCGGGGAACGCGGGGCGGGGCAGCGGGAAACGCGGGGCGGGGCAGCGGGAAACGGCGGGGCGGTTAGACGGCGGCTAGGACTGCGGCTTCCAGGCGGGCTCGGGGGGCGTCGTC
>NZ_JAKKFE010000037.1:0-57248 GCF_022230935.1 Micromonospora hortensis
CGCGGGGCGCGGGGCGCGAGGGCGCGGGTGAGTGCCCGGCGCCGTGGGGCGGGGCGCGGGTCAGGGCAGGTTGAAGAGGGTGGCGGCGCTGGTCCAGCAGACCGCCCGTAGCCAGTCGTCGCCCAGGTCCAGTCGGGCCAGCCCGGTCACCTGGTCGGCGTACGGGTACGGGATGTTCGGGAAGTCGCTGCCCAGCAGCACCTTGCCGGCCAGCCCCAACTCGCGTAACCGGGGCAACTCCTCGGCCGGGAAGGGCACGAACTGGTCGAAGAAGGGCGTGAAGGCCATTGTGGTGTCCAGCCGGACCCGCTCGTACGTCTCGGCGAGGGCCAGGAAGGCCCGGTAGTCCGGGGCGCCCATGTGCGCCACCACTGCGGTCAGCCGAGGGTGGCGGGCGAGCAGGGCGGCGAACGGGTCCGGGCCGGTGTTGGCGGTTCCCACCGGGGCGTGCCCGGCGTGCACCACCACCGGCACATTCGCGTCGGACAGCATCCCCCACACCGGGTCCAGCGCCGGATCGGTCGGCGCGAAACCGCCGACCTGTAGGTGCAACTTGAACACCCGTGCGCCTTCGGCGAGGGCCGCCTCGACGTACCCGGGGGCGTCCGGCTCGGGGTAGAACGTGGCCGAGGCCAGGCACCCGGGGGTGTCGCGGGCGAAGTCCAGCGTCCAGCGGTTGAGTTCCGCCGCCATGCCCGGTCGGTGCGCGTACGCCAGGGCACTGAACGCCAGCACCCCGAGCCGGCGCAGGTGCGCGACCCGGTCGGCGTCGCTCCACCGGTAGCGGATCGGCCACTCGGTGCCGACCAGTGGCCCGGCGGCGTCGAAGTAGGCCCACACCCGACGCAGCAGGCGCGGCGGCAGGAAGTGCACGTGCACGTCGGCGAGGCCGGGCAGCCCCAGGGCGCGGCAGAACTCCGGTACGCGGTCGTCCTCAGCCGGCGGGATCGCCGACGCCGGATCGGTCATATGTCGATGTCGAAACGGCTCAGCACCGAGGGCGCGATCAGGCCGACGGTGGCGAGCGCGGAGACGACCGTCAGCGCGATGCGCATCCCGACCACTTCGGCCTTGCTGCCGACGCGTAGGGCGATGCTGTTCGGCAGGCCGATCATCATCCACATGCGCCGCTTGATGGGGATCGGCCAGAGGATCGGCACGCCCGCTCTGGTGATCATGTCGCCGAGGATGTGCACGAAGCAGCCCACGCCCAGCGCGGTGCCGATCAGCGGATAGCCGCGTCCGCCCGGCAGGTTGGCGAAGGTGAACCAGGCCGCCCCGGCCGACGCGAGAGTGATGATCACCCACCCGGCCCGCTCGGCCCACTCGTCGAACAGCCCGCGCAGCGCCAGGCCGAACATGAAGAACAGGATGGTGATGACCGCCCACTTGCCGTACGCGGCGCAGAGCGCCGTGGTGCCCCAGCCGACCAGCAGTGTGAACGGCAGCGTGTGGGTCAGCGTCCGGTGCCCGTTGCTGCGTCGTGGGTCCCTGCTGAGCTTGGTGGCGTAGTAGACCCCGAGAGAGATCTTCTCCATCACCTCGGCGGCGAAGAGCGAGAAGACTCCGAAGGTGCGGGCCACGGTGGCCCCACCCTGGTTCTTGGTCACCTTGCCCGACATGTCGAGGTCGGGAAAGAGCGCGCCGCCGGCGCACACAGCGGTGCCCACCGCCAACGCGAGCGGCGACTGGTGGTAGTCGGCGAACTGCTCCAGTGCCCAGGAGCCAGCCAGCCACACCGCCGCGCCGGACAGCGCGTGTTGCGGTCCCATCATCTCGGCTCACCCTCCCCAGGGATCTTGAGCGCCCAAAACTACGCCACTGTAGTCAGCGTCGGCGCCGCAGGGGCATCACCCGGGAAGTCCACATCGGACTGTGTTACTGGGTGGGGGTGAAGCTCTGCCGGATCATCGGCAAGTATGCCGCGTTGACCTGCCAGTCGAACTCTTCTGTCAACCACGAGACGGTGTAGGAGCGGTCGGCCGAGGTGTTGGCCAACAGCCGGAAGCTGTGCACCGGAACGCCGACGGCGTTCTGCCAGCCGCACTCCCACACAGCGCCACCCTCGAAGATGTCCATGGCGGAGATGTCCACCTTGCGATAGTCCGGCAGAGCGGCACTCGCTGTCAGCCGAGCCTCCTCGGCCTTCCAGTGCGCCACCGGATCCGGGCGGGCCGGCCCCACCTCGACGCTGAGCACCCGGGACCCGCCGGATTTCCGGAAGCAGGTCACCGAGCCCTCGGTCCAGCGCGCCCACCCGACCGGCGCGGCGATCCGGAACCCGGTCGGGTCGTCGTACCAGGTCCAGCCCTCGCGCAGCCCGTACTTCACGTCGGGTGGCGGTGACACCGCCACCACCGGGGTCGCCGACGGTGGCGGGGACGACGTGCAGGCGAACGCCGCCGGACGGGAGGTCGGGGCGCCACCGCCAGCGCCGGACGGTGGGGTCCGGTCGTCGTGCCGGTTGACAAGCGCCAGCGCGACGCCACCCGCGGCGAGCACAGCGGTGGTCACGCAGCCCAGGGCGATCAGGCGCCCTCGCCGGCCAGGTGGGCGCCGAGGGCGCGGGCTCCGGGTTGGCGTGGCCGGCTCGCCCGACGGGGCCACCGGTGCGACCGGGTGCGGCGCGATGGCCCGCCCGGCGCTGCGGATCGCCGCGACCGCCGACGAGCGGACCGACCCGGCGGGCTCCTCGTCGCTTGCCGCGGCGCTGCGCAACAGCGGCTCCGCCTCGGCTGCCGTCAACCGCCGCCAGGGGTCGCGCTGCAACAGGCCGAGGATGGCGGGACGCATCGGGCCTGCTCGACGCATCGGATCCGGTGGTTCGGTGGCCAGCGCGCTGAGCGTCGCCATCGCGCTCGACCGTGCGTACGGTGACTGGCCCTCGACCGTCGCGTAGAGCGTCGCGCCCAGCGACCACATGTCGGTGCGGGCGTCGGAGACCCCTTCGCGGGCCCGTTCGGGGGCGACGAACTGCGGCGAGCCGAGCACCGTGCCGGGCCCGGTCATCACACCCTCACCGCCATCGAAGGTGGCAAGCCCGAAGTCGGTGAGCACCACCCGTCCGTCGTCGGCCACCAGCACGTTGTGCGGCTTCACGTCGCGGTGCAGCACCCCGGCGGCGTGCGCGGCCCGCAACGCGGCAAGTACCGCCAGCCCGATCCGGGCGGTGCGCTGTGGGCTCAGCGGCCCCTCGGCGCTGATGATCTGCTGCACCGACCGCGACGGCACGTACTCCATCACGATCCAGGGGCTCTCCCGGTCGTGGACCACGTCGTAGAGGCGGACCACGTTGGGATGGTTGAGCCGGGCGGCGGTGCGTGCCTCACGCAGGGTTCGGAGCCGCAACTCCTCACGCTCGGTCTCGGCCAGCCAGGACGGCGGCACGACTTCCTTCACCGCCACGTCGCGATGCAACATCTCGTCGCGAGCAAGCCACACCCGGCCCATCCCGCCGGTGCCGACCAGGTCGAGCAGCCGGTACCGACCCGCGATCAGCAACTGATGCACGGTCGCTCCCCCTCGGTCACCCCGGGATCCACGATAGCCACCAATGCCGGCTTTCTCATCCACTGAGCGGCCTCGATCCACGACGGACGGTGGTCCCGATCATGGCCATACGGTGCAGGTCAGCGGGGTGGTCGGAAACTCTTTCGCACCAGTTCCCAGTCGGCGGCGGCCCCGGCCCAGTCCTCGTCCCGGGTGATCCAACCCAACGTCCAGCGATCGGCGCCGAGGACCTGTTGTCGGGCGTGCAGCCACGTGTTGTGCGGCGTCTGCCAGCGCAGCTCCCACTCGGCTCCGCCTTCACCCGCGGCGAGCCGGATCTCGTCGTACCCCGGCAGGGAGCCTTTCCCGGCCGCCGCGTCGCGGGCGGTCCGCAGGAGTTCCAGGGGATCGGCGGCGCCGCCTTCGGCGACGCTGAAGGCCCGGCCGGTCGCCGGGTCCTGGAAGCACGCCACAGTGCCGTCGCGGGAGGTCAGCCACGTCGCCGGTACGGAGACCCGGAAGCCGGCGGTGTCGGCGTGCCAGACCCAGCCGGGCGGCGGCCGGAGTTCTTCGCCCGGGCTCGGCGTGCCGGCCCGCACCGGTGAACCGCCGACGTCCGGGCGGACACAGGCGAGCGGGGGCGGCGGGACGTTGCGCCCATTCGGCGGAGGGCCGGGCGGCGGGCCCGGGCCGAACGGCCCTTCGTCCGGGGGACGGTTCGGCGGCGGGGTGGACCAGCCGGTGGGGTTGCTGGGCTTGTCGCCGGCGAGGGTCAGCGCGGTGCCGACGCCGGCCACGACGGCCACCAGCAGCGCCACGGCGACCACCGCCACCCGACGCGCGGTACGCCCGGCGGCCGCCGGATGTGGGGCCGGCGTGGGGGAGGCGCCACCGGGTGCGGCCGGGTCGGGCAGCGGAACTGTGGGGTCCTGGTCGTCGGGGTCGTCCCCCGTGGCGGGCTGGCCAACCAGCCCCGGCCGGTCGGCCGAGGGGCGGTCGGTCGCCGGCGGCGGGTCGGCGCGGCCGGTCGCGGCCGTCTTGAGCAACCGACGGGCCGTCTCGTGGTCGAGGCGCTCGTGTGGGTCGCGGCGCAGCAACCCGTCCAGCACCGGTGCGAGCGTCCCGGCGTGCGGGGCGGGGTCCGGCGGGCCGGCGGCAAGCGCGCTGAGGGTGGCCATCGCGGTGCTGCGGGCGTACGGGGACTGACCCTCCACTGCGGCGTGCAGGGTCGCCCCGAGCGACCACAGATCGGCGGCCACCGTGGACACCCCCTCGGCGGCCCGCTCGGGGGCCACGTACTGCGGGGAGCCGAAGACCATGCCGGGGCGGGTCATCGCGCCGTCGCCACCGTCGAAGGTGGCGAGCCCGAAGTCGGTGAGCATCACCCGCCCGTCGTGCGCCACGAGCACGTTCTGCGGTTTGATGTCGCGGTGCAGCACCCCGGCGGTGTGCGCGGCCTGCAACGCGTCGAGCACGGCCAGCCCGATCCGGGCCGCGCGGGCCGGCTCCAGCGGCCCCTCGGCGTCCACGACGTCCTGCAGGGTGCGGGACGGGACGTACTCCATGATGATCCATGGGCTGCCCTCGACCGCGACGACGTCGTAGAGCCGGACCACGGCGGGGTGGTTGAGTCGGGCCGCGGCGCGCGCCTCCCGCATGGTGCGTGAGCGCACCTCGGCCCGTTCATGATCGGCCAACCAACTCGGTGGAACGATCTCCTTGACCGCCACCTCGCGGTGCAGCATCTCGTCGCGGGCGCGCCACACCCGACCCATGCCCCCGCGACCCACCAGGTCGAGCAGTCGGTACCGACCGGCGATCAGCACCTGTGCACGCTCCTCCTCAGCCGCTGTCCGGGCTACACCCTAACCAGCGGATCGGAAGTCACCTATCGGTCGTCCGACTCGGCTCAGCAGGCGGCGTGGTCGGCGGCGGCGGCGAGCAGGTTCCCTTCCGGGATGGCGATCCGGGTCCGCCCGCCGCTCAGTCGGGCGGCGGCGCGCCTGGCCTGCACCGGGCCGTGTTCGCGGCGAGCGGTGGCGTAGCTGGCGGCGGTGCGGGCCGCGATGGTGGCCCAGCCGTACCGCTCGCCGACCATCGTGCGGGCTCGGCGGGCCAACCGCCGGGCGAAGACCTCGTCGCCGAGCAGTTGGCCGACCGCGCCGGCGAGCGCGTCCGGGTCGCTGTGCGGGAACGTCACCCCGGTCACGCCGGGTTCGACGATCTCGGCGAGGCCGCCGGTACGGGCCACCGCGAGGGGCGCTCCTGCGGCCGCCGCCTCCAGCGCCACCATGCCGAACGGCTCGTAGAGGCTGGGCACCACTGTCGCGTCCGTGGCGCCGAGCATCGCCGGTAGTTGGGTGGAGTCGAGGAACCCGGTGAACCGGACGGTCGAGCTGAGCGCCAGTCGCCGGGCCTCGGCCTCCAACTCGGCGCGGTACGGGCCGTCGCCGGCGATCACCACGCGTAGCCCCGGGTGTCGTTCGCGCAGCCGGGGTACGGCGTGTACCAGGTGCTGGACGCCCTTCTCGTAGACCAGCCGTCCGGCGTACCCGACCAGCGGGCCGTCCCCGGCGAACCGTGCGCGGGCCGACGCGACAGCTCGGGGGCGGGCCCGCCATGCCCTGTCGTCGACCCCGTTGGGCACCACGTCGACCTGGGCGGCCGGTACGTCGAACAGGGCGGTCACCTGGTCGCGCATGTACCCGGAACAGGTGATCACCCGAATGGACGAGCTGCTGAGCCAGTGCTCGACGCCGTGGATGGTGCGGTTCATCTCCTCCGGCAGCCAGCCCTGGTGCCGCCCGGCCTCGGTGGCGTGCATGGTGGTGACCAGGGGGAGGTCCAGGTGCTCGGCGAGGGTGACGGCCGTGTGGGCGACGAGCCAGTCGTGGGCGTGGATGACGTCGTAGGAGCCGGCCTCGGTGGCGCGTAGGGCGGTGCGGGTGAGGGTGTGGTTGAAGGCCATCGTCCAGGCCAGCAGCGAGTTGGTGGCGAGGGGGAAGGTGACCGGGTCCTCGGGGGCGCGCAGGATGCGCACGCCCTCGGCGTATTCCTCCAGGGGTGCGCCGTCGCTGTGACGGGTGACGACGGTGACCTCGTGGCCGGCGGCGGCGAGGGCGACGGAGAGGGCGTGCACGTGTCGACCGAGACCGCCGACGAGCACCGGCGGGTACTCCCAGGAGAGCATCAGCACCCGCAGCTGTCGGGCGGGGTTGATGTCGATCACGTGGGCATCGAGTGACATGCGGCCCCCTTTGAGTTGTCCCCGGGCGCGCGCCGACCGACACCGAATCGATGTCGCCGTCGCGTCTGGATCGAGGCCAATCCTGCCGGGATCGCGATAACCAGCGGCGACACCACCGTTGCGGTCGTGTAAAGCGCTACTGGCTCTTTCGCCGCACCCGCAGCAGCTCGGCCACCGACCATGCCTGGAACGGGCACCCGGTAGCGGTGTGCGGCGCGAGGCCATCGGCCGTCTCGCTTACCGAGCCTAACCCATATTCCATCAAATGGGCCTCAATGCCGACGAAAACGTCATCGACGGACATCTTTCCCCGGCGTGCGGCGTCCACGTACGGGCCGAGCAACCACGGCCAGACCGTGCCCTGGTGGTAGCCCCCGTCCCGGTCCGCCGGGCCGCCCCGGTGCCGGCCCACGAACTCCGCGGAATCCGGGGCCAGACTGCGCGGCCCGAGCGGGGTGAGCAGCCCGCCCCCGACCCGCCGCAGCGTCGCCTCGTCCAGCTCCATCGGCGCGTACGGCAGCGACCAGGCCAGCAACTGGTTGGGGCGCAACGCGTCGTCGTCGTGCAGGGCGGCGCCACCCAACGGGTACGCCGGCGCGGGCGCGTCCAGCACGTCGTGCAGCCAGCCGGTCGGGGCCGGGAACCGCTCCCGGAACGAGGCCGTGGCCTGCCGGTGGTGTCGCCACAGCTCGTCGGCGTCCTGCCCGGCCAGCTCGGTCAGCTCCGCGAGCCCGGCCAGCCCGTTGATCCACAGCGCGTTGACCTCGACCGGCTTGCCGGTCCGGGGGGTGACCGGCACCCCGTACACCCGGGCGTCCATCCAGGTCAGCGCGGTGCCGGCGGCGCCCTGGGTGAGCAGCCCGTCGGCCGGGTCGACCCGGATCCCGTACCGGGTGCCGGCGGTGTGGGCGTCGATCACGGCGCGCAGCGCTGGCAGCAGCTCGTCGCCGAGGTCGGTGTCGCCGGTGACGGTGACGTGCCGGCTCACCGCGTGCAGGAACCACAGCGTCCCGTCGACGGTGTTGTACTCCACCCGACCGGTGTCGGCCGTGTTGGCGAGCATCCCCTCGGACAGCGTCGCCGCGTACGCCCGCAGCAGCTCCCGACCCTCGTCGACGCGACCCGTGCAGAGGAACAACCCCTCGTACGAGATCATCGTGTCCCGCGACCACGCCCCGAACCACGGGTAGCCGGCCACCACGTCCACCGCCGCCTGGTTGGTGCGCACCACGAACGCGTCGGCGGCCAGCGCCAGTGTGGCGTCCACGTCGTCGGCCGGTTTCGCCGTCGCCACCACCCGCCGGTTACGCCGCCTCGCGGTCGCCACGATCTCCTCCGCCGGCGGCGGCTCCTCGTCGAGTCGACCGGCCCAGGCCCGCACCGACACCGTGTCGCCGGGGCGTTCCAGCTCACCGGAGAAGCGGCCCGCGTACCAGAGGTCCTCGTCGGCGTTGAGGCCACGGTTGGCCTCCTCGCGGTGGTGCACGCCCAGCCACCACTGCCCCTCGGGCGCCCAGCCCGGGCCGGCGAGCCGGTACGCGCCCTCGACCACAGCGCCGTCGGCCACCGCCTCGACCTGCGGGATCGGGCCGTCGGCCCGCCGTTCGCCGTGCGCGTCCCGCCAGGTGCAGGCGGCCGACAGCTCCAGCCGGACCGGACCACCGGCGACCAGCCGGTGCACCACGGCGACGCAGGAGCGGCCGGGCAGCATGGCCAGCTCCCGTTCGATCACGACCGCGCCGATCCGCCACCGCCACCGGGGTAGCCCGTCGACCAGGTCGAAGCGTTCCAACAGCTCGAAGCCGCGCGGGTCCACGTCGCCGGAGGCCCACTCGTGCGCGCCGAGGCGCACCCGCGCGCCGGACGGCAGGGTGACCGCCGGATCGAGGCTGACCAGTCCCACCTGGCGGGACGCCGGCGTTTCGCCGGGAACCACCAACAGACCGTGGTAGCGACGTGTCCGCAGCCCGCCGACAGTGCCCATCGCGTAGCCGCCGAGGCCGTCGGGGACCAGCCACTCCCGGCTGGCCGCGCTGGTCAGGTCGCCGCAGATCTGCGGGCCGAAGTGAATGTCGATCAACTTTCCTCCACCGGCGGCGGGGTGTAACACGCCACGACGAGAATGGCCGCTGTGGTCAAGTACCGCGGCGACGTCAAAGATGTGCACGTGATCACTGACCGATCGTCCTCCGACGCCTCGCCACCCGACGCTGAGCGGCTCCGGCTCGCCCAGGCCGACTCGGGGGAGCAGGACTGGCGTGCATGGGGTCCCTATCTGTCCGAACGGGCGTGGGGGACGGTACGTGAGGACTACAGCGAGCACGGTACGGCCTGGGACTACTTCCCGCATGACCACGCGCGGTCCAGAGCCTACCGGTGGAACGAAGACGGGATGGCCGGCGTCTGCGACGAACGACAGACCTTCGCGTTCGCCCTGGCCCTCTGGAACGGCAAGGACCCGATCCTCAAGGAGCGGATGTTCGGCCTCGGCGGCGACGGCGGCAACCACGGCGAGGACGTCAAGGAGTACTGGTGGTACGAGGACTCCACACCCACCCACTCCTGGATGCGCTGGCGCTACCACTACCCGCAGGCAGCCTTCCCGTACGACGAACTCGTCGCGGTGAACGCGTTGCGCGGCCGCGACGACACCGAGTACGAGCTGGTGGACACCGGGATCTTCGACGACGACAGGTACTGGGCGGTGACAGTCGACTACGCCAAGGCGTCCCCGACCGACCTCTGCATGGTGGTGACCGTCGCCAACCGGGGCGACCAGGCGGCCACCCTGCACGTCCTGCCCACCCTGTGGTTCCGTAACACCTGGTCCTGGGGCCTGCCCGGCGGCGACCGGATCCCCCGGCTGACCGGCCAGGGCACCCGACTCGTCGGCGAGCACCGGGTGCTCGGCCAACTGCTGCTGGAGGGCGACGGCGGCCCGGTGCCGCTGCTCTGCGACAACGACACCAACGCCGAACGGCTGTGGGGCCTGCCCGGCCGCTCCCCGTACCCGAAGGACGGCATCAACGACCACGTCGTCAACGGCGCGGCCACCGTCAACCCGGCCCGGGAGGGCACCAAGGGCGCGCTGCACTACGTGCTCGACGTGCCCGCCGGCGAGCAGCGCCAGATCCGCTTGCGGCTGACCCGCACCGCGTCGCCGCCGGCCGCCGCGCCGCCGCCCCCGGCCGACCTCAGCGACGGCTTCGAGGCAGTGGTGTGGGCCCGGCGGGCCGAGGCGAACCGGTTCTTCGCCGGCGTGATCCCGCCGGCCGCCACACCCGACGAGGCGCTGGTCGCCCGGCAGGCCATCGCCGGGCTGATGTGGGGCAAGCAGTTCTACCACTTCGACGTCAAACGCTGGCTCGAAGGCGACCCGGGCTCGACCCCGCCGCCGGCCGGACGTCGGCACGGGCGCAACAGCGCCTGGTGGCACATGACCAGCTTCGACGTCATCTCCATGCCCGACCCGTGGGAATACCCCTGGTACGCGGCCTGGGACCTGGCCTTCCACTGCGTGAGCATCGCCCGGGTCGACCCGGGCTTCGCCAAGGAGCAGATCCTGCTCCTGCTCCGCGAGTGGTACCTGCATCCCAACGGGCAGATCCCGGCGTACGAGTGGGCTTTTGGCGACGTGAACCCGCCGGTGCACGCGTGGGCCGCGCTGAAGGTGTTCGAGATCGACGGCGGCCGGGACTACGAGTTCCTGGCCCGGGTGATGCACAAGCTGCTGCTCAACTTCACCTGGTGGGTCAACCGCAAGGACACCGGCGGCAACAACGTCTTCGAGGGCGGCTTTCTCGGGCTGGACAACGTCGGGCCGTTCGACCGCTCGGCGGCGCTGCCGGTCGCCGGTGTGCTGGAACAGTCCGACGGCACCGGCTGGATGGGCATGTACGCGCTCAACCTGCTGGACATGGCGATCGTGCTCGCCGAACACGACCGGACCTGGGTGGACACCGCCACCAAGTTCTTCGAGCACTTCGCCTACATCGCCGCAGCCGCGTACGAGCAGGGGTTGTGGGACGAGGAGGACGCCTTCTTCTACGACGTGCTGCGCCTCGCCGACGGCACGAAGGTGCCACTGAAGGTCCGCTCCGTCGTCGGGCTGCTGCCGTTGGCCGCCACCACCCGGCTCACCGCCCGGACCCTGCACCACCTACCGGAGTTGGGCGCTCGGCTGCGCTGGTTCCTGACCAACCGCCCGGAGTACGCCCAGGTGATCGGCACCCGGCGACTCGGCCCCGACGGCCGGCAGCAGCGGCTGCTGTCCATGGTCGGCCCGGAGCAGGTGGTCCGCCTGCTCGCCCGGATGCTCGACCCCGACGAGTTCCTCTCCGACTTCGGCCTCCGTACGCTGTCGCGCGCGCACCTGGACAAGCCGTTCTCGGTCACCCTCGGCGGGCAGGAGTTCTCCGTCGGCTACGAGCCGGCCGAGTCGACCAGCGGGCTGTTCGGCGGCAACTCGAACTGGCGGGGTCCGATCTGGATGCCGACGAACTTCCTGCTGATCAGCGCGCTGCGCGACTACGCGGCGTTCTTCGGCGACGACCTCCAGGTGGAGTACCCGACCCGCTCCGGTGTGAAGCACACACTGGACGAGATCGCCGACGACCTCTCCGCCCGGTTGATCTCGCTCTTCACCCAGGACGACTGGGGTCGACGGCCGATCTACGGCGCCGCTCAGATGTTCCAGACCCACCCGGACTGGCGCGACCTGATCGCCTTCCCCGAGTACTTCCACGGCGACAACGGGGCCGGCCTGGGCGCCTGGCACCAGACCGGCTGGACCGCCCTGGTAGCCGACCTGATCCTCACCCTGCGCCGCTGACCCCGCCCCCTCACGCCCTCGCTCGCGGGCGTGCCCGAGCCCGGCCTGTGGCTCAGGCCCGCATGATCGTGCTCGATCCTTGGTGTAGTGGTGTCGCTGGCATCGGGAGGCCACTCGATCCTGGATCGAGCACGATCATGCGGGCGACGGGCGACGGGCGACGGGCGACGGGCGACGGGCGACGGGCGACGGGCGACGGGCGACGGTCAGGTGGTGACTACGCCGAGCTTGATGAGGCTGTCCGCGGTGTCGGTGATGGTCGTCTCCACCGGGCGGGGCCGCCAGCCGAGAACGGTGCGGGCCTTGTCGTTGCTGATCACCGGGACCTGACCACCGAGGACGGCGGCCTCACGCAGCGCCGGCTCGGTCTTCGCGCCCTCCCGGACCTCCTCGTTGTTCAACTCTCGGGCCGGAACCCGGTCGGCCAGGCTCGGCAGGTGCCGCGCGAGCATCTTCGCCATGTCGAGGAAGCTGATCGACTTGCCACTGACCCCGATGAACCGCTCACCGGCGGCGTCCGGGTGCAGCATCGCGCGTAGGTGCAGGTCGACCACGTCCCGGACGTCGACCACCCCGAAGTACATCCGGGGTACGACCGGCGTCGCCCCCTGGAGGAACCCCTGCACCAGGCCGATGGTCGCGGACGTCCGCGTCCCCAGGAGTGGCCCGAAGATGCCGGTCGGGTTGACGACGCTGAGCTCGACCCCACCGTTGTTTCGGACGTCGTCCCAGGCCGCACGTTCGGCGAGCGTCTTCGACCGGTGGTACGCCGGGATGTCGTCGTCGACGTTCGTCCAGTCCGCCTCGCTGTAGCGGCCGTCGGGCCTGACGGTGTAGCCCACCGCCGCGTACGACGAGGTCAGCACCACCCGCCGTACCCCGGCCTCGCGGGCGGCCCGCACGACGCGCAGCGCTCCGTCGCGGGCCGGCCGGACCACCTCGTCGTCGTCAGCGGGCGGGGTGAACGGGAACGGCGACGCGTGGTGCAGCACGTAACGTGCCCCGGCGACCGCCTCGGCCCAGCCCTCGTCGGCGGAGAGGGCCGCGGTGCGGACTTCGACCCGGCCGTCCGGGTTCACGCCCGACTGCCGGATCCGGTCGAGCACCTCGTCGCCCTGGCCCGGCTCGCGGACAGTGACCCGTACCCGGTAGCCCTCGTCGAGCAGTCGGGCGACGGAATGCCCGCCGAGATGGCCGGTCGCACCGGTCACCAGCACCAGGGCACCGTCGGTGGAGCGAAGCTGTAGATCGTTTGGCATGGTGTGTCCCATCGTTGCTCAGAATTTCTCAAGAGCGCGCTTGACGTGTGTGAGCGCGCGGGTCTCCGCAGCGGTGTCGCTTCGGTGTCGGGCATCCCACATGTCCGCCTTGGCGCGCAGGTACGCCTGGCGTACCCGTAGGCGCTCGATCTCGGCGGAGAGCCGGTCGGCGTGCCGGGCGAAGAGGTCGCGCTGTTCGGCGGCGGCCGCCAGGTCGCCCTCGTCGAGCAGCGTCAGGTACCGGCGCATGTCCGCGACGCTCATCCCGGCGGACCGCAGGCAGGCCAGGGCGTCGATCCGCTCGGCGAGTGGGGTGTCGTAACGGCGGTGGCCGCTGCTGTCGTCGCGGGGCACCGCGCCGAGCAGCCCGGCCTTCTCGTAGTAGCGCAGCGTCGGCTCGCTGAAGCCTGACCGCTGGGCCATCTCCTGGATGGTCAGAGGCCCTTCGGCCTGCTCATGGCCTTCCTTCGTCGCTGCCATGGGTGAAGCGTCCCCAACTTCAAGCGCTTCAAGTCAAGGGATGTGGCGCGGAGCACCACTCAGCGGTTCGCCCGTTCGATTCCTCGTCGGACGAGGCCGCTGACGCCGGGCACTGTGATCGCCCGGATGGTCAGATCGCCCATCCAGACGTGGAATCGGCTGGGCGGCGCGTACTGGGCCATTCCCCGGCGGGCGAGTGCCTGTCGTTTGCTGACCTCCGGGCGCAGTCCGGTCTCCCACTCGGCGAGTGCGGCCGGGAGGTCGGCGGCGTGTCGGCGTAGGGCGGCGCCGAGCTGGTCGGCGCCGGCCAGGGCGAGGGCCGCGCCGTGTCCGGCGAAGAGCGTCACGCACCACGCCGCGTCTCCGAGCAGGACGACGCGTCCGCTGCTCCAGCGCGGCATGACCACCTGGCTGACCGCGTCGAAGTAGGCGCTGGCCGGGTCGGCCTCCAGGTGGTCGATCGCGTCGGGCACGCCACCCGACAGATCTCCGAACGCGGCCCGTAGCGCGTCGACCGGCCCGCGACCCAGGTCGGCGGTGGGCTCCGCGCTGCGGTAGGTGAAGAACGCCGATGACCGCTTCGGGCCCAGGTTGACCATCGCCGCGGTGCGTCCGGGGCCGATGTAGGTGGTGGCGGACGACTCGGGCACGCCGGGCACCGGGTGGGGCAGCGGAAAGGCGGCCACGAGGTACGGGAGGTCCACCCGGAAGTCGGGGCCGAACACGGCGGTACGGGTGGCCGAGTGCACCCCGTCGGCGCCGACCAGCAGGTCGGCCTGCTCGACGGTGCCGTCGCTCAACTCGACGCGTACCTGGTCGGTGTCCTGGTCGACGGAGGTGACGGTGGTGCCGAAGCGGATGTCGACTCGGTCCCGCACCGCTTCGTAGAGGCTGGATTCCAGGTCGCCGCGGAACACCGAGAGGGCTCGCTTGCCGAGTGCCGCCTCGGCGATGGCGGACGGCACTGTGAACTTGGGCCGTCCGTCGGCGTGGACCAGCACTGTGGTGAACAGCCCCAGGTCGGCGGCGGACAGCGCGGGGAGCAGGCCGAGGCGTTCGGCGGCGGTGTAGCCCGGCCCGATCAGGTTCACCATGTAGCCGCTGCTGCGCCGGGCCGACGCCCGTTCGGCCACGAGGACCTGCCACCCGTCCTGGTCGAGTCGGAGGGCTGTGGCCAGCCCGGCTATCCCCGCGCCCACGATCACCGCACGTTTCATCCTGCACCTCACCACTGGAATGAGCATCTGCTCAAACCAGTATGAGCGCGTGTTCATACTGGCGCAAACGGCGGCTGCGGAACCGCCTAGACTTCAGCCATGCCGCGCGGAGTCGCCATCCCAGCGCTTCGACAGCAGCTCTTCGCTGCCGTCGAGCGGTTGATCGTGGAAGAGGGGCCGAGCCGGCTCACCGGCCGAGCCGTCACGCGCGAGGCCGGCGTCGCGACCGGCCTGCTCTACGCGCACTTCGCGAACTTCGGCGACTTCCTGACCGGGTTCGCTGTCGACCGCGTCTTCCACATCACCGGCGAGGTGGCCAACCTGCCGGAGCGCGCCGGGTCCGGCACTGTCGCCGACAACCTGCGCCAGGCCGTCCTGGCGACACCGCTGGGCACGCTGACGGCGTTGACCCGGCTCACCGCCTTCCGCCCGGAGTTGACGGCGAACGTCGAAGCAGTCCTGGGCAGCGGGATGTCGGGGCTGCGGGGGGTCGAACGCGCGGTCGCCGACTACCTGGCCGCCGAGCAAAGCCGTGGGCGGGTGCCGGCCGGCGTCGACACCGAGGCACTGGCCCTGGCGGTGGTCAGCGTGCTGCACCACGTCGCGCTGACCGGCCCCACCGACTCGACAGCGGAGCACCGGATCCAGCGGGTGATCGGCGCGCTCACCGACGGTTTCCCCGCCGCCGCACCCTCCTGAGCGCCGCGCGGTGGAGCGGGCTCGCCCATCCAGCGGCACCGCCGAGGCCCGGAAGGACTCACTGATAACCGACGTGGACGATCAGCTTGCCCTCCTTGGGGCGGGCCCCCACGTAGACGGTCGCCGGGTCGAGCAGTGTCGGCGGCAGGCGCAGGCCCTCGGAGAGACCCATCTCGTGTGCCAGGTCCTCCGGAGACTGCCCCGCCGCCGGCACCAGCGTGATCGTCCGCCAGCATCCGCCCGAGGCGCACTCCATGCTCTCGTCGGCGACCGTCGCTCCGGATGGCACCCGCGGCGTCCGTGACTCCGGTGGCAACGCGCCCTCGGTCTTGGACATCTGCAACCACAGGAACGACAGGCACCACAGGCACGACAGCAGGCCCAGCGTGACGGACACGGCCACGAGGGTGCGCCTGGTGCGCCTCCTCGGCGCGGTCCGCGACGTCATCGCGCGAGGATAGCGGGGCACCGTCGGCCAGCCGGAGCGGGAGTGGGCCCGGGTCAGCCGGTGAAGGGCTCGGGTCCGAGGCGACCCCAGGCCACGAACGCGGCCAGCGCGAGATAGGCGAGATTCAGCACCATGAACCTCGCCTCGCCGTAGCGCAGGTGGGTGATCATCGCGCCGACCATCAGCAGAATCCAGCACATCGCGGTCACCGGCACGAGCACCGGTGCGATGTCGAGCACGCCGGGCAGGATGAGGCCGACAGCGGCCAGGAGTTCGAGAACTCCGAGGGTCTTGACGAAGCCGACGCTGGCGTCGCCGGTCCACCCGCCGCCGTTGGCGGCGGACAACCTCTGCTTGGGTACGAATGTCTTGGTGATGCCGCCGGCCAAGGCAATTGTGGCCAACAGGCCGGCCACGATCCACAGTGCCAGGTTCATGATTTGCCTCCGTATCGGTTCGCACAGGAGACACCGCCGGCCGGTGCGCTGTGACAGCTCGTGAAGTGACGAGGAGCACCGACGCCCGGTGTCACAGAAGTCGGGAGGCCGGTGTCTGGTGGGCGACGCGGTCGAGTTCGGCGAGACTGGAGGACGCATGGATGCGGGAGGCGGAATCGTGGGTGAGGACGGCCGGGGGGACGGCGCGGTCGACGCGTTCGTCAACCACCGCAACCTCCTCTTCACCGTCGCGTACGAGATGCTCGGTTCGGCTGCCGACGCGGAGGACGTCCTCCAGGAGACCTGGCTGCGGTGGGCGGACGCGGATCTCACGACGGTGCGGGACCAGCGCGCGTACCTGGTCCGGATCACCACCCGACTGTCGCTCAACCGGCTGCGTGCGGTCGGCCGGCGCAGGGAGTCCTACGTCGGCTCCTGGCTACCCGAGCCGCTGTTGACAGCGCCCGACGTCGCCGACGACGTCGAACTCGCCGAGAGCGTCTCGATGGCGATGCTGCTGGTGCTGGAGACGCTGGCGCCGACCGAGCGGGCGGTGTTCGTCCTCCGTGAGGTCTTCGACATTGGATACGACGAGATCGCCGAGGCGGTCGACAAGAGTTCGGCAGCGGTCCGTCAGATCGCCCACCGTGCGCGGGCGCATGTCGCCGCGCGCCGGCCGCGCGGGATGGTCTCCCCGGCGGACACCCGGCGGGCGTTGGACGCGTTCCGGCTGGCGGTCGAGACCGGCGACGTGCAGGGCCTGCTCGACGTCCTCGCGCCGGATGTCGTGCTCCTCGGCGATGGCGGCGGCATCAAGCAGGCCGTGCTGCGGCCTGTCGCCGGGGCCGACAAGGTGGCCCGCCTACTGTGCAGCACACACGCCAGGGTCGCGACCATGTCGCTGCACCCAGCCCAGGTCAACGGACACCCGGCGCTGGTTCTGCGGCTCGACGGCGCGGTCGACACGGTCCTCGCGCTGCGTATCGACGACGGTCTGATCAGCGGGGTCTACGCCGTGCGGAACCCCGAGAAGTTGTCGCACATGCGAAGCGAAGCGGCCCTCCACCGCTGATCGACCGCTGGGTTCCGCTGACCCTCGCCTTGACGCAGCTCCTAGTACGGGGGCGTGGGCGTCTCCGGCGACCGGTGGCGGGAGCGTCGCGCGTCCGCCGCGGCGACGCCGAGCAGCACCACGGCGGCGACCGCGCCGGCGCTGAGCGGCTGGAGGTGCAGTGCTGCCGGGATCAGCAGGCCGAAGGCCACCAGGCCGGCCAGCCGGGACCGGGAGACCCGACCGAAGACCTGGTATTCGAGCGCCGATCGTCCGGCGAGGAAGAGCACCGGGCCGCCGAAGATGGCGATGAGCCAGGTCGCCGGGAGGTGCCCGAGCGGCTCGGCGATGAACAGCTCGAAGCCGACGCCGGTGAGCACGATCCCCGCGATCATGACCATGTGGGCGAACGCCATGTCGGTAGCGAGTCGGGCGGGGTTACGGGAACGGTCGACGGCGGTGCTCAGCATCCCTCCCGCCACGTGGAAGTAGATCCGCCAGAGCAGGACGGTGCTCGCCAGTGCCAGGACGAACCCACAGGTCTGGTCGGTGTGGAACTCGCTGCCGCTGAAGGCGAGGCCGATGACGAAGATCGCCTCGCCGAGAGCGATGAGGAGGAACTGTTGGTACCGCTCGGCCAGGTGCTCGGCCGCGATCATCTGGACGCCGAGCCGGTGCGCGCCGAGTCGGGGGGTCGGCCAGCCGAGGAACAGCCCGGTGTAGTCGGTCAGTATGGCGAGGGTCCAGAGGGCCCCGCGAAGAGTGCCGTCGTTGACCAGCCCGCCGACGACCCAGAGCGGTGCGCTCAGGCCGAACCAGAACAGGATCCGGATGGACTGTTGGGGGTCCGGCCTGCCGTGCCCGGCGACGTGGAAGAACACCACCCGGCCGATCTGGAGGGTCACCAGGGTGATGGCGAAAAGGGAGGCCCGTGCGCCGAAGCCGTGCGGCACGGCGACGGCCATCGTCATGGCGCCGACCAACGTCATGATGATGACGGTCTGGACAATCGGGGCGTCCGGGTCCAGCCAACTTGTCGACCAGACCGTCACCGACCAGACCGCCCACAGCGCCAGGAACAGCAGCAGAGCCTGGCCGAGGCCCGCGTACACGCCGCGTTGGCCGTCGGTGAAGTCAGCGATCAGCCGCGCGGAGATCCGGGTGAGGGCGAAGACGAAGACCAGGTCGAGGAAGAGCTCCAGGAAGGTGGCCCGCTGACGAGTGACTTCGCTGCGCAACAGTCTGTCGGGGGTGTTCCTCATCGGCTCGTCACGCGCCGGTGCCGCCGAACGATCACGGGCCCCTCCCGTCGCGGTGATCTCCTCGCCTAACGAGCCAGGGGGCGGCTGTGGCACGTGGAGCGAGGCAGCCGGCCCACCACAAGAGTCACCAATCCGTCACCCGACCGCTACGGCAGGTGTACGCCTCTACGCTCGTGGGCGTGCCCGGACCTGCCGAGAAGGCCACCGAACAGGACCGGCGTGACCTCATCGTCACTGTCGCGCGAGAGTTGGCCGAGACGGAGGGCTGGGCGGGTGTGACCACCCGACGGCTCGCCGAACGCACCGAGATCGACATGGGCGACATCTATCGGCACTTCGCCGACCTGGAGGCGCTGATCGCCGCCGTCGCGGTGTGCGCCTTCGCCGATCTGGCCGCCGACCTCGCCGAGGCGCACGCGGAGACCGCCGGGAGCCCCGAGGGGGTCTGGCCGGCGGTCGCGACCGCGTACCTCGACTTCGCGTACACGAATCCTGAGGTCTATGACGCGATGCTCGCGCTGACCCCTGACCTGGCCCTCGGCGTGGATGGTGTGCCGGCCGCGCCGCGGGCGGTCTTCGCCGAGCTGCGGGCGGCCCTGACCCCGCTGGCCGAGGGGCGGGACCCGGACACCCTGGCCGAGGTGGGTTGGAGCCTGCTGCACGGCGTGGTGATGCTCACCCGTGGCGGCCGGCTGCGACCCGAGGGGCAGGAGGACCGCGAAGCGTTGATCGCGCAACGGTTGCTGCGGTGGCCCTGACCAGGCCACCGCCGACGCCCCCGGTCGTGGTCAGTTGATGGGCTGGCGGTCGGCCGGGCCCTTGTCGGTGAACCGGAACGTGGTGTTCAGCTTGGCGTTGCCCAACTCCTTGAGGACGAGGCCGTTGCCGGGGAGGTGCTGCAGGAATCGGGTCTCGCTGCCGATCGCGTACGTGCCGTCGCCCTTGGCGATGATGGTGAACCGCTGGATCGGGTCGTCCTGGTCGCAGACGACGGCCCCGATGGTCAGCTCGGGCTCGATGTCCAGGCCGTTCACCTGCCAGCAGGACGGGTCGTCATTGGCGGGGTGGTCGTCCCTGGTGCCGAAGGCCCGGATCACGTATCGGTCGCCGCCGATCGGTGTCGGCACGAACAGGATGCGACCGCCGGTGTCGCCGCCCTCCTCGAGCCGCCCGCTGATCTCCAACGGCTGCCCCGAACCCCGCACCCGGGTGATCGTGACCTCGCGCTTGCCGGACAGCAGCGGGTCGGTCACCGCTGCCGATGACGTGGTTGGCGCCGCTGCCGTCGGCATCGGCGCGCCGGTCACGGTGCCCGACGGCGTCGGCGTGCCCGCCGCGGTGTCCGGCGCCTTGTCCGCACCGCCCTGGCAGGCCATCAGCGCGCTGGTGCAGGCCAGCATCGCCGCGCCGGTGACCCACTTCATGGTGACCATGCCGTACTCCTCAAGAGCCGTCCCGAACCTGGCGGGAATCATCATGGATGTCGCCTCCACTTGACGACGGCCGCTCTGGAGCGGTTCACGAAAATCCGGAAGATCTCACATCGATCTCCCACCTATCCTGTCTCTCGGCCTTGCAGGCGGTGGCACGGGGAGGGCATGGCATGACGGTTGGCGTGGCGGCGCGACGACAGGCGCAGGTGTTGATCTTCGATGCGGACGACACGTTGTGGGAGAACAACGTCGTCTTCGAGCGGGTGATCGACGACTTCCTGGGCTGGCTGGACCACCCCACCCTGGACCGGAACGCGCTGCGGGCCGTCCTCGACGACATCGAGCGGGCCAACGCGGTGGCGCACGGGTACGGCAGCAAGGTCTTCCTGCGCAGCCTGGCGGAGTGCCTGGAGCGGCTGCGCGAGCGGCCGGCCACCGACTCCGAGCGTCAGGAGATCGACCGGTTGGCGGTTGCCCTCGTCGAGCACCAGGTGGAGCTGATGCCCGGGGTGGCCGACGCGCTCGACGAGCTGGCCGGCCGGCACGAGTTGCTGCTGCTCACCAAGGGCGACCGGGAGGAGCAGCAGCGCAAGCTGGACGCCTGCGGTCTCCTGCACCACTTCGGGGCCGCGCACATCGTCGCCGAGAAGAACGTCGACACGTACCGGTGGCTCACTCGGGAGCACGACTTCGCTCCGGACGGCGCCTGGATGATCGGCAACTCCCCGAAGTCGGACATCCTGCCGGCGCGGGCCGCTGGGTTGAACGCGGTGTTCATTCCGAACGCGAACACCTGGGTGCTGGAGGACGACGAGTTGGACCCGACAGACGGCGGGGTACTGCGGCTCGCCGCGTTCCGGGACCTGCTGCGCCACTTCTGACCGTACCGAAGGCAAACAGCGTCGGCGATCATGGTCGCGTTACGCCAACCTGCCCGATTTTCAGCGTGGGATCAGTCCTGCCGCCGTTCGTCCGCCGCGGCTTGTCCGGCCGGTAGGAGCGCGCCTAACCTGGTCCGGCGCTCACGGCCCCTCGGGGTGTGTCGGGGCGCGTCGGCGTTCGGCGGGTGAGCACCGTGGAGCTGAGTGCGAAGTGGCTGGCTCACCCCGTTCTCGCGCGTGGCGTCGTGCCACGCCCGCGCGGCGGGGTGCCGGAGCTGTCCGCTTCCCTGCCGGACGGCCGAGGGTCAGGGCCGGGTAGTTGCGGACCCGGTCCTGACCCGGCCCGCGAATCGTTCGACGGCTGCGAGCGGGGCAGACCGCACGCGGTTCGACTGTCAGGATGGCGGCATGAAGCGCAGATCTCTCCTGCTCGGCGCGGCGGCCGGTCTGGTCACCCCGGCCGTGCTCACCCCGCCCGCGCCCGCGCTCGCGGCGGACCGGCCCCTGCGGCCGGGCTGGGGCACGGCCTCGGCGAAGCGACCCTTGCCGAAGTGGCAGCCCCGGGCCCGCGCCAGCGCGTTGACCACGCTGCCGGCGGAGACGAAGCAGGTGATCATCGTCGGCGCGAGCAGCTACACCACCACCTACGCCACGCTGGAGGCGTTCGTGCGGGTCCGGAGCAACTGGTGGCCGGCGTCGGCGTCGTTGCCCGCCCGGATCGGCTCGAAGGGCTTCAGCGACAACCACGTGGAGGGTGTGCCGACCACGCCGACCGGCGTCTACTCGATCGGCCCCACCATGTACGGCATCGCCGCCAACCCGGGCCTGCGATTCCCCTACCACCGGCTGGTCAGCGGGGACTGGTGGAACGAGAACCCATCGTCTCCGCTCTACAACACCTTCCAGCAGAGTGCGACCAACCCGGGCGGGGCCAGCGAGGCACTGTGGAAGGAGGTCCCCGCGTACACGCACTTCGCGGTGATCACCTACAACATGCCGCCGAACGTGCCGAAGCCGGTGCCGAACGCGGGCAGCGGGATCTTCCTGCACCAGTTCAGCACCAGCGCCGGCAACGCCACGGCTGGTTGCGTCTCCCTCGCCCACGATCACCTGGTCGACGTGCTCACCTGGCTGGACCCGGCGCTGTCACCCCGCATCGTGCTCAGCCCGTACGCCCAGCTCAGCCGATACTGAGAGCGGCCCCGGCTCAGCCGGCCTCGCGTCGAACGATCGCCACCGCGACCCGGCAGAACTCGTCCATGTCCGGGTTGAACCCGGCAGCGATGTCGGGGTGCAACCCGGAGCGGGTCTCCTCCAACAGCCGCTGGCAGACCTGCTCGACCGGTTCGCCGGCGTAACCGGAGCGGACCCGATCGGTGGCCGCCTGAAGCGCCGAGGTCAGCTGCTCCTCCAGCGGGCCGCGCAGCTTCTGCTGCACAGGATCGAGCCCGCGGGGGTCGAGCGTGACATGTGGCTCCGACATCGGTGCTCCCTTCGTCGGCGTCCGCGATACCCCACCGCGGACGTCGGTCAAACCCCGGTCGGTACGGCGGCGACCCGCACCTGGTACGAGAATTCCTCCGCCGGCTCCTCGTGGTACGACAGCCGGCGGATCTGCCGGTCGTCGTCGTAGAGGGCGACGTCCACCAGCACGCCGAGGTGGGCGAGGCCGATGTTCGACACCCGCTTCTTGTCCTGCAACACCGCGCAGACGCCGCCGAGAAGGGTGCTGGCGTCGGACGTACGGTGCCCCGGCGGGCAACGCAACACCAGGTCCACCTCGATCGGCCCGGGCAACGGCGTCCAGCCGGTGCGCTGGGCCGCGGCGAGGGCGGCCTGGAGCAGGGTGCGGACCCTCGTCGCCTGCCGGTGCCCGGCGGCGAAGATGGACAACGCTTCGGTCTTGACCGGTGGCAGGCCGCTCACCTCGAACGTCAGGGCGAGAGCGCGGGTGTCCTGCACGACGGCACCTCCTCGTTGGGACGATCCTGCCGAACCGGGGGAGTGGCGGTGGGACGTTCCCGCGATTACCAACCGATCGGGCAGGCATGGGCCGGCCGGAGGCGTGTCGACGGCGGCGGCGAACGCGCCGGCTACGGCGCTAGGAAAACGCTAGCCGACGACGCCCGCGCTCGGTAGTCGGTCGTTCACCCGGTGGGGCGTGGGGCGAAGGCGCAGAACTCGTTGCCCTCGGGGTCAGCCAGCACCCACCACCAGTGCGCCTCGTCGAGAGGCTCGCTCAGCAGCGTCGCGCCCGCCGCGATCAGCGCCATCGGCTCCGGGTCGACCAGGTCGACGTCCCAGTGCAGCCGGTTCTTGACCACCTTGGGCTCGGACACGCCGACGAACACCCAGTAGTCCCACGGGAACCCGGACGCGCCGACCACCGACGAGGTGCTCGACTCGTGCTCGACGGTGCCGCCGACCACCCCGGCCCACCAGGTCGCCTGCGACGCCGGGTCGGTCGAGGCCACCACCAGCTCGAACGGGCCCGGTCGGGTGCCCTCTCGGGCCGGGAACGCGCAGAACTCGTTGCCCTCCGGGTCGTCGAGCACCCACCAGGTCGCCTCGCCGCCCGGTTCGCGGACCAGCCGGGCGCCGTCCGCGAGCAACGCCGCCGGGTCCGCGCCGGCCAACCGCAGATCCAGGTGTACGCGGGTCGTGCCGACCCGTGGCTCGGGCACCTTGTTCACCCAGATGGACTCGGCGTTCGAGCGCGCCGAGCGCGGGTCCACCCGGGTGTCGTCGTCACCGGCATCGGCCACGTCGCCGTCGAGTATCCGGGCCCAGAAGGCACCCAGCGCGAGCGGGTCGGTGGCGTCCAGGCAGAGGTCCTTGAAGCGCGCGATCATCGTCCCAGCATGCCTGGTCCGGGCGAACGTGTCCGGGCAGAAGGTCCTTCGCCGACCTTCCGTTGCGCAACTCAACGACGGCTGGGCGCAGAGCAGGCCCCTGTTCCTACCTCTGATCGTGATGGGCATCCTGATCGGACTTGTCGTCGGATGGCTGTTCGCAGCGGCACTCGCCTACCGGATCGTGGAGGCGTCGGCCGAACGGCGACGCGCCTCCGCCGGGCTCTGGGCCGTCGCTCTGATCGCGCTCGCTCTGCCGGCAGTAGCCCTGTACGGCAACGTGTTGCGGACATTCCGAGATCACGGCGACGTCGGTCCGGTCTTCACCGTGCACAGCGCATTCACACCCGGCCCCTACTACCCGTTGGGGCCGGCCTGGCAGATTCTCGCCCTGGCCATCGCCGGTGCCGTGTTCGCGGGTGCCGCGACCCGGCTCGCCCGTCCGGGCACCCAGCCGGAAACGCAGGAAGCAGCGATAGCAAGCTGAGGTCAGGCCGCTGCTGTCCGATGGCCGGGGCGGTAGTTCGTCATCGAACTGACTGCCGGCGGTCGCGGGACCTTTCCGGGTAGATCTTGGACAGTTTCCGTTCTGTCATAACGGAAACTGTCCAAGATCTCAGAGTGCCCTAGGTCGAGGGGTCTTCTCCGAGCTTCGTGTTCAGTGCTGCTTGACGTACGCGACGAACGCCTTCCAGGCCGTCGGGTCGACGTGCAGGGTGCCGCCGTCGCGGTCCTTGGTGTCGCGCACCAGCACCACGCTCGGCAGGTTGTCGGCGACC
This sequence comes from Micromonospora hortensis, assembly GCF_022230935.1. NCBI lineage: Bacteria > Bacillati > Actinomycetota > Actinomycetes > Micromonosporales > Micromonosporaceae > Micromonospora > Micromonospora hortensis. Next base: position 24,366 of record NZ_JAKKFE010000037.1, read on the forward strand.
TCGATGCAAGCTCCGCCGTTGCCGCCGGACCGGGTCGACTTTCGCCACTGTGGGGTCAGCATGCCCATGACTTCGCCACTTCCTTGATCAGCTCGGTTGACTGCCGGCGGGGGAGCGCCTCGTTCCGCACGATCTCCCACGTCTTCGCCAGCTTAGCGACGTCGGCCGGCGCATCGACGATCTGCGCGGTGAGCTGGTTGTCGGCATAGGTCACGCGCTCACCGTCCGGCATCTCGGCGATGATGAACTGACCGCCCATCCCCAGGTACATCCCAGCATCCGTTGGGACGATGTGCACCTGGATATGCTCCGCCGTCGCCAACTGGACCAGGTGCTCGCACTGCTCGACCATGAGGCCCGGCTGGTCGAGCACCGGCCGGCGCAGCACCGCCTCGTCCAGCACGGCGATGAGCTGCGGCGGGCGTGGGCGGTGCAGGATCGCCTGCCGCTCCAGCCGGGAGGCGACGATCCGGTCCACGTCCTCGGCGTCGAACCGGCCACCGGCCAACGTCGCGCGGGCGTACCGCTCGGTCTGGAGCAGGCCCGGCACGTACGCCAACTCGAACCAGCGCAGCGTGGTGGCCTCCCGTTCGAACTCGATCCACTCGCGCAGCCAGGCCGGCTCGGCGTCGAGCCGGGCCAACCCGTCCAGCATCCGGAGGAAGCGTCCGCCGGTCTGGTGGTGGGTGTCGACAGCCCTCATGTACTCCTTCGTGGGCGGTCGCCCGCCGGTCTCCACCGAGCTGACGTGCGAACCCGAATAGCCGATGCCCCGGCCGAAGTCGTCCTGACTGAGCCCGGACCCCGTCCGGAACAGACGCAGTTCCTCCAGCACGTAGTCGGTGACGGTCCCCATCGATTCCCCAACCTTCGCTCAGTCTGGCTCGGCGTGTCCGTCATGGGTGCTCACCTGGACCGCTGAGCTGCACAGATGGCGCGAGCACGTATCGACGGTAGTCGCCTCATCACCAGACTGTCACCAGTGGCGGGTCCGCTGGTGGCCGGAATGGCGGCGGTGGGCCCTGCCCTCCGGGGTCGCTCCCGTTTCCCCCTTGCGGGAGCGGCCCCGTCCCCGTCCCCGAGGAGGTCGATGTGCTCACCCCGACAGGCCAGCAGCCCTCGACGTGGTGGCGGTGATGGTGGTTCGGCCGCCCGTCCCGCATGTCGCCATGCGCCCGCTGTGGCGGTGCCGCAACTGTGGCGCCGAGTGGCCCTGCCAACCGGCCAAGCTCGCCCTGCTGACGGAGTACCGGACCAGCCGGACCGCGCTGCTGATCTACCTCGGCACTGTGATGCACGAGGCGACGAACCAGCTCACCCAACTCCACCCGGATCATCCGCCGACCGGGATGACCGAGCGCTTCCTCTCCTGGGCCAGGGCCCGGGGTTGACGCTCGGGCAGCCGTCGTTCATCCCGGAAAGGGGATCAGTGGCACCCCGTCGGAGTATCCGGGCCCCTCACTGGTCAGCACCGCGGCGTCGTGGGTCAGGCCCGCCACGGCGGCTGCGGCCAGGTCGAAACGGCGGGTCCTGCGCTGCCAGAAGGTCAGCTCCGGTAGATCCTCCGCCTGCTCGGGCAGAAGCGCGCAGGAAGTCAAGGCCAGCAGCTTGTGCAGCAGGGCCAGGTCCTTGCCGGTCGCCATGGTCAACGCTTCGGTCGCTGCCACCACCGGCACCCCGAACCGCACCCCGTCCTCAATCACCTCGTGGACGGGCTCGCCCACGTGCACCGTCCGGAGGACGGCGTATCCCAGCAGGGCCGACCGGTCCAGGATGAGCCGAACTGGTGGTGTTGTCTCCGAGGTCATGCGGCGTCGACGCGGGGCGCGGTGTCGTCACCGTTCATCTCGGCCTCCATGGCGGCGCGGATCTTGGCGCGCTCCGCCTCGAACCGCTCCGCAGGCCACTCAGCCTCCACGCCCAGGCGGCGGGCCCGAGCCTCGGCCACACCCTGCTCAGTGATGTGAATGCCGTCGGCGAGCAACAACTCCTTGTGCTGCTCCACCCGCTTGCGCCGACGCACCGACTCCGTGACGTAGGCACTGGCCATGCGGTTGCCCTGGCTCTCCAGGATCTGACTCACGTCCGGGGGGACGGAGATCGTGAAGCGGCGCTGAGGCTCTGTCATACGCGCAGCTTACACCTGTCATACTCCGGACTGGCGCTGCTCGTACCGTCAGGCGGGTTTGACTCTGGTGGCGTCCGGGTGCGGGCTGTCGGCGGCGGTCCGGCCTTCGCGCAGTGACAAGCGACGCGCCAGCACCGTGGCGCCCGCGAGCGCGGCCAGGACCATGGCGATCTCCGTGACCACCACCGGTGGTGCCGCGCTGTAGTCGGTGGTCCAGGCGAAGGTGACGGTGATCGGCGTGATGACGATGCCGGCCACCGGCATGAGGACGCTCATCAACTGAGCCGTCCGCCGGATCCTGGGCAGGTCGCGGAGCCGGGTCCGCACCGCGATGACCGCTCCCGTGACGACCACGGCGGCCGGTATGCCGTAGTAGACGGCGACGGCGAGCTGGACCGGTACGTCGATCGAGCGGGGGATGTCGACCATGCGGACGAAGACCGGGTAGGCCGCCATCAGGAGGCCGTAGCCGAGCACGACACCGAGCACCGCGCCGATCAGCGCGGTGCCGAGAATGCGGCCGTAGTCGCCACGCACCCGTTGGACGCCAGCCTCGTCGGCGAGCCGCCGCGCGAAGCCGGCCACGTCACCGCCGATCAACTGTGCGGGATCGCCCCCGTCGGCAGCCGCTGCCCGCAGGTCGAGGCGCAGGTCCGCGGCGAGTGCCGCCCGATCGGCCGAGCCGACCCCGTCTCCGCGCCACGCCTGGTCGGCTTCGCCCAGAAGGCGGTCGATGGTGTCCATGGGTCAACTCCTCGTGGGGGTGTGGTCGAGCGGGCGGAGAACGGCGTCGACGGTGTCGGTGAAGCGGTTCCACTGGTTGTGCCAGGCATCCAGGTGGATCCGACCGGACCCGGTCAGCGCGTAGACCTTTCGGGGTGGGCCGGTTGGGCTCACCTGCTGTTCGTGAGCGACAAGGCCAAGTCGGCGCATGCGAGTCAGCAGGGGATAGATGGTGCCGTAGCTGATGGCGCCGAAGCCGGCCGTCTCCATTCGCCGAACCAGCTCGTAGCCGTGCGCTGGCTCGCGTGCCAGCAGCGCCAGCAGGCACATGTCCAGCGCGCCCCGCAGGAGTTGGGTCTGCCGGTCGTTGTCGTCGATGGACTGGCTCTCCGCCGCTACCATGCGACACATAATACCTTGCTATTCGGCGTCACGATATACCGGCGTCGACTTCCGCTGTGACAGCCAGGTTTCGCGACTTCACGGGTGGGGCAGAGTAGCCGCTACAGAGCATCCGGGCCGGAGTTTCCGCAGCTTGCCGACTCGGAATCGGCTCGCCGTGCGCCGGGGCACGGATGCCCTCCCCGGTCTTTCGCCGAGGAGAGGGGGAGGGCGATGACGGACCCCGAAACGGCTCGACACCGACGCCGGCCAGTTGTTCGGCTGGGCGCGGCGGCTGCCGCGCTGGCACTCGTGGCACCGCTGGCCGCGTGCGGCGCGGACGACGCTGGTGGCCCACCGACGATCAACCTGTACTACCCGCCCGAGCAGAACCTGCAGAAGGTCGTCGACGACTGCAACGCGCAGGCCCAGGGACGGTACGAGATCGCCTACCGGGTGCTGCCCCGGCAGGCCGACGACCAGCGGGTGCAGATGGTGCGCCGGCTGGCCGCCGAGGACAGCGGGATGGATCTGCTCGGGCTGGACGTCACCTGGACCCAGGAGTTCGCCAGCGCCGACTGGATCCGCGAGTGGACCGGTCAGGACAAGGCCGAGGTCGAGCAGGGCACCCTCGCCGGGCCGTTGGACACCGCCCGGTACGAGGACAAGTTGTACGCGGCGCCGAAGAACACCAACGTCCAGTTGCTCTGGTACCGCAAGGACCTGGTGCCGCAGCCGCCGACCACCTGGGACCAGATGATCAGCGCGGCCCAGCAGCTCAAGGACCAGGGCAAGCCGTACCAGGTGCTCACCATGGGCGCGCAGTACGAGGGTCTGGTCGTCCTCTACAACACCCTGGCCGAGAGCGCCGGCGGGAAGATCCTCAACGACGACGGTACGAAGGCCGTGATGGACGAGGGCACGGTCCGGGCGTTGGAGCAGCTGAAGACGTTCGCCACGTCGGGCGTGACCTCGCCGTCGTTCAGCAACGCCACCGAGGACCCGGTTCGGCTGGAGTTCCAGTCCGGCGCGGGCGCGTTCCAGGTGAACTGGCCGTTCGTCTACCCGGCTCTTCAGGAGGCGAACCCGGAGCTGGCCAAGCAGGTCGGCTGGGCTCGGATTCCGGGCATCGACGAGGGCACCCCCAGCAAGGTCACCATCGGTGGGGTCAACCTGGCGGTCAGCTCCTACTCCAAGCACCCGGAGCAGTCCTTCGAGGCGGCCCGGTGCATCCGCAGCGCCGAGCACCAGAAGTTCTCCGCCATCAACGACGGTGTGCCGCCGACCATCGAAGCGGTCTTCGACGACCCGGAGATGACCGAGGCGTACCCGATGAAGGACACCATCCTGGAGGAGCTGAAGGAACCAGCGACGCGTCCGCTGACCCCCGCCTACCAGAGCATCTCCACAGTGATGTCGGCGATCCTGTCGCCGCCGTCCGGCATCCGCCCGCAGCAGACCGCCGACGAGCTGCGCGACGCCATCGCCGACGCCCTCCAATCCAAGGGGGTCCTGCCGTGAGCATCAACGCCACACCGACCGGCGCCGACGTCGCCGCAGAAGAGACCCGCCGGCCCGCCGCCGTACCGAAGCAACGCGGTGGCCGTCGCAAGCCCCCGTTGAGCGAGAACAAGAAGGCCGAACGCCGGCTCGGTCTGCTGCTCTGCGCGCCGGCCGCGCTGGTCATGATCGCGGTGACCGCGTACCCGATCATCTACTCGGTCTGGCTGTCGTTGCAGCGCTTCGACCTGCGTTTCCCCGACCAGCGTGAGTTCATCGGGCTGGAGAACTACGTCACTGTGCTCACCAACGAGTTCTGGTGGACCGCGTTCGGGGTGACCACGCTGATCACGGTGGTCACCGTGGCCATCGAGCTGGTGCTCGGCATGGGCCTGGCGATCATCATGCACCGCACCATCATCGGGCGCGGCCTGGTTCGGACCTCGGCGCTGATCCCGTACGGGATCGTCACAGTGGTCGCCGCGTTCTCCTGGCGGTACGCCTGGACGCCCGGCACCGGCTACCTGGCCGACCTGTTCAGCGACGGCGCGCCGCTCACCGAACGGGCCAGCTCCCTGGCGATCATCATGCTGGCGGAGATCTGGAAGACCACCCCGTTCATGGCGCTGTTGCTGATGGCCGGCCTGGCGCTGGTCCCCGAGGACCTGCTCAAGGCGGCCTCCACCGACGGCGCGACCGCCTGGCAGAAGTTCACCAAGGTGATGCTGCCGGTGATGAAGCCGGCGATCCTTGTCGCGTTGCTGTTCCGCACCCTGGACGCGTTCCGGGTCTTCGACAACATTTTCGTGCTGACCGCCGGAGGCAACGAGACGTCGTCGGTGTCGATGCTCGCCTACAACAACCTGATCCGGGGCCTCAACCTCGGCATCGGTTCGACGATGTCGGTGCTGATCTTCATCACCGTGGCGATCATCGCCTTCGTCTTCGTGAAGCTGTTCGGCACCGCTGCTCCGGGCAGCGACGACGGAGAGAGGCGCTGACATGGCTGTCGAAACCACTACCAGGGCAAAGCTGCGCTGGGGTCTGCTCGACGTCCTCGTGGTCGTCTTCGCGCTGGTCCCGGTGCTGTGGATCGCGTCGCTGTCGTTCAAGACGCCGGCCACCCTCACCGACGGGAACTTCATCCCCCGCGAATGGACGCTGGACAACTACCGGACCATCTTCGACACCGACCAGTTCGTCCGGGCGCTGGTCAACTCGATCGGCGTCGCGCTGATCGCCACGCTGATCGCTGTGGTGCTCGGCGCGATGGCCGCGTACGCGATCAGCCGGCTGGACTTCCCCGGTAAGAAGCTGCTGGTCGGCGTCTCCCTGCTGATCGCGATGTTCCCGCAGGTGTCACTGGTGTCGCCGCTGTTCGAGATCGAGCGTCAGCTCAAGATCTTCGACACCTGGCTCGGGCTGATCCTGCCGTACATCACCTTCGCGCTGCCGCTGGCGATCTACACGCTGTCGGCGTTCTTCAAGCAGATCCCGTGGGATCTGGAGAAGGCAGCGAAGATGGACGGCGCCACCCAGGCCCAGGCGTTCCGGCGCGTCATCGCGCCACTGGCCGCGCCCGGGCTGTTCACCACCGCGATCCTGGTCTTCATCTTCTGCTGGAACGACTTCCTGTTCGCCATCTCGCTGACCTCGACCGAGCGGTCCCGCACGGTGCCGGCCGCGTTGTCGTTCTTCACCGGCGCGTCACAGTTCGAGGACCCCACCGGGGCGATCTGCGCCGCCGCCGTGGTGATCACCGTTCCGATCATCCTGTTCGTTCTCTTCTTCCAGCGTCGCATCGTGTCCGGTCTGACCTCCGGCGCGGTCAAGGGATAGGTGGGTAGTCATGGCTGACATCGTGCTGGACAAGGTGAGCAAGAGCTTCCCGGACGGGACCGTCGCCGTGCAGGACGTCGACCTGGAGATCGCCGACGGCGAGTTCGTGATCCTGGTCGGGCCCTCGGGCTGCGGAAAGTCCACCACCCTCAACATGATCGCCGGGCTGGAGGACATCAGCTCCGGTGAGCTACGCATCGCCGGGCAGCGGGTCAACGACAAGGCCCCCCGGGACCGGGACATCGCCATGGTGTTCCAGTCGTACGCGCTCTACCCGAACATGACAGTGCGGGAGAACATGGCGTTCCCGCTGCGGCTGGCGAAGCTCGACAAGGAGACCATCGACCGCAAGGTCGACGAGGCGGCGAAGGTGCTGGAGCTGACCTCGCTGCTGGACCGCAAGCCGGCCAACCTCTCCGGTGGCCAGCGTCAGCGGGTGGCGATGGGCCGGGCGATCGTCCGCCAGCCGAAGGCTTTCCTGATGGACGAGCCGCTGTCCAACCTCGACGCCAAGCTGCGGGTGCAGATGCGCACAGTGGTGTCCCGCCTGCAGAAGCAGCTCGGCACCACCACCGTCTACGTCACCCACGACCAGACCGAGGCGATGACCCTCGGCGACCGCGTGGTGATCATGCGCGGGGGTGCGGTGCAGCAGGTCGGGCCGCCACAGGAGCTGTACGACCACCCGAAGAACCTCTTCGTGGCCGGCTTCATCGGCTCGCCGTCGATGAACTTCCTGCACGCCGCCGTGCAGGACGGCGAGCTGCACACCGCCCTGGGCACGGTGCCGATCGGTGACCGGGTCCGCCGGGAGTTGGAGGCGGCCGACGCGCCCCGCGAGCTGATCCTCGGCATCCGACCCGAGCACTTCGAGGACGCCGAACTGGTCGACGACGACACCCGTCGGCGGGGCATGGAGTTCGAGGCGCCGGTGGACATCGTCGAGTCGATGGGCTCGGACAAGTACGTCTACTTCACCGTCGAGGGGGAGAAGGCCAGCGCCGCCGAGTTGGAGGAGTTGGCCGCGGATGCGGGTGCCGCCGACTTCGCCGGCGCTGGCGGCAACCTGGTGACCCGGTTGTCCGCCGAGTCCCCGGTAGCCGAGGGGCAGACGCGCCGAGTCTGGTTCAACCTGGAGAAGATCCACCTGTTCGACCCGGCCAACGGCCGCAACCTGACCCTGCACGAGGGTCGGGCCGCCGGCGCGCTCGCCGACTGACGCCCCATTTTCGCGCCGATCTTGCACTTTCGGTTGTCGGCATGAGATGGATTGCCCCTTCTGTCGGGACAGAAAGTGCAAGATCGGCGCGGCGAGGGCGCGCGGGGCGCCGTGTCCTGCGGCGTGTGGGCTGGCGTGGCAGGGTGGTCGCAGGTTTCGTCGTGGAGCGGGGGCGGGATGAATCGACGATTGGCCGCGCTGGCAAACGCGCACGGTGTTTCCACCTGGTACGAGGATTGGCGGCACCGCCGCGTCGCCGTCGCGCCGGAGACCGTGGTGGGTGTGCTGGGGCTGCTCGGCGTGGACGCCACCAGCCCGTCGGCGATCGCCGACGCACTCGCCGCGGCCCGTGCGGTCGACCGGAGCGCCCTGCCGGAGACGGTCGTGCTCACCCACGGTCGCGGCCGGGCGCTGCCCGGCCCGGGGGTGGTGACCCTGGAGGACGGTGGCCGCCGCGCGGTCGACGGTGAGCTGCCGGCCGACCTGCCGCTGGGTTGGCACCGGCTGGCCTGCGCCGACCGCGAGGTGACACTGGTGGTGGTGCCGCGCCGGCTGCCGGGGCCGCCGTCGAGCTGGGGGTGGATGCTCCAGCTCTACGCGCTCACCTCGGAGCGATCCTGGGGCATGGGCGACCTCGGTGACCTCGCCGAGTTCACCGGGTGGGCCGGTGCCACCGGGGCGGGGCTGGTGCTGCTCAACCCACTGCACGCGGTCGGGCCGGCGCACCCGGTGGCCACCTCACCGTATTCGCCGGCCAGTCGACGCTTCGTCAATCCGCTGTACCTGCGGGTCAGCGACACCGCCGCGTACCGGGAGGCCGACGCGGCCACCCGGGCGGTGGTCGACGCGTTGCGTCCCGACCGGGGGCCCCTGATCGACTACGACGAGGTGTGGGCGGCGAAGCGGCGCGCCCTGGAGTTGCTGCACCCGTACGCCCAGCCTGTGGATCTTGCGGCGGACCCGGCGCTGACCAGCTTCGCCACCTGGTGCGCGCTCGCCGAGCGGCACGGCAACGACTGGCGTGCCTGGCCGGCGGAGCTGCACCACCCCGACGCGCCGGCGGTCGCCGAGCAGCGTCGGCGTCTCGCCGACCGGGTCGCCTTCCACGCCTGGCTGCAACATCTCTGCGACGAGCAACTCGACGCCGTCACGGCGGCGGCCCGCTCGGCGGGGATGCCGGTCGGTGTCGTGCACGACCTGGCCGTCGGTATCGACCCGGGCGGCGCGGACGGGTGGCAGCTCGCCGACGTGCTGGCCCAGGGTGTGCGGGTGGGCGCGCCGCCGGACGACTTCAACCAGCTCGGTCAGGACTGGGGGCTCGCCGCGTGGCGCCCGGACCGGCTCGCCGCCACCGGGTACGCCGCGTACCGGGACATGCTGCGCCGCGTCCTGCGGCACGCCGGTGGCCTGCGGGTCGACCACGTCGCCGGCCTGTGGCGACTGTGGTGGGTGCCTCCGGGCGGCGGTGCGGCCGAGGGCACCTACGTGCGCTACGACGCCGAGGCGATGCTCGGCATCCTCGCGTTGGAGGCGCACCGGGCCGGCGCGGTGGTCGTCGGTGAGGATCTCGGCACTGTCCAACCCGCGGTGACCCGAGGGTTGCGGGGGCGCAACATGCTCGGCTCGACAGTGCTGTGGTTCGCACGCGACGAGGCCGGTGACTTCGTCCCGCCGGCCCGGTGGCCGCGAAACGCCCTGGCCACCATCTCCACCCACGACCTGCCCACCGCGCCGGGCTTCCTGACCGGTGAGCACGTGCGGGTGCGTGACGAGTTGAAGCTGCTCGGCACCGACGTGGCGGTGGAGCGGACCCGCGCCGCCGCCGACCGGGACCGGCTGCTCACGATGTTGGCTGCCGAGAACCTGCTGCCCGCGCCGACGCCCGGGTCTGAGCCTGCTGAACCGGCGAAGACGCCCGACGACGGTGAGGTGGTGGTGGCGATGCACGCCGCGCTCGCGGCCAGCCCGACCCGGCTGCTCGGCGTCTCCCTCTACGACGTGCTGGGGGAGGTGCGCCAACCCAACATGCCGGGCACCGTCGACGAGTATCCGAACTGGCGTCTGCCGCTGCCGGCCAGCGTGGCGCAGATCCGCGCTGACCCCCGGGTGGCCCGGATCGTCGACCTGCTCAGCGCCGCCCGCCCACGACCGGCCGACCCGGCGCCGCCGCAGCAGTGACACCGCCGGGTCAGGTCAGCCAGTCGAAGCGGGCCGGCAGCCCGAGAAAGTCGGCGTAGCACCCGAGTGCCTGCTCCACCCGGGCCCGCGTGGCGACGTCGAGGGTCGTGAGCGGCTGGATCGTCACTGTGACAGCGGTGCGGCCGACCTTGCGTTTCCACAGGCCCACCACGCGCCCGGAGCGGACCACTGTGGCCTGGAAGATGCCGTTGTTGCCCGGCACGACGGCCGCCTGGTGGGCGGGGTCGAGCATCAACGTGCGGTCCCGGAAGCCGAGCAGGTACTCGTCGAAGCCGGGCAGCGCCAGCACGTCGTCCGGCGCGGTGCGTGGTGCGTCGGCCACCGTCGCGTCGACGTACATCGGAGTGCCCTCGACGCGTACCGTGCTCAGGGCGTCGTCGGCGGCGGCCAGGCCGCGCCGGGCGTCGGTCAGGGTGAGGCCGCTCCACCCGGCGAACTCGCGGTCGGTGACCGGGCCGTGCCCGCGAACGTAGCGGTGGGCGAGCACTGCCAGCGCCTCGTCCCGCTCCAGCCGGTGGGACGTGGGCGCCCACTCGTCGAGCAGGGCGAAGGTCTGCTCGGTGCCGACGTTCGGCGCCACGCAGGTCACGCCGCGAACGCTCGCATACCACAGCAGGTGGTAGCCACGCTGCCCGTCGGTGCCCAGGCCGGCCGCCCGCAGGGTGGTCAGGCACTGCGCGCGGGTGAGCCGACCGCCGCCGGCCAACGCGGCGCCGAGGACGTCCACCGCCCGATCCGCGTCGGCCTCGGTGAGCCCGAGCTGCGCCCGCCGGGTCGCCACGCCGGCCAGGGATCGTACGCCGGTCAACTCCAGCATCCAGCGCGCGTCGGCGGGCGGGACGAGGTGCACTGTGCCCCGCATCGGCCAGGTGCGCAGCGCTTCACGCCGCTCCAACGCCGCCTGCACGTCGGCCACGCTGCGACCGGGTAACCGGGCGCCCAACGACCACAGCCCGCTGGCCAGGTCCTGTGCCTGCATCGCGCCGAACCACTCGACCACCTCGGCGACGGTGCCGGGTTGGGTGCTCGGGTGCGGGCGCAGCAGCAGGCTGGCCATCCGCAGCGCCAGCGCGTCGGCAGCGCTGAGGTCGACAGGCATCCTGCGCTCCTTTTCGTGACCGGGCGGCCAGCCTAGGGCCGACCACCGACACTCCTGCTGGTGGGAGGCGTAACGGCGGTCGCCGTGGGAATGCGCCTCGCCGGAAGTGCGCGCGCCGCGCGTACGGAAGGGAATCTCATGACTGCCGCAAGCGAGCCGGCGCGGGGCGCCGGCGTAACGGCCGGGTCCCGCGGCCATCGGGGGGACGCCCGCGCGAAGACGAGCGCCGCGGCGACCTTCGCCCTGGTGTTCGGGGTGGCCGGTCTGTTCAGTGTGTTGACGGCGATCCTCGCCTGGCTGGGGTTGGTGCTCGGCATCATCGGGATCATCCTCGGCATCGTCGGCCTCAAGATGGCGCGCCGACCCGGGGTCACCGGTCGTGGCGTGTCGATCGGCGGCCTGGTGCTCAGCATCCTGGCGGTGCTGATCGGGCTCGGTCTGGCCGCGGGCATCACCACGTTCGTCAACAACGAGAACGCCGTGGACCGCCTGCAGACCCAGGTCGACAAGCTGCGCGACAAGATCGACTGACCGCGCGTGCCGGTCTGGGTCGCCCGCCACCCGGCCCGGCCGACCACAGTAAGGTGGGCGGCGTGCTCCGCCAGGTCACCGCGATCCGTTACGTCACCCCGCTGCGCGAGGGTGGGTCGCTGCCGGGCGTGGTGGAGGCCGACGACCTGGGCACCTACGTGGCGAAGTTCCGAGGCGCAGGCCAGGGGCCCAAGGCGCTGATCGCCGAGGTGATCTGCGGTGAGTTGGCGCGCCGGCTGGGGTTACGGGTGCCGCCGCTGGTGGTCCTCGACATCGACCCGGTGATCGGGCGGGCCGAGCCCGACCAGGAGGTGCAGGAGCTGCTGCGCAACAGCGGCGGCGCCAACCTCGGAATGGACTTCCTGCCCGGGGCGCTGGGCTTCGACCCGGTGGCGCACCCCGTCGACCCGGCGCTGGCCTCCCGGGTGCTCTGGTTCGACGCGTACGTGGAGAACGTCGACCGGAGTTGGCGCAACCCGAACCTGCTCGTCTGGCACCGCGAGCTGTGGTTGATCGACCACGGCGCCTCGCTGTACTTCCACCACAACTGGCCGCGCGCCGAGGCCGCCGTGCACCGGGCCTACCGCGCGGAGGACCACGTGCTGGCGCCGTACGCGTCGCGGCTGGCCGAGGCCGACGCCGAGTTGGCACCCCAGGTCACCCCGGAACTGCTCACCGAGGTGCTGGCCCTGGTGCCGGGGGAGTGGTTGACCGCCGCCGACTTCGAGACGGCCGACGCGGCGCGCGGCGCGTACCTGGATCACCTGTCCCGCCGCGTCGCCCGCACGGCCGACTGGCTGCCATCGGGGAGCGGGGCATGAGGCAACCCTTCGAGTACGCGTTGATCCGGCTCGTGCCCCGCATCGAGCGCGGTGAGCAGATCAACGTCGGGGTGTTGCTCTACTGCCAGCAGCGCGACTTCCTGGCCGCGCGGACGCACCTGGACGCCGACCGGGTTCGCGCGCTGGCCCCCGACGTCGACCTGCCGGCGGTGGCCGCGGTGCTCGACTCCTGGGACCGGACCTGCTCCGGTGACGGGCCGGCGACCCGGATGCGGCTCGGTGAGCGCTTCCACTGGCTGGCCGCGCCGCGCAGCACGATGATCCAGACGGGACCGGTGCACACCGGTCTCACCGCCGACCCGGCGGCCGAACTGGACCGGCTGATGGCGACCCTGGTCCACTGAGCCGGAGCGGGGTGCGGGAGCGGTGATCGTCCCCTGATCGCGCTACGCCAGCGCCGTTGCCGGCGGAGCGCGATCCCCCGTTCAGGTGCCCGGTGCGGGGCGGCGGCTCGATCCCGCCGGCACCGATGGCACCAGGATCGTCGTCCGGGCGCGACGTCGGGCCGGAACGACCGGGAAGTTGCGGAAAACTTGAGCCGGCGGACCGGTAGCCGGCAGCGCCGGAGGCTGTCGTTAGAGCGCGTCCGCAGCGGGTAGTCGCGGGAGCTGATCCGAGACGATGAGGGGACACTCTGATGGCTGCCCAGACCAAGGTAGCGGTGATCTACTACAGCGCCACCGGCACCACCTACCAGATGGCGCAGGCCGTGTGTGAGGCCGCCGGGGACGCCGGCGCCGACGTGCGCCTGCGCAAGGTGCGCGAGTTGGCGCCGGACGAGGCGATCCGCTCCAACTCCGGCTGGCAGGCGCACCACCTGGAGACCCAGGACGTGCCCGAGGCGATGCTCGACGACCTCACCTGGGCCGACGTGGCGATCTTCGGTGCGCCGACCCGGTACGGCATGATCGCCGCCCAGTTGAAGCAGTTCATCGACACCACCGGCCCGCTCTGGAGCCAGGGCGGGCTGGTCAACAAGGTCTACTCCGCCTTCACCTCGACGGGCACCTCGCACGGCGGGCAGGAGACCACGCTGACCTCGCTCTTCAACGTCTTCTACCACTGGGGCGGTGTCGTGGTCACCCCCGGTTACACCGACACCAGCCAGTTCATCGCCGGCAACCCGTATGGTGCCTCGCACACCAGCAACAACGGCGAGATCGCCCCGGACGCCGTGGCGCTCGGGGCCTGCGCGCTGACCGCCCGGCGCGCCGTGCAGCTGGGTGCCGCGCTGAAGGCGGGCCTCGCCGGCTGACCGGCTGACAAACGAGGGCGACCGGCGGCGCGGGCGGGGGCTCTCGACCCGGCCGCGCCACCGGTCCATTCAGCCCTACCCCCGGGCCGGGGCGACTATGCGCCTGGGCGCGTCGCGGACAGCTCGTCCGGACGCGACGCGGGCAACAGCCCGGTCAACAGCTCGCTGAGCACGGCGAGCCCGTCCGGGCTGAGCACCGACTCCGCGTGGAACTGCACTCCGGCGAAGCCGCGCCCCCGCAGGGCGTGCACGGCGCCGTCGTCCGGGTCCCGGGCCAGTTCCACCGGCCCGTACGCGCTGGTCAGTCGGTCGGCTCCGGCGCGGGCGGTGAACGTCGAGTAGAACCCGACCCGGCGGATCCGGCCGAACAGCGTCACCTCCCGCTGCAACCCCTGGTAGGGCGCGTCCCGGCGGTGCAGTGTCAGCCCCAGCAGCCCGGCCAGCACCTGATGGCCGAGGCAGACCGCGAGGGTGGGGCGGCCGGTGGTCAGCAGCCCGATCAGCAGTTTGCGCAGCGCCACGATCTTCGGCTCGTCCGCGCTGCCCGGATCGCCCGGTCCGGGACCGGCGACCACCAGGTCGTAGTCGTCGACCGGGCCGCTCGCGTGCCAGGGGCGGGTGGTCACCGCGAGGCCCAACGCGCTCAGTTGGTGGGCCAGCATTCCGGTGAAGGTGTCCTCGGCGTCCACGATCAACACTCGGCGGCCGACCAATCCGGGCAGTCCGGGTGCGTCCGGTGAGCGCTGGTCCAGCCAGAACCGTGCCAGCGGCGCGTTGCGCGCGGCCAGCGCGTCGCGTACCGCCGGGTCGTCGGCCAGCCGCGTGACCGGCCCGGTGTCGCCGACGGACGCCGCCGGGCCGAGGCCGAGCGCGGCCAGCACCCCGGCAGCCTTCGCGTGCGTCTCAGCCACCTCGCCGGCCGCCGTCGAGTGCCGGACCAGTGTCGCGCCGACCGGCACCCGCAGACGGCCGGTGGGGGAGATCTCGGCGGTCCGGATCAAGATCGGGGCGTCGAGCGTCTGCCGGCCGGCCTCGTCGTGGCCGAGCAGCGCCAGCACGCCCCCGTAGTAGCCCCGGCCCCGGCGTTCGTGCCGGGCGATCACCCGGCAGGCGTTCTCGATCGGGCTGCCGGTGACGGTGGGGGCGAACATCGTCTCGCGCAGCACCTCCCGCACGTCGCGGGTACCCCGCCCGGCGAGCAGGTACTCGGTGTGCGCCAGGTGCGACATCTCCTTCAGCTGCGGGCCGATCACCTGCCCGCCGTGCTCAGCGACGGTGGCCATCATCTTCAGCTCCTCGTCGAGCACCATGTACAGCTCTTCGATCTCCTTCTCATCGGCGAGGAAACGCAGCAGGGCAGCCCGGTCCACGACGCCACCGGGGCAGCGGAAGGTGCCGCTGATCGGGTTCATCATCACCAGTCCGTCGTCGACGCTGACGTGCCGCTCCGGGCTGGCGCCGACCAGCGTCCGGGTGCCGGTGTGCACCACGAACGTCCAGTACGCGCCGCGTTCGGCGATCAGTAGCCGGCGCAGTGCGGCCAGCGCGGCCCCCAGCGGTGGGCCCTGCACCGTGGCGTGCAGGGCGCGGTGGATGACGAAGTTCGCGCCCTCGCCGCGGCCGATCTCCTCGGACAGCACCCGCTGCACGGTCCGCGCGTACTCCTCGTCGCTGACGTCGAAGCCGGCGTCGGTGGTGTGCACCGGTTCGTCGGGCAGCGCGGTGAGGGCGTCGGTCAGGGTGATCCGTTGGTGCTCGCGGACCTGGAGGAACTCCAGTGGGGCGCCGTCGTCGACGCACGCGAACCCGCGTTCGGTGATCTGCCGGTACGGCACCAGGGCCAGCGTCCCTGCCCCGGGCACGCCCGCCGGCAGCGGGAGGTCGGTGAGCGCTTCGACGGTGCCGACCGGGCCGGTGAACAGGTCCAGGTCGTCCGCGCCCTCGCGGCGCAGCAGTGCGAAGGGTCCGGGGTCGACGCCGCGCGCGACTGCGGCGAGCAGGTCGGTCAGGTGGGTCATCGGAGTCTCCGTCGGGCTGGGTGCCGCCGTCGGGCGGCCCCGGAGCCGGGAGATCCGGCGACCGCCTCGATGGCGGCCGCGTGGATGGAGCTACGCGCGGGAGATGGCCGCCGGGTCGGCGGGCCACCAACTGGTCAACTGCGCGAGCATGTGATCCACCCTACGCGCCCGTCGGCCGGCTGGCACGGGGTAACTTGACCGGCGATGAACATTCTCGCGCTCGACCTGGGCACCTCCTCGGTACGCGGGCTGGTGCTGGACGCGGACACCCAGCCGCTGCCCGGCGCACTGGCCCGCCGCAAGGTCGACCTCGCCATCGGCGACGACGGCACCGGCACGCTGTCCGGTCGGGACTATCTGGCAAGCCTGGTCGAGTGCCTGGACGAGTTGGCCGACTCGGGGCACCTGCACGACGTCGGCCTGGTGGCGGTCTCCGCCCAGTGGCACTCGGTGCTCCCGCTGGACCGCGACGGCGCCCCCATGGGCCCGGTGGTCACCTGGCTGGACACCCGGCCCGCCCCGGTCGGGCGCACCGCCGGGCCGGCCGACCCGGACGGCTTCCACCAGCGCACCGGCTGCTGGTGGCACCGTTCGTACTGGTCGATGCGGTTGCCCTGGTTGCGTGAGCAGTCCGGCACCCCGATCGCCCGGTTCGTGGGTCTGCCCGAGTACGTGCTGGGCGAGTTGCTCGACTCGGCGCCCATGTCGATCTCCCAGGCCTCCGGGACCGGGCTGCTGGATCTGCGCACCCTGCGCTGGGACGAGGAGGCGCTGACGCTGGCCGAGGCGCGACAGGCGGAGCTGCCGGCGCTGGGCGAGCTGGACTGGCACGGCCGGCTCCGGGTCGACCTGGCTCGTCGGTGGCCGCAGTTGGCGCAGGCCCGGTGGTCACCTCCGGTGGGCGACGGTGGGGCCTCGAACGTCGGCTCGGGCTGCGTCGACCCCAGCCGGGCCGCGGTCACAGTGGGTACCTCCGCGGCCGTACGGCTGATGCAGCGGATTCCGGCGGGCGAGCCCATGCCGCGCCTGCCCGAACGGTTGTGGCGGTACCGGGTCGACCACGACCACGTGGTGACCGGGGCCGCGTACGCCAACGGCGGCAACCTCTTCGCCTGGGCGGACCGGGAGCTGCGGTTGCCTCGGGGAGCCGAGCTGGACGCGGCGCTGGCGCTGGTGCCGGCGGGCGGTGGCCGGCCGTCGGATCCCCGCTTCGGTGGCGACCGGGCGCCCGGGCTGGCGCCGGCGGGCAGCGGCGAGCTGCGCGGTCTGAGTTTCAGCACCACCTCGGTCGACATCCTGGCCGGGCTGATGCAGGGGTTGTGCGAGCTGGTCGCCGAGGATCTCGGGGTGCTGGAGTCCACCATCGACAAACCGGTCGGGGTGGTGCTGGGCGGCGGTGCGGTGGCCGCCTCGGTGTGGTGGCGGCAGGCCTTCGCGACCGCGCTCGCCCCGCGACCGGTGTCGCATCAACGCAACCCGGAGATCGGTGCCACCGGTGCCGCGTTGGTGGCGCTGGGGCGCTTCGGTGACGCGATCGAGCTCGCCGACATCGGCCGGACGGACGAGCTGGTTTTACCGACCACGGCAGGACGTTCCCACCCGCAGTATCCTTCCTGAACCTCGGCCTCGCCCGGGCCGTTGACAGCGGTACCGAGCCTGGTTGGATGGACTGCGCTCCCCCGACCGCGGTGGACGCGGTAGGACGGAGGAGGCAGGGTGGCGGCAGGTCCCGACCCGGCGAACGGCGCGGTGTCGAACCATCGCCGACGCCGCTTCGATGTCCGAGTCGTTCCGCATCGACGGCGGTCGCCGTTCCGGCTGCGCGACTGGCGGATGAGCACGAAGCTCGCCACCGTGCTGCTGGTGCCGTCGATGGCGTTCCTCCTACTCGCCGGGGTGCAGACCAGCACCCTGGTGGGGCGGACGACGGCGTTGAACGACTTCTCCAGTCAGGTCGGCATCGGCCGGCAGATCACCGCGGCGGTGCACCAGCTCCAGCAGGAGCGTGACCGTTCGGCCGGGGAGCTGGGTGAGCTGCGTAAGGGTGGTGACCGACAGGCCGCCGCGAACGACCTGAAGCCGTTGCAGGCGGCCACCGACAAGGCCATCGTGGATTTGAGCCGGGCCGCCGAGCCCCTGGCGGACGCGGACGCGTCCTGGCGGGTGGCCTTCTCCGAGGCGCTGGAGGCGTACGACCAGGTGGTGGACATCCGCTCCGCGATCCCGCCGGCGGTGCTCAGCACCGAGACCATCCTGAGCAACTACCACCGGGCCGTCGGGGCGTTGCTCGACCTGCTCGCCGAACCGACGCCCGGGCAGAACCAGCCGGCGTTGAACGACGCGGTGCTGCGCTACGTCCAGTTGGCCCGGGTCAAGGAGCTCTCCTCCCGGGTGCGGGGCCAGCTCTACGCCGCCGCCCGCGCCGGTGCGTACGGCACCGAGGACCGGGTGGTCCTCGCCGACCTGCGCGGTCAGCAACTCACCGCGCTCGGCGCGTTCCGGGTGGCAGCGACCAGTGCGCAGATCCGCCGCTACGACGAGACCTCGGTGTCGCCGAGTTTCCTGGTCGCCACCGGGTTGGAGGAGCGCAGCCTGTCCTCCGGCGCCGCGTCGCCGCAGGTGCTGCCGTCGGAGCAGTGGTGGTCGGCCAGCCAGCAGCGTCAGGAGCTGCTGCGTCAGCTTGAGGCGGGTGTGCTCGACGACGCCGTACGGCAGGCCGAGGACGCCAGCGACGATCAGCTGCGGACGACCCTGCTGGTCGTCGGCGGGGTGGTCACGGTCCTGCTGGCCGCCCTGCTGATCTCGTTGCTGATCGGGCGATCGGTCGCCCGGTCGATGCGGCTGCTGCGCAGCCAGGCGCTGCGGATCGCCCAGGTCGAGTTGCCGGACGCCCTGGACCGCCTGAAGACCGTCACCGGTGGGGTGCCGCGCATCGATGTCGCGCCGGCGGTGGTCCGCTCACTCGACGAGATCGGCGAGCTGGCCGAGGCGTTCGTGGCGGTGCACCGCAGCGCGGTCACTGTCGCCGTCGAGCAGGCGCTGATGCGGCGCAACGTCAACGCGATGTTCGTCAACCTGGCTCGCCGCAGCCAGGTGCTGGTGGAGCGTCAGCTGGAGCTGCTGGACGACCTGGAGCGCGAGGAGAGCGACCCGGACCAGCTGGAGAACCTGTTCAAGCTCGATCACCTGGCCGCCCGGATGCGCCGTAACGACGAGAGCCTGCTGGTGCTCGCCGGCACCGACTCGACCCGCCGGTGGAACCGGCCGGTCGGGCTCGGCGCGGTGCTGCTGGCCGCCGCCGCGGAGATCGAGCAGTACCAGCGGGTCCGGATCGAGTCGGTCGCCGACGTGCACGTGGTCGGGCACGCGGTGGGGGAGTCGGTGCACCTGCTGGCCGAGCTTCTGGAGAACGCCACTGCCTTCTCCCGCCCGGACACCGTCGTGGTGGTGACCGCCCGGGTCGAGGCGGGGGGTGCGCTGATCGAGATCGTCGACCGGGGTCTGGGTATGAGCCCGACCGCGTTGGTGCAGGCCAACGAGGTGCTGGCCAGCCCTCCGGCCGCGGACGTCGCGGCGGTGGAGCGGATGGGGCTCTTCGTGGTCAGTCACCTGGCGGCCCGGTTGGGCGTCCGCGTGCGGTTGGAGGGCGGCGAGGACGGCCTGGTCGCCCGGCTCGCCCTGCCCGCGGTGTTGCTGGCGCCGGCGGGCAGTGTGGAGCTGGACGCGCCCCCGTCGGCGCGGATGCTGGCGGCCAGCGCGGCGCGAGGGCTGGTGCCGCAGCCGGGGGCAGCCCGGCAGGCCACTGCCCCGATGTCGAACGGCGCGGTGCGGGACCTGCCGGTGGCCGGCCGCCCGCCGGGCGTCGGCGTGCCGCGTCAGGGCCGCCCGGTGCCGGTACGCGCCGAGGACGTGTTGACCCCCGCCGCTGCTCGCGGTGCCGGCGGGGGCTGGTATTCGCGGCAGGGCCCGACCGCGCCGGTGGTGCCCGCCGCGGCGGCGCCACCGACGATCCCGGTGACCGCCGGCACCAATGAGCGGGGATTGCCGGTGCGGGTGCCCATGGCGCAGTTGAGCGCTGTCACCCGTTCGGCACAACCGATGACGGCACCGACCCGCACCGACCCGGACCCGGAGGCGGTCGGCGGCATGCTCTCGCGGCTCTACAGCGGAGTACGGCGCGCCGAGGCTGAGGACACCACCGAGATACCCGTGCCACCGTCCGGGGGGCACGACGAAGGGGGACGACGACAGTGACGACGTTGAGCCAGGAGGCGCGTGACCTGAGCTGGCTGGTGAGCGCGTTCGCGGAGCGGGTGCCGGGTGTGGCGCACGCGGTGGTGGTCTCCTCCGACGGGTTGCTGGTGGCGATCTCCGACCACCTGCCGCGCGACAACGCGGACAAACTCGCCGCGGTGACCTCCGGGCTGATGAGTATCACCGCGGGCGCGGCCTCGATGTTCGACGGCGATGTCGTCAAGCAGACGGTGGTCGAGATGGGCCGTGGCTACTTCCTGGTGATGCAGATCCGCGACGGTTCGATTCTGGCCACGCTGGCCGCCGGGGACGCGGACATCGGCGTGGTGGGCTACGAGATGGCCCGGCTGGCCAAGCAGGCGGGGGAGATGCTCACCCCGGCCCTGCGGGCGGAGTTGCAGCAGGCGCTGCCCCGCTGAGTGAGCCGGCCGAGGCCCGGACGGTAACGGCTCACCCGAGCCGAGCCGTCCGGGCCCGGCCATCCGGGTGGCGGCGCGGTCAGAAGCCGCCGTCGGCGATGACGGAGCGGTACCAGGTGGCGGAGTTCTTGAGCACCCGACGCTGGGTGGCGTAGTCCACGTAGACCAGGCCCCAGCGCTGGTCGTAGCCCTGGTCCCACTCGAAGTTGTCCAGCAGTGACCAGACGTGGAAGCTCTCCAGCGGCACTCCGTCGGCGATGGCCCGGTGCGCGGCGGTGAGGTGGTCGCGGAGGAAGCTGATCCGGCCGGAGTCCTGGACGGTGTCGTCCGCGCCCAGGGTGTCCGGTGTGGGCAGCCCGTTCTCGGTGATGGTGAGCGGGATCGGCCCGTATTCGCGGGTGATCCGGGTCAGCAGGTCGTACATCCCCTCGGGGTAGATCTGCTGCCATTCGGCCTCGGAGGTCGCCCAGCGGTGCGCCGTGCCGCCGTCGCCGGTGACGTAGATCGGGGTGTAGTACTGCACGGCCAGCAGGTCGATCGGCGCGGAGATGGTCTTCAGGTCGCCGTCGCGGATGCCCTTGACCATCCGGCTCTGCGGGCCCAGGTCGGCCAGCAGGTCCTCCGGGTAGCTGCCCTTGAGCAGGGAGTCGAGGTAGAGGCGGTTCTCGTAGGCGTCGTAGAGGTCAGCGGCCGCGGCAGCCTGCGGGGAGTCGTCGGCGGGGTAGCAGGGGTGCAGGTTGAGCGCGGGGCCGATGCGGCTGTCGCTGCCGGTGGCCCGCAGCGCGGCGACGGCGTACCCGTGGGCGAGTTGCAGGTGGTGGGCTACCAGGTAGGCGGCGTCCGGGTCCTGCCGCCCGGGGGCGTGGTGGCCGGTCAGATAGCCGTTCTGCACCACGGTCTTGGGTTCGTTGATGGTGAGCCAGGCCGGCACCCGGTCGCCGAGGGCGCGGAAGACCACGTCGGCGTAGTCGGCGAAGCGGTGGGCGGTGTCGCGTGACTCCCAGCCGCCGGCGTCTTGGAGCGCCTGCGGGAGGTCCCAGTGGAACAGGGTGGCCATCGGGGTGATTCCGCGCTCGTGCAGGCCGTCGAGGAGGCGGCGGTAGAAGTCGAGGCCGCGTTGGTTGGGCGTGCCGGTGCCGTCGGGCTGGATCCGGGGCCAGGAGATGGAGAAGCGGTAGCTGCGCAACCCGAGGTCGCGCATGAGGTCGAGGTCCTCGGCGTAGCGGTGGTAGTGGTCGATGGCCACGTCGCCGGTGTCGCCGTTACGGGTGCGACCTGGGACGCGGCTGAAGGTGTCCCAGACCGACTCGCCGCGCCCGTCCTCCTTGGCGGCGCCCTCGATCTGGTACGCGGAGGTGGCCGCGCCCCAGCCGAAGTTTTCCGGGAAGCGCAGCGGGCCGGCGGGCCCAATAGGTATCGACATGGATTCTCCTCATGGATACGGGGCCACCGCCGAAAGATTCGGGAGCGCTCCCATGATAGGGCAGACGCTGCCGGCCGGTCAGCCGGCCGTCAGAACGGCCGGCGCTGGCGGGTGGGAGACGGGTGTGGCCCCGAGCAGCGAACGAGGCCGTCCGGGCGGCGCGGCGCGCCTGTCCCGTCGGCCTCTTTTCCTATCGTGTACGGGGGTTTAGTGTGGGGACGGGGGAGGGCAACCCCCGTCCCCACCGTAACTGCACACACACGGGCGGAATTTGGGTCCTGCCGTGCGTGTCGCGCGGGAGCCGGGCCACGCGAGTGGCTCTGGTTCCACCTCCCTCCCTGTGGCGGGACGATGGCTGACGACGGCGTCCGGGCTGGCCCGTCGTCGGCCCTCGGTCTGGTTCCCTGGGCTCGTCAGGACGACCCCAGCGATCTTCTTGTTGGAACCTTGTCGATGGAAGCGCTCCCATCGACCGATGTTGCGACTGTAACGCCCGTCACGCCTTTGTGAAAGACCCAAAACGAGATCGAAACAAGGAGCTGATCCGGCGCTCCGCGCGCTTGTTGTGGGAGCGCTTCCATGGCACACTGTCGATTCGACGCGACAGGAGCCACATCGCGTGAAGTGCGGGTCCACCGAGGGCAACCGGCAGCACCAGCTCCGGCACGGTCACCCGAGCGCAGCCGACGGGACCCCCTCCCGTGCGGGCCGCACGCCCTACCCCGGCCGGGCCCGGGGAAGACCACCTTCCCGGCGCCTCGACATCCCCGCGGACCACCACCACCCTCGCGGGCAGGCGCCTCGCCGGGGACCATCCCGGCCTGGTCCGAGGAGACACCGCGCACATGAGACAACTGGCAATACGCCGGCGCGTGGCGCTCGCCGCCGCCGCGCTGCTCGCCGTCGGCGGGGTGACCCTGCCGGCCGGCGCCGCACAGGCCGCACCCGCCTGCGACGTGGTCTACGCGACAAACGACTGGAACACCGGCTTCACCGCGAACGTCACCATCAAGAACCTGGGTGACGCGGTGAGCAACTGGACGCTCAAGTGGACCTTCCCGACCAGCGGTCAACGGGTCACCCAGGGCTGGTCGGCCAGATTCAGCCAGACCGGCAGCGAGGTCACCGCGACCAACGAGTCGTACAACGGCAACCTTGCCACCGGGGCCTCCACCACCATCGGCTTCAACGGCGCCCACTCGGGCAGCAACCCGAAGCCCACCTCGTTCACTCTTAACGGCACCCCCTGCAACGGCACCCCGGCCAACCAGCCGCCGACGGTCTCCCTCGGCCTGCCGACCGGGCCGTTCACCGCGCCGGCCGACGTGCCGCTGACGGCCACCGCCAGCGACCCGGACGGGACGATCAGCAAGGTCGAGTTCTACCGCAACGGCCTGCTGATCAACACCGACACCTCCGCCCCGTACGCGTACACGCAGGAGGACCTGCCGGCCGGCAGCTACACCGTCCAGGCCAAGGCGTACGACAACGGCAACGGCATCGGGGTCGACGAGAAGGCGTTCACCGTCGGGGCCGCCAACGGCCCGACACTGGTCGCCACCCCGTCCGCGGTGAGCGTCACCGAGGGTGGCAGCGCCACCTTCAACCTGAAGCTCAGCGCCGCCCCGACGGCCAACGTGCCGGTCACCCTCACCCGCACCGGTGACACCGACGTCACGGTCTCGCCGGCCACCGCCACGCTGACCCCGAGCAACTGGAACACCGGGGTCACCGTCACCGTCGCCGCGGCGGAGGACACCGACACCGCGGGCGGCGCCGCCACCATCACCGCCTCCGCCACCGGTCTCGCTTCGCTGGCGGTCAGCGCCACCGAGATCGACAACGACACCCCCGGTGGCGACAACGCCTACACCGCGAAGTTCCTCGAGCAGTACGGCAAGATCAAGAACTCGGGCTACTTCAGCCCCGAGGGCGTGCCGTACCACTCGGTGGAGACGCTGATCGTCGAGGCGCCCGACCACGGCCACGAGACCACCTCGGAGGCGTTCAGCTTCTGGCTCTGGCTGGAGGCCTACTACGGCAAGGTCACCCAGAACTGGGCGCCGTTCAACAACGCCTGGACGGTGATGGAGAAGTACATCATCCCCACGCACGCCGACCAGCCGACCGCCGGCTCCGCGGGCACCCCGCAGTACGCCGCGGAGTACAACCTGCCCAGCCAGTACCCGTCGGCGCTGAACCCGAACGTCTCGGTCGGCCAGGACCCGCTCCGCTCGGAGCTGCAGTCCACCTACGGCACCGGCGACATCTACGGCATGCACTGGCTGATGGACGTCGACAACACCTACGGCTTCGGCCGCTGCGGTGACGGCACCACCAAGCCGGCCTACATCAACACCTTCCAGCGGGGCACCCAGGAGTCGGTGTGGGAAACCGTTCCGCAGCCCTCCTGCGACACCTTCGAGCACGGCGGTCAGTACGGCTACCTCGACCTGTTCGTCAAGGACACCGGCGCCCCCGCCAAGCAGTGGAAGTACACGAACGCCCCGGACGCCGACGCCCGGGCCGTGCAGGCCGCGTACTGGGCGCTGACCTGGTCCAAGGCGCAGAACAAGCAGGCCGACGTCGCGGCCACCATCGCCAAGGCCGCGAAGATGGGCGACTACCTGCGGTACGCGATGTTCGACAAGTACTTCAAGAAGATCGGCAACTGCGTCGGGGCCAGCACCTGCCCCGCCGGCAGCGGCAAGGACTCGGCGCACTACCTGCTGTCCTGGTACTACGCCTGGGGTGGCGCGTACGACGCCAGCCAGAACTGGTCCTGGCGGATCGGCTCCAGCCACAACCACTTCGGCTACCAGAACCCGTTCGCGGCCTGGGCGCTGACCAACACCCCGGAGCTCAAGCCGCAGTCGTCGACCGCTGTCGCCGACTGGACCAAGAGCTTTGAGCGGCAGCTGGAGTTCTACACCTGGTTGCAGTCCGCCGAGGGCGGCATCGCCGGTGGCGCCACCAACAGCTGGGACGGTAGCTACGCCCAGCCGCCGGCCGGCACCAGCACCTTCTACGGCATGTTCTACGACGTCGACCCGGTCTACAACGACCCGCCGTCGAACCAGTGGTTCGGTATGCAGGCCTGGTCGATGCAGCGCATCGCCGAGCTGTACCAGCAGACCGGCAACGCGAAGGCCAAGGCGCTGCTGGACAAGTGGGTGCCCTGGGCGATCGCCAACACCACTCTCGGCACCAACTGGTCGATCCCGTCGGACATGGCGTGGACCGGTCAGCCGACCACCTGGAACCCGTCCAACCCGCAGCCCAACACCGGCCTGCACGTCGAGGTCATCAGTAAGGGTCAGGACGTCGGTGTCACCGCCGCCTACGCCCGGATCCTGATCGCGTACGCGGCCAAGTCCGGCAACGTGGCGGCCAAGGACACCGCCAAGGGACTGCTCGACGCGCTGTCGGCCGCCAGCGACGCCAAGGGTGTCTCCACCACCGAGAAGCGTGGCGACTACCGGCGCTTCGACGACGTCTACAACGCGTCCACCGGGCAGGGCCTCTACGTCCCGCCGGGTTGGACCGGGACGATGCCGAACGGCGACGCCATCGCCGCCGGCAAGAGCTTCCTCGACATCCGGTCCTTCTACAAGAACGACCCGGACTGGCCCAAGGTGCAGGCGTACCTGGACGGTGGTCCGGAGCCGAGCTTCAACTACCACCGGTTCTGGGCGCAGGCTGACGTCGCGATGGCGTACGCCGACTACGGCAGCATGTTCCCGAACGGCTGAGACGACCCGGGGTGGGTGGCGTGGACCGCCCACCCCGGGATCCGGCCCGGGTCCGGGGAACGACGGACCGGGGCTGGCGGGACGGCCTGACACCCACGGTCAGGCCGGGGTGGGCCGGCCATCTGGCCGACGCAGCGGATCGGCTGGCCCACCCCACCGCCCGGACTGGAGCCAGCCGCGAAAAAGCCCAGAAATTCGGGCCCTCGCGGGATCACACCGAGGTCCGTGACGGAGTAACGTACGTCACCGGAGAGGCCGCTCCCCCCGTGGCGGCCTCTCCACTTTCTTGCCCCCAGTCCGGCCGCTTCCCTGCCCGAGTCCGGCCTCGCGGGGCGGGTTTCAGCGAGGCGGCACGACCGGGTGACGCAGCCCCGGGTGCCCGGCCGGCAGCGAGCGTCGCAGCACCACCCAGCTCAGCGCCAGCGCCGCGGCGACCAGCGGCCAGGTCAGCGCCACCCGGGCCACCACCAGCGCGAGCACCTGCCCACCGAGGTAGAGCGGCACGAACACGGCCAGCCGCAGCAGGTAGGTCGCCGTCCACACCCAACTGGCCCGGCCGTACCCGCGCAGCAGCGCCGGGTCGCGTCGCCACCCGGCCCGTTGGCCCAGCACCGCGCCGACCAGCACACCGAGCAGTGGCCACCGCACCACGATGCTGACCGTCCACGCCAGAGCGCTCGCGGCGTTGGACAGCACCTGGATCAGAAAGAAGTTCTCGGCCCGGCCGGTGCGCACCGCGATCAACGCCGCGACGCAGACGGCCAGCAGCCCGATCAGCACGGAGCGCGGCCGGTCACCCCGACGTAGCCGTACGCCCGCCACCACCGCCCCCACGGCCAGCGCCGTGCCGACCCCGCCCCACAGCGACTCGCCGCCCAGCAGCCAGCCCGCCGCGAACGCCAGCGGCGGCAGGGTGGCGTCGACGGCGCCGCGTCGTCCGCCCAGCAGATCCGTCAGCGACTCGGCCCGCGCTGGCCCGTCCGGACCGGTGTCGGCGCCGGCCCGCACCGGCCCTTCCGACGCCGGATCGTCGCCTTCACGCTGCTCCGGACCGGGTTCGGCCGGGCCGCTGTCGCGCTCCGGTGTTCCGCTCACCACCGCCTCCTCGCCTCCGGCACAACCTAACCGGCGATTGGTGGCGGGCCACCGGTCGGACCGCCGACACCTGCCGCTACGGTGTGCGGATGCGCGCGACGGCACGGGGTTGGACCGCGGTCTGGTTGGTCGTACTGGCCCTCGTCCAGGCGGCCGCCTTCCTCGCCGTGTGGCGGGTGGCCGTGCACTCCGAGATCGGTCAGTGGGTGGACACGGTCGCCCTCACCGGCAACCGGATCGGGCAGGACACCATCGAGGGTCCGGTCGACCGGATCCTCAACGCGATGTCGGTGGTCTCCCTGCTGGCCGCCACCGCGACGATCGGGTTCATCGCGCTGATCCGGGGGCGGATCGCCCTGGCGATCACCGCGACCCTGCTGATCGCCGGAGCGAACGTCACGACCCAGCTTCTCAAGTACGGGCTGAACCGGCCCGACTTCGGTGTCGACCCGGAACGCGCGGCGGTGGGCAACAGCCTCCCGAGCGGGCACGCCACGGTGGCCGCCTCGGTGGCCGTCGCGCTGATGCTCGTGCTGCCGCGCAAGGTCCGGGCCGTCGGCGCCTTCATCGGTGCCGCCTACGCCGCTGTCGCCGGGGTCGCCACCCTCTCCGCCGGTTGGCACCGACCCAGCGACGCTGTCGCCGCGTACCTGGTGGTGGGTGTGTGGGCGGCGTTGGCCGGGTTGCTGCTGCTGGTCACCCAGCGGGAGCAGGCCGAGATCGCCCCCGGCGACGCGCACCGGGTCGCGGCGCTGGTGCTCGGCCTCGGCGGTGTGCTCGCCCTGGTGGCCTGTGGGCTCTCCCTGGCCTGGTTGCTCGACCTGCGCGACACCGGGCCGGAGGAGTTGGCGCGCCGCCCCCTGTTCGTCGGTTACGCGGGCAGCGCCGCCGGGATCGCCGGCACGATGGCGGTGGTGATGGCGTTGGCGCTCACCGTCGTGCACCGGCTGGTGCCCCGGGTCAAGGGCTGAACCGCCCGGCGTGGCCGCCTCGCGCGGGGGCGGCCGGCCGGGGTCAGCTCGCGGCGCGGGGTGCGGGGACGTGCGGGGCGACACCCCGCAGGTGCGTCAGCACCACCGGGTCGATCCGCCCCGGCACCAGCCGCTCCTCAAGGTTCTCCAACCCGGCCCAGGAGATCAACGCCGCTTCCGTGCCGCCCTCGTGCACCGGATGGCCCAGCGCGCCGAGCAACGCCGCCACCTCGGCGGCGACCGCGCCGCTCAGGTCGAGCAATGTGGCCGGGTCGGGCCGGCCGAACAGCATGGCGTGCACAGTGAGCAGGCGACCCAGCTCGGCGACCGGGTCCGGATGGTCGTCCACGCGCAGGTCCACCACCACGTCGCTGGTGCCGCCGTACCCGCCGCCGCGCTCGACCACGAGCAGGCCGGCGCTCTGCCGGCCACGCCGGTCGCCGCCCGCCTCGTCGCCGGCGCGCAGCGCGGCGACCAGCCGCTCGGCGAACGGCAGCGCCGCTCCCGCCAGCCAGGCCTCGCCGAGGGCGTCGACGACCTCCGGGCCGGTGAGCACGTTGCCCTGCGCGGCCCAGCCGTCGCCGCTCCGCCCGCCGGCCCACTGATGGCAGGCCGGCCCGGTCCAGGTGGCGCCCGCGCCGGTGGCCCCCACGACGCCGAGTTGGCGGTGCTCCCGCTCGGGGTCGGCGGCGATCAGCCCGGCCACCACGTCGGCGGCGGCCACCCCGGTGCGCAGCAGGGTGAGGCCCTGCGGGCGGTAGGCGAGGTTGACGTGCGCCTGGGTGGCCAGCGCGCCCACCTCGGCGGCGGCGGCCGGCACCAACGCCCCGGCGGCGAGGAACTTGCTGGCGACGGCCACACCGTGCAGGCGGCCGTCGGCGGAGCGGGCGACGAGCGAGAAGGTCACCGGCCGAGGGTAACTGTCCACGCCGACGTGACATCGACGCGCGAGGCTCAGAACGGTGGGGCGGCGGCCTCCGGTGGGGCGCCGTGGGCCCGCCGGGCGTCGGCAACCGCGACCGCGGCCAGCACCACCACCCCGACCGCGGTCGCGATCACACCGGGCAGGTACAGCAACGGCACCGACGACGCCACCAGCACCGTGACGGCGATCCACCGGGACGGGGAGACCCGCCCGAACACCTCGTACTCCAGGCGGGCCCGCCCGGCCAGGAACAGGGCCGGTCCGCCGAGCACCATGGCCAGCCACGCCCCCGGGATCCGCTCCAGCGGATGATTGATGATCAGCTCGTAGCCGATCGCGGTGGCGGCGAGACCGATCACCATCAGCAGGTGGGTGTCGGCCGCCGACCGGCCGATGGTGGCGGGGTGACGGGCCTTCATCACCGCCTCACCCAGGATCCGCCCGGCCCGCTGCACGTAGATGCGCCACAGCATGATCGAGGTGGCCAGCGCCAGGCCGAACGCCCACACGTGCCCCGACTCGAACGGGCCTGCGCTGTACGCGAAACCCGCCACCAGGATCGTCTCGCCCAGCGCGACGAGGAAGAACTGCTGGTACCGCTCGGCCAGGTGTTCCCCGGCGATCTCCCACTTGGAGATCGTCGAACGGCCCAGGCCGGGCACCGGCCAACCACAGCGGGCGGCCAGGTACTCGAAGGCCAGCGCCGCCGACCAGAGCAGCACCTGCGCGTTGGTGCTCAGCATCGCGCCGCTGATCCAGAGCACCCCGCTGACGGCGAAGATCACCGCCATGCGCACCTTCAACCGGCGGTACGGGTGCGCTCCGAGCGCGAGCGACAGGATCAGTGGCCGGGTCACTTGCGCGATGACGTACGCCACCGCGAACATCAGCGCGGTCTCGCTGAACGCCCGGGGGACCGCCACCCCCATCACCATGCTGCACACCAACGCGGTGATCACCACGGTCTGCAACGGCACCCGGTACGGGTCGTACCGGCTGGTCGTCCACGCGGTGCCCTGCCAGACCGCCCAGAGCGCCAGCAGCAACAGCAGTGTCTTGCCGCCGCCGGTGACCGTCCCCCAACCGTGCTCCCGGCCCGGAACCTGAGTCAGATCCTCGAACGCGCGCGCCGAGATCCGGGTGAGCGCGAAGACGTACACCAGGTCGAAGAAGAGTTCCAAGAACGTCGCCCGACCGGGCGTGGCCGCCGCCGGGACCGGCTCCAGGTGTCCCGCTGCCCTGGAAGCCATGGTCAGCGGCCTGCGCCGTCGGTCCGGTCCACCTCGAAGTGGTAGCACTTTCCACCGGCGCGCACGGCCGGAAACCGGCGATTCTGCCCAACCCGGGGATCTTGCTCGGGCCCGCGTCAACGGGCACGATCGACCGGTGACGAATCGATGGGGCATGACGGTGCCGCTGGGCGGAATCGCGCTGGCGCAGCACGACGCGGCCTACGCGGCCCTCGACCGGGCCGGGTTCACCGACGTCTGGTCGTCCGAGGTCGCCGGAACCGACGCGTTCACCCCGCTGGCGCTCGCCGCTGCCTGGCAACCGGGGCTGCGGCTCGGTACCGCGATCACACCGGTCTTCACCCGGGGCCCCGGGTTGCTGGCGATGAGCGCGGCGGCGCTGGCCGAGGCCGCGCCGGGCCGGTTCTCGCTCGGCATCGGCGCGTCCTCCCCCGTGCTGGTCCGGGACTGGAACGCGGTGCCGTTCGACGAGCCGTTCCGCCGCACCCGCGACGTGCTGCGCTTCCTGCGCGCCGCGCTGGCCGGCGAGACCGTCGACGAGGCCTACGACACGTTTACGATCCGCCGGTTCACGCTGGAACAACCGCCGGCGGTGCCGCCACCGATCCTGCTCGCCGCGCTGCGCCCCGGGATGCTCCGGCTGGCCGGCGCGGAAGCCGACGGGGTCATCCTCAACTGGCTCAGCGCCGACGACGTGCCGCGCGCCCTGGCCGAGCTGGGCGAGCGCCGCACCGGCTT
This sequence comes from Micromonospora hortensis, assembly GCF_022230935.1. Taxonomy (NCBI): domain Bacteria; kingdom Bacillati; phylum Actinomycetota; class Actinomycetes; order Micromonosporales; family Micromonosporaceae; genus Micromonospora; species Micromonospora hortensis. The sequence goes on from NZ_JAKKFE010000037.1 coordinate 54,927, forward strand.
CGAGGTCGCCGCGCGGATCTTCGTCTGCCCCACCGAGGACGCCGCGTACGCCCGGGCGCTGGGCCGCCGGCTCATCACCAGCTACCTCACCGTCCCGGCGTACGCCGAGTTCCACCGTTGGCTCGGCCGCGACGAGACGCTCGCGCCCATGTGGGCGGCCTGGGCCGCCGGTGACCGGCGTGGGGCCAGCGCGGCGGTGCCCGACGAGGTGGTCGACGCGCTGGTGCTGCACGGCTCACCGGAGCGGTGCAGCGCCGAGGTGCGTCGCTACGCCGACGCCGGTGTCGACGTACCGATCATGGCGCTGCTGCCCACCCCGGAGCTCGCCGCCGGCGGCGCGGCCGCGTGGCTCAGCCTCATCGCCCAGTTGGGCGCCGACTCCCTAGGAGCGTCCGCGTGAACCTCACCGACCGGATCGTGGTGGTCACCGGCGGGGCCGGCGGCATCGGCGCGGCGCTGTCGCGCCGGTTCGCCGCCGAGGGAGCCGCCGCAGTGGTGGTCGCCGACCTGGACGCCGACGCGGCCCGCGCGGTGGCCGAGAGCATCGGCCCGGTCGCGCACGCCCGCGCCCTCGACGTCACCGACGAGGAGCAGGTCCGCGCGCTGGTCGCCGACACCGAGCAGCGGTACGGCCGGATCGACCTGTTCTGCGCCAACGCGGGGGTGACCACCGGCGGGGGAGTGGAGGTCGACGACGCCGGCTGGGACCGCTCCTGGCGGGTCAACGTGCTGGCCCACGTCTACTCGGCCCGCGCGGTGCTGCCCGGAATGCTGGCCCGGGGCGGCGGGCACCTGCTGCACACCTGCTCCGCGGCCGGTGTGCTGACCGCTGTGGGCGACGCCGCGTACACAGCCACGAAGCACGCCTCGGTGGGGTTCGCCGAGTGGTTGGCCATCACCTACCGGGACCGGGGCATCCGGGTCAGCGCGCTCTGCCCGCAGGGGGTGGACACCCCGATGCTCGCCGACGGGCTCGCCGACGGTCACCTCGGCGCCCGGGTGGTCGCCGCGTCCGGTGCGGTGCTCACCCCGGACCAGGTCGCCGACGCGGCCATCGCCGGGCTGGCCGAGGAACGCTTCCTGATCCTGCCGCACCCCGAGGTCGCCGACTACGCGCGCCGCCGCGCCGAGGACCCGGACGGCTGGCAGGCCGGCATGCGCAAACTCATCCGCCGGCTGACCACCTGACCCGCTACCGCACCGGAACGCGCCCGATGGCCAGGAGATGGGCGCTGGCACTGATCAGCGCCGGCTCGCTGCTGTAGAGCCGGGCGAGGTCCAACGCCGCGGCGAAGACCGCGTCCTGCGCGGGCCCGTTCGCCGCCGCCTCCGCCGCCGTCCAGGCCGGACCCTCCACCCCGTGGACGACGACATCGGTCAGCCCCGCGGCCGCGCACTCGTCGGTGATCTCCTCGACTCGGTGGAAGTAGGCGTGGGTGAACCCGATCCGCGCATCGTTGACGCCGTCGCTCAGCAGCGCCCTGGCCTCGTCGAGCAGCCTCTCGTCGAGCCGTCCGGTGGCCGCGAAGTCCAACGGGCCGGCGAAGCGGGAGATGACGGCGGCCACGACGAGACCGCCGGGGCGGGTGACCCGGACCGCCTCGCGGAGGGCCTGGAGCCGGTCGGCGCGGCGTACCAGGTGGTAGAGCGGGCCCAGCAGCAGCGCGGCGTCATACTCACCGTCGGGGTCGGGGAGCGCACGCGCGTCGCCCACCTGCGCGTCGACCGGAGGGTGCCCGTCGCGGGCCTGCGCGACGTGGCTCGGCACCAGGTCGACGAGGCGAACGTGGTAGCCGGCGACGGCGAGGGCCCGCGCGTACTCGCCGGTGCCTCCACCGATGTCCAGCACCCGGGCGCTCGGCCCGGGCAGGAGATCCCGCAGGAGCTGCGTCGTGCGGATCCACTCCAGTCGCGCCTGCGGGCGGGCGCTGAGCCGCTGGTCCTCGCGATAGCGCTGCGTGTAGTAGTCGACGATGTCGCTCGAATGCTGATCCACGCTCCGATGGTCACCGGTGTGCGGCGCGTGGGCCAACGGATTTCCCCCCCCCCCCCCCCCCGGGGGGCCCCCCCCGCGGGGGCTAAAGGGGTTTGCGCCAGAAGGGGGCCCCGCGTCGCCGAAAAGCTCTTGTACAGCGGGGGGGGGGGGGGGGGGGGCGCGGGGGGGGGGGGGGCCCCCACCAGACGAGGGGGGCCCCCCGGGGGGGGGGCGGGCCCGGGGGGGCCGCGTGGGCGGGGGCGCCCTGGGCGGGGCGAGACGCCGGCCGCGGGGGGGGGGCCGCGGGGGCGGGTCCCGCGCGGTTGGGGGGGGCGCCAGCCTAGGCG
>NZ_JAKKFE010000038.1:0-31423 GCF_022230935.1 Micromonospora hortensis
GAGCGTCACCTCGCTGGCGATTCTCGGCCTGCACGACCCGAAACGGACCACCGTCAGCGGGGAGATCTCCGTGGGTGGCCGGCAGGTGGTCGGCCTCGCGGACGATGAGGTACGCCGACTGCGTGGCCGGGACATGGCGATGATCTTCCAGGATCCACTGTCGGCGCTGCACCCGTACTACACGGTGGGCCGGCAGATCGCCGAGGCGTACCGGGTGCACCACCCGAAGGCCAACCGGCGCGAGGCCCGTCAGCGGGCGGTCGACATGCTGGACCGGGTCGGCATTCCGCAGCCGGCGCGCCGCTTCGAGCAGTACCCGCACGAATTCTCCGGCGGCATGCGCCAGCGGGCGATGATCGCGATGTCCCTGGTCAACGACCCGGCGCTGCTGATCGCCGACGAGCCGACCACCGCGTTGGACGTCACGGTGCAGGCGCAGATCCTGGACCTGCTCGCCGACCTGCAGGCCGAGTTCCACTCGGCGATCATCCTGATCACCCACGACCTTGGCGTGGTCGGCCAGGTCGCCGACGACGTGCTGGTCATGTACGGCGGGCGGGCCGTCGAGCGGGGCAGCGTCGAGCAGGTGCTCCGGGCGCCGCAGCATCCGTACACCTGGGGGTTGCTCTCCAGCGTGCCGTCGCTGCACGGCGACGCGGACGCGGACCTGGTGCCCATTCCCGGCAACCCGCCCAGCCTGATCAACCTGCCGTCGGGCTGCGCGTTCCACCCCCGCTGCCGGTACGCGGACCGCGCCGGCAGCCGCTCCCGCACCGAGGTGCCCGAGCTGCGCCCGGCGGGGGAGGGCGATTCGAACGGCCACCTCGTCGCCTGTCACCTGAGCGCCGAGGAACGCGCCACGTTCTACGCCGAGGACGTCGCACGAGTGGGGGTGGCTGTGTGAGGGCGAGGAACGCAGCGCAGCGGAGTACCGCAGTCCCGAACGGAGGACCGTGGAGATGACCGAGGAACCACTGCTTCGGGTACGCGGCCTGAGCAAGCACTTCCCGGTACGCCAGGGGCTGCGCGCCGCCGGCCTGGTGCGAGCGGTCGACGGGCTCGACTTCGACGTGCGCCCGGGCGAGACGCTCGGCCTGGTGGGGGAGTCGGGCTGCGGCAAGACCACCACCGGTCGGATGCTGGTGCGGCTGCTGGAGCCGACGAGCGGCAGCATCGAGTTCGACGGGCGGGACATCACGCACGCCGGCCGCCGGGAGTTGCGCCCGCTGCGCCAGGAATTCCAGATCATCTTCCAGGACCCGTACGCCTCGCTGAACCCTCGGCACACTGTGGGCCGGATCGTGGCGATGCCGCTACAGGTCAACGGGATCAAGCCGCAGGGTGGGATCAAGGCCCGCGTGCAGGAGTTGCTGGAGCTGGTCGGGCTGAACCCGGAGCACTACAACAGGTACCCGCACGAGTTCTCGGGTGGTCAGCGTCAGCGCATCGGCATCGCCCGCGCGTTGGCCCTGCGGCCGAAGCTGATCGTCGCGGACGAGCCGGTGAGCGCGCTGGACGTCTCGATCCAGGCGCAGGTCGTCAACCTGCTGCGCGACCTGCAACGGGAGCTTGGCCTGGCCTTCGTGTTCATCGCGCACGACCTGGCCGTGGTCCGGCACTTCTGCCAGCGGGTCGCTGTCATGTACCTGGGTCGGATCGTGGAGATCGGCGACCGGGCGGACATCTACGAGCGCCCGCAGCACCCGTACACCCGGGCGTTGCTCTCGGCGATCCCGGACGTCACCCAGCTCGGCCCGGCGGGGCGGATCCGTCTGACCGGTGACGTGCCCACCCCGCTGGACCCGCCGTCGGGCTGCCGGTTCCGTACCCGCTGCTGGAAGGCGCAGGACATCTGCGCTACCGAGGAGCCCGCGTTGATTCCGCGCGACGGCGGTTCGCAGGCCACCGCGTGTCACTTCCCCGAAGGGGAAGCGGCCAGCGCGAGTCCCGAAGGGGAGGCGGCCAGCACGAGTCCGGGGTCGGCGGAGTCGACTGCGGCGGTCGAGGAGGTGTCGTCGTGAGCCTGTCCCCGGTGGAGGGTGTCGCGCTGGCCGAGATCGAGTCCGGTGGCGACGAGGGCGGAGCCGCGACCAAGGGCGTCGTCGGACGCTCACCCGGTCAGCTCGCCTGGCTGCGGCTGCGCCGTGACCGGACGGCGATGGTCAGCGGCGTACTCCTGGTGTTCTTCATGCTGTTGGGGTTGGCTGCCCCGCTGATCGAGATGGTCTACGGGATCGGCCCGCGGGAGCAGTTCCAGAACATGCTGGACGGCTTCGGCATGCCGCTGGGGTACGCCGGCGGGGTCAGCGGCGAGCACTGGTTCGGTCTGGAGCCGGGGCTGGGCCGGGACATCTTCATCCGGCTGATCTACGGGCTGCGGACCTCGCTGTTCATCGCGTTCGCGGCGGCTCTGATCACCGCGACGATCGGGATCGTGCTGGGCGCGCTCGCCGGTTACCTCGGCGGCTGGCTCGACGCGGTGATCAACTGGATCACCGACCTGACCCTGGCCATGCCATTCCTGATCATCGCGCTGGCGCTCACACCCACCATCACGCTGCGCTTCTACGGTGAGCGGGGGCAGGTGTCGTCCGCCTTCGGGGTGGGGGTGCTGATCGCCGTCTTCGCCATCTTCGGCTGGACCAGCACGGCCCGCCTGGTCCGGGGGCAGGTGATCGCTCTGCGCGAGCGGGAGTTCGTGGAGGCGGCCAAGGCCAGTGGCGCCGGGCTGGGGCACATCATCTTCCGGCAACTGCTGCCGAACATCTGGGCGCCGATCCTGGTGTCGTTCTCCCTGGCGGTGCCGCAATTCATCACCAGCGAGGCGGCGCTGTCGTTCATCGGCGTCGGCCTCAGCGACGAGACGCCCAGCTTCGGCCGAATGATCTACCGCAGTCTGGACTTCCTCCAGACCGACCCGGCGTACGTGTTCTTCCCGGGCATCACGATCTTCGCGCTGGTGTTCGCCTTCAACCTCTTCGGCGACGCGTTGCGGGACGCGCTCGACCCGAAGTCGTCCCGGTAGGGGTCAAAATCATGGCGCGGTTTCTGCTCAAGCGACTCTTCTCCGCCACGCTGACCCTGTTCGCGGTGAGCGTGTTGACCTTCCTGATGTTCTTCGCCCTGCCGCGCGACCCGGTCAGCAGCATCTGCTCCAAGAACTGCAACCCGGAGCGGCTGGAGCGGGTCCGCGACGACCTGGGCCTGAACGACCCGCTGATCAGCCAGTACGCCGGCTACATGAAGGGCATCGTGACCGGTCGGGACCTGGGCAGCGCCCAGGGTGGCCGGTGCGACGCGCCCTGCCTGGGCTGGTCGTACGTCACCAACGAGGCCGTCTCGGACACCATCGCCCGGGTGCTGCCGGTGACGCTGAGCATCGTGATCCCGGCGGCCATCCTCTGGTTGCTGCTCGGCGTGGGGCTCGGCATGGTGTCCGCGCTGCGTCGGGGTACCTGGCTGGACCGGCTGGCGATCGGCTTCTCGCTGACCGGCGCGTCGTTGCAGCTGTACTTCGTGGGTGCGGTGCTGCTGCTGGTGTTCGTCTACAACCTGCGGCTGCTGCCGGTGCCGAGCTATACGTCCCTCTTCGACAATCCGGCGAAGTGGGCCAGTGGGCTGGTGCTCGCCTGGGTGGCGCTGGCCTTCCTCTTCTCGGCCATCTACGCCCGGTTGTCGCGGGCCCAGATGTTGGAGACGTTGTCGGAGGACTTCGTCCGGACCGCGCGGGCCAAGGGCCTGGCCAAACCCAAGGTCTACGGGCGACACGCGCTGCGCGCGGCGATCACTCCGGTGGTGACCATCGCCGGGTTAGACGTGGGCGGGGCGCTGGGCGGGACGGTGATCACCGAGACGACGTTCGGCATCCAGGGGTTGGGGCGTACGGCGGTGGACGCGGTGCGCTCGGGCGACCTGCCGACAATCATGGCCACAGTGCTGATCGCCGCCGTCTTCGTGGTGGTGGCGAACGTGCTGGTGGACCTGCTCTACGCGGCCATCGACCCCCGGGTGCGGCTGCGCTGACCTGTCAAGGTCCAGCGTGTGACCGGCCGCTGGGCTGTGGCGAAATTTATCGACAACTGTTACACAACTCGTAGGTTTTCTTCCTTACGATCCTCGGGACGTCGGCGGTTCTCGCCCCGACGAAATCGCACGGCACATGGGTGGAGGGGGTACTTCATGAGACCACGCGTGGCGGTTGCCGCAGGCGGCGCGATCGCACTGGTTGTGGCATTGGGTGCGTGCTCGAAGAACACGGGCGAGGGCACCACTGTCGACACCGAACGGCAGCAGACCGGGGTCATCGCTACCGACCCCAAGGACTCGCAGGGGCCGGCGGCCGAGGTGAGCGGCGCCGCGAAGGGTGGCACCTTCACCATCATCCGGGAGTCGCCGATCTCCCACCTCGACCCGCAGCGGACGTACTCGTTCGCCGGTCTGATGGCCAACCCGCTCTTCGCCCGCTACCTGACCACCTGGAAGGACGACGGCAAGGGTGGCCTGGTGCTGGTGGGCGACCTGGCCGAGACGCCGGGCAAGAACGTCAACAACGACTGCAAGGTCTGGGAATTCACCGTCAAGGACGGGGTGAAGTTCGAGGACGGTCGACCGATCACCTCCAAGGAGATCGCGTACGGCATCGCCCGGTCCTTCGACCCGGACCTGTCCGGCGGCCCGACCTACATCCAGGAGTGGCTGGCCGACACCCCACAGTTCGACACCAAGTGGGACTTCAAGAAGAACAAGACGTCGCTGCCGCCCGGTCTGAGCACGCCGGACGCCAAGACGCTGCGCTTCGAGTTCGCCAAGCCCCGCTGTGACCTGCCGTTCGCGGTCTCGCTGCCGACCACCGCGCCGCTGCCGGCCGACAAGGACACCGGCGTCGACCTGGACAAGCAGCCGTTCTCGTCCGGCCCGTACAAGGTCGCCAAGAACCAGGTCGGCGTGCAGATCACCCTGGACCGCAACACCAACTGGGACCCGAACACCGACCCGGTCCGGCACCAGTACCCGGACCAGTTCGTCTGGAGCTTCGGCCCGACCGCGGACGCCGCCAACAACCGGGTGATCGCCGACAACGGCGCCGACCAGAGCGCGCTCGCCTTCAACACAGTGCCCGCCTCGCTGGTCGCCAAGGTGGCCGGGGACGCCACGCTCAAGTCGCGCAGCATCCTCTCCCCGACCCCGAGCGCCAACCAGCTCGTGATCAACAACCAGCGGGTCACCGACCTGAAGGTCCGTCAGGCGCTCAACTACGCCATCGACCGCGAGGGCTTCATCAAGGCGATGGGCGGGCAGACCGTCGCCGCGCCGCTGACCACGCTGATGCCGCCGGCCACCATCGGCTACAAGGCGTACGACGCGTACCCGGCGGGCGCCAACGGCAACGTCGACAAGGCCAAGGAGTTGCTCGGCGGAAAGACTCCGGAGCTGGTCCTCGGCGTCGCCGACAACTCCACCGAGCAGCAGCAGGGCGCCCAGCTCAAGGCCAACCTGGAGCGGGCCGGCTTCAAGATCACGCTGCGGAACATCTCCGACGACGCGAAGCTCGACGAGATCAAGAAGAAGAACAACCCCTGGGACCTGTACATCGGCAACTGGGCGGCTGACTGGCCGAGCGGAGCCTCGATCCTGCCGGTGCTCTACGACGGCCGCACCATCAAGGCCGAGGGCAACAGCAACCAGGCCTACTTCAACGACCCGGCGATCAACACCGAGATGGATCGCATCTCGGCGCTTCCCGCAGCCGAGCAGGGCCCGGAGTGGGCCAAGCTCGACGAGCGGATCATGAAGGAGCACGCGCCGGTGGTGCCGCTCTTCGTCGACGTGGCCTACAACGTGCACGGGTCCAAGGCGGGCGGGGTGTTCATCTCCAGCGTCTTCGGCTACCCGTCGTTCGTGAACGCGCACGTCAAGCCGTAAGTCACACCGCAGACCAGGAGGGTCCCCTCCCGACAGCGCCGTCGGGAGGGGACCCTTCTGTCATGGACTGGTATCCGCCCATCGAGCCGTACGACTCCGGGATGCTCAGCGTCGGCCACGGTAATGAGCTCTACTGGGAACTGTGCGGGAACCCCGGCGGCAAACCCGCTGTGTTCCTGCACGGCGGCCCCGGCGGTGGCCTGCTCCCGGACAATCGGCGGTACTTCGACCCGTCCGGCTACCGGATCGTGCTGTTCGACCAGCGAAACTGCGGTCGCAGCCGGCCCTTCGCGGGCGACCCGAAGACGTCACTGGAACACAACACCACCCCGCACCTGGTGGCGGACATCGAGCGGCTACGCGATCACCTGGGGATCGAGCGTTGGCTCGTCTTCGGCGGCAGTTGGGGCAGCACCCTCGGCCTGGCCTACGCGCAGGCCCATCCCAAACGGGTCACCGAACTCGTGCTTCGTGGCGTGTGGCTGGTTCGCAGGTCAGACGAGGCATGGGCCTTCACCCCGGCGGGCGCGGCGCACCTGTTCCCCGCCGAGTGGGCGGCGTTTCGTGCTGCGATCCCCGTGACGGAACAGGACGACCTAGTCGGCGCCTATGGCCGCCGCATCTCCGACCCCGACCCCGCGGTCCACGGCCCGGCGGCTCGCGCCTGGATGGGCTGGGAGCTCTCGGCCAACACCCTGCTGCCGATGACGCCGCCCGCCATCGACGACACCAGCCTGCTGGCGTTCGCCCGCATCACACACCACTACATCAGCAACGGCGGCTTCCTCCCGCCGGAAGGTCTCCTGGCGGGCGTCGACCGCATTCGACACATCCCGACGGTCATCGTGAACGGCCGTTACGACATCAAGACGCCGCCGAGCCAAGCCTGGGACCTGCATCGGGTCTGGCCTGAGGCGAAGTTCCACATCGTGGAGGACGCGGGCCACAGCGGCTCCGAACCTGGCACCCGCAGTCTGCTCATCGAAGCCACCACCCAGTTCCTCGAGGGCCGGCGGTGACCGTCCGTCACCTCCGTCCGGGCGGATTCGGTGTTGAGCGGTATACCTCAAAGTCATATTCATACCTCTGAGGTATACGGCTCAACAGCACATCGACATGGGTGCCAGCCGAGGCGCACGCTGGAGGGTGCGCTCCCGGTGAGGCTCATCGCGCACCCCGTCGAGATCCACCACGTTGTCATGCGTTCCAGCCTCGGCGCTGGCGGCGGCACGGACATACGTGCCGGGTCGCGGATCGGCGATCAGGACGCCGGTACGGCGGACGCGCGCAGCGCGTCGGCCAGCCACTCGTACGGGAACCGTTCCGGCGGCGCGTCGTTCACCGTGCTTACCAACTCCATGTACCTGTCGAACGGTCCCTCCTGCTCCGGCGGCGTGCGGTCCCACTCCGCGCCCTTGCGCATCTGGTCGGCCGCCTGGATCCGGAACTCGGGCGTGTCCGGGATCCCGGGGCTGTCCGGCGTCGCGAAGATGCCGGTCAGCCACCCGATCCACTGGTCGGCGATCTCCCGGCCCCGGGGCGAGCCCGGCGGCACCTGCTCGCGCGCCGCGTCCATCACCGGCTGACCGATCGCCGCGCCCTCCTCCAGGGCGTCCAGCATCGGCGACGAGGTCATCAGCGGCCCGGCCCCGGTGGTGCACGCCTCGTGCAGCTCACGGCGTACGGCCTGCCGGACCTCGGTGTCCCGGACCAGCTCGGCCAGCTCGATCCACGCCTCCAACTGGGCTGCTGTGGGATGGTCGGGCAGCTCCGGTCGGGCCGCCCGCCACCACTCGACCATCCGCTCCGGCGGCTCCCAGCCGGCGGACACCTCGGTCCAGAACTCGTCGATCAGCCGGTCGCGTTCCTCGTCCGACAGGCCGACCAGTCTGTGCATCAGCGTGACCTGCTCGGCAGTGGAGTCCTGCCGCAGGATGGCCGACAGCACCGCGCGCCGGCTGCGCAGCCGTGCCTCCTGCCGTTCCAGCACTGCCAGGTGGGTGGCGGCCAGCTCGCGCAGCGTCGCCTCGCCGGCCAGCACCCGCCGGATCTCGTCCAGGCCGGCGTCGAGTTCCCGTAACGTCCGGACCAGTTCCAGCCGGGCAATGGCCGACACGTCGTACAGGCGGTGGCCGGCCGGGGTGCTGGCGGCCGGCGTGACGACACCGGCGTCCGCGTAGTACCGGACGGCGCTGACGCTCAGGCCGGTCCGCCGGGCGACATCTCCGATGGCGTACAGCTCGTCTCTGTCCACGGCACCCACTATGCGATCTCGAGCGGCTTGAGATACAAGCCCCTCATCGAGCTTTCGCGGCGGCGGATCAGGGGACGATCACCACGCCGCCGCGCACGCCGCCTCGGGCCAGCCGCTCGTGGGCGGCCTTGTTGCGCTCGGGCCGTATTCGGGTGTGGCGGAACGGCATCGTGAGGCGGGATCGCGCCAAGGTCACGCTCGATCCTGGATCGAGTGGCCACCTTGCGCCGGGATACCACTAGATCCTGGATCGAGCGCGATCTTGGGGGCGCGGGGTGTGAGAGTGCGGGGCGCGGGGTGCGGGCGGACTGGCCGAGCGGTGTTTGCGGTCAGGAACGGCCGATGGAGCGGTCCAGGAAATCGTGGATCATCGGCGCAGCCACGTCGAGCTTGTCTTCCAGCAGGAAGTGGCCGGTGTCGAGCAGATGAAACTCGGCCGACGGCAGGTCGCGCCGATAGGGGTGGGCACCATCGGGCGGGAAGATGGAGTCGTTCTGGCCCCAGATGATCAGCGTCGGTGGCTGGTGGTCGCGGAAGAAGGCGTGGAATTCCGGGTACAACGTGACGTTGCTGCCGTAGTCGTAGAACAGATCCAGTTGAATGTCCGCGTTGCCGGGGCGGGCGAGCTGCGCGTCGTCGTGGATCCACATGTCGGGGTCGAGCCGGGTGAGGTCCTGCACCCCCTGCGTGTACTGCAACTTCACCGTTTCGGGCTTGAGGATGAACGCGATGGCCTGGCGGTGCTCGTCGGTCTTCTCCGCCCAGTAGGCCTTGATCGGATCCCAGAACGGGCTCAGGCCCTCTTCGTACGCGTTGCCGTTCTGCACGATGAGCGCGCTGATCCGCTCTGGCCCCTTGAGAGCCATCCGGAAACCGGTCGGTGCCCCGTAGTCGAAGCAGTAGAGCGCGTACTGATCCACGCCGAGCTGGCTGAGCAGGCCGTCCATCAGGTCGGCGAAGTTGGCGAACGTGTAGTCGAACGTCGACCGGTCCGGGCTGGCGCTGTGGCCGAAACCCGGGAAGTCCGGCGCGATCACCCGGTAGCGGTCCGCGAGCAGGGGGATCAGGTGCCGGAACTGCGCGGACGACGTGGGGAATCCGTGCAGGAGCAGGACTGCGGGCCCGTCGGCCGGTCCGGCTTCGCGGTAGAAGATGTCGATCCCGTTCACTGTCGCCGTGCGGAAGTGCGTGACCGGAAGTTCGCCTTCCTGGACGGCGGCGACCGAGGGTTTCTGCGCGATGCCAACCATCCTGGAGTCCTTTCGGCACAAGGGAAAGCGGTGTATCGCCGGGGTAACCCACGCCGCCGGGTGCCGCTTCGGCCAGCATGGCATTCGGCAGGGGGCTCGGTGTGCCGAACCCACTTATCGAATGCCGCTTACAGCAGGTGGGTACGGAGGAAGTCGAGCTCCAGGGGGAGTAGCCGCTCGGCGGTGCCGTTCGCGGCCATGTGGGTGGCCCCGGTCAGCGGCAGCACGGCGTGCGGCCGGCCGGTGCTCAGCAGGGCAGCGGAGAGCCGGAGCGTGTGTGCGGCCACCACGTTGTCGTCCGCCATGCCGTGCACCAGCAGCAACGGCCGGGCCTGGTCCGGGCTGGTGACCGGCTCGGCGGCCAACTCGACGAGCGAGTGGTGCGCGTAGATGTCCTGGCCGTCCTCCGGCAACCCCAGATAACGCTCGGTGTACGCGGTGTCGTACAGCGCCCAGTCGGTCACCGGGGCGCCCGCGATCCCGCACCGGAACAGCTCCGGGTGGCGCAGCACCGCCAAGCCGGCCAGCCACCCGCCGAACGACCAACCACGCACCCCGACCCGCCCCAGGTCCAGGTCCGGGTGCTTGCCGGCGAGCGCGGTGAGCGCGTCGATCTGGTCGGTCAGGATCACGTCGGCGACCCGCCGGTGGATCGCCTTCTCGAACGACGGCGCCACGCCCGGCGTACCCCGGTTGTCGATGGTGACCACAGCGAACCCGGCGTCGGCCCACCACTGCCGCTCCAGCCACGCGGCCCGCGCCGCCACGACCTCCTGGTGCCCCGGGCCGCCGTAGATGTCCAGCAGCACCGGCAGCCGCCGACCCGTCACGTGGTTGTCGGGGTAGAGCACCGCCGCCGGCAGCCGCCGGTCGGTCACCCGTTCCAGCAGTGGCAGCGGAGAGTACGGCGGGGTGGCGGCGAACGAGCGCAGCGCGGCGATCTCCTGATCGCCGCGGCGCACCGTCCAGCGCACTCCGGCGTGGTCCAGCGACGCGACGCCGACGGCCAGCACGTCCCCGCCCACCGCGGCGGTGTACCAGCCGGAATCGGTGGTGAGTCGGCGCGCGTCCACCCCACCGCCGATGGTGGTGCGGACCCGGAACAGGTGCCGCTCGCTCGGCTCGCCGTCGCTCGCCTCCACCAGCAGGTCGGCCGGGCCGGTGGCGGCCGGAAGCCGACCCACCACCCGTCGTACGTACAGCGACGGCGGGGTGAGCAGGGTGCCGTCCGCGAAGAGACACCGGGCGTCGTACCCGTCGTGGGCCAACTCCCCGCCGACCAGCACCCGGCCGTCCGGCAGGTGGGCGGGGGTGCCGGCGATCGGCTCGACCCAGCGTGGATCGGCCAGCTCGGCGTGCACCTGCGTCTCACCCGTGCGCGGGTCCACCGCCAGCACCAGCCCGTGCTGCTGCGACCGGCGCAGCACGGTGATCAACGGACTGCCCTCACCCCAGCTGACCCCGGTCAGGTACGGGTAGGTCTCCCGGTCCCAGTGCACGTCGACCCAGCCGTCGTCCAGGTCCAGCAGGTGCAGGCTGACCTCCGCGTTGGGGCCGCCGGCCCGGGGGTACGCGACGGCGGTCGGGGGGCTCGCCGGCTCGGCCGGGTCGTGCAGGTGCCACCGCTCCAGGCGGGACTCGTCGACCCGGGCGGCGAGCACCGACCGGCCGTCGGGCGCCCACCAGTACCCCCGGAACCGGCCGAACTCCTCCGCCGCGATGTGCTCGGCCAACCCCCAGCTCACGCCGGCGTCCTCGCCGGCCAGCAGGGTGTCGGTGCCGTCGGGGTCGATCACCCGCAGCTCACCCCGGCGCACGTCCTCGGCCGCGTCCGTCACGTATGCCAGCCGCTGCCCGGTCGGGTCCGGACGAGGGTCCAACACCGGGCCGACGGCCGCCACCTCCACCACGTCGCCGTGCACCAGATCGGCCCGGAACAACCGCCCGGCAAGCGCGAACACCGCAACCCGGCCGGCCGCGTCCAGCGCGTACGAGCCGATGCCGGCGGCACTGAGCCGCAGCCGCTCGCGGAGCGCGCGTTCACCGGCGGAGAGGGAGCGGACATCCCCGCCCTCGCCGAGCAGGGTGGCCGGGTCGGCGACCAGCCGCTCCTCGCCGGTGGCCACGTCCAACAGCCAGAGCGCGTCCGCCGGGTCCTCGGGGCCGGCGGAGCGCAGAAAGATCACCCGGGAGCCGTCCTCAGCCACCGAGACAGCGCGCGGCGCGCCGTGGCTGAACCGGCGGGTGCGGGCGGCCAGCTCCGGAAAGTCCACAGCCCAAATCGTAGAGCGGGAGCGGGGGTGATGTGGCCGACCTGGGCGGACGCGTCAGCGTCGGCCGGGGAAGAACTGCCAGTTAGAGTGACCGTCGTGACGATGCTGCCCGACCGCCGCCTGCTGCTGGTCCACGCGCACCCCGACGACGAGTCGATCGGCACCGGCTCGACGATGGCCCACTACGCCGCGGACGGCGCGCACGTCACGCTGGTGACCTGCACGCTCGGCGAGGAGGGCGAGATCCACGTGCCCGCGCTGGCGCAGCTCGCCGCCGCCGAGGCCGACCAGCTCGGCGGGTACCGCGTGGCCGAGCTGGCCGCCGCGTGCGCCGCGCTCGGCGTCAGCGACCACCGTTTCCTCGGTGGCGCCGGCCGCTACCGCGACTCCGGGATGATGGGGCTCGCGACGAACGAGCACCCCCGGGCCTTCTGGCAGGCCGACCTCGACGAGGCCGCCGGGCACCTCGTGGAGATCCTGCGAGAGGTACGCCCGCAAGTGCTCGTCACGTACGACCCGAACGGCTTCTACGGCCACCCCGACCACATCCAGGCGCACCGGGTGGCCATGCGCGCCGTCGAGTTGGCCACCGCCGAGGGCTGCGCCCCGCTCAAGGTCTACTGGACGGCCATGCCGCTCAGCGTCCTGGAAGCCGGAATGACGCATTTCGCCGAGTCGTCCGACAACCCGTTCGGCGGCATCGAGGACATCGCCGACCTGCCCTTCGGCACCCCGGACGCTCAGATCGCCGCCCGGATCGACGGCACCGACCAGCACACCGCCAAGGAGGCCGCGATGCGGGCGCACGCCACCCAGATCCCGGCCACCTCGTGGCTCTACTCGATCGCCGGCAACTTCGGTGGCGAGTTCATGGGCGTGGAGTTCTTCACCCTCGCGGTCGGTGAGAAGGGCCCGGGCACCGGGCCGTACGGCTGGGAGGACGACCTCTTCGCCGGCCTGCCCGCGGAGACCGCCCCGGACCGGTCCCCGGTCGCGGCGGCGGGTCTCCGGTGACAGTGCCGGCCGCACCGATGACGGTCGTGGAGGACCAGGAAGCCCCGCCGCCGGCGGGGCCGCCGCCGCGACTGCTGGACCTGGGCGTCCGGCTGGTCGGTGGGATCGTCGTGGTCCTCGCCGGTGTGCTGACCGGCGTACTGGAGCTGCTGCTCGCCACGCTCCGCGTCGGCGGGCAACTGATCGGCGTGTCGGTGCTCCTCGCCATCGGCGCCAACATCGTGCTGAGCTGGTTCGCGTACGAGGCGGTCGGCCGTCGCTGGGCGGTGGCGTTGCCGGCGGTGCCGTGGTTCGCGCTGATGGCGGTCGCCGCCATCCGGACCAACGAGGGTGACCTGTTGCTGGCCGGCGACAACTGGGTCGGGCTGGCCATGATCGTGGCCGGCGCGATGACCTTCGCGGTGATGGGCTTCCGGCAGATCCTCGCCCCACAGCCGCCCATGCTCGGCAGCTGACGTCGGGCTGGTTCTGGGTTGCTGCCGGGTGGTGACGTCTCCCAGGAAAGGGTGGTAGATATTCCTGCCAGGGATGCGAACCCCGCGACGGGGCGTACGGCAGGAGGGTCCGGCGATGGACAAGCGGTGGCGTGACATCGGGGTGCTCGCGGCGGCACTCTTCGCGGTCAACGTGGTCGCCCGACTGATCATCCGGTTCGGCTTCGAGGGTGACGACACCGCCGCCGACCGGGTGTCGCTGGCGATGTTCGTGGTGATCGGGCTGATCCTCGCCGTGGTCGCCTTCCGCTGGGGTCGTCGCCGGCCGCTGGCAGGCTGGGCCGCCGACATGGCCCTCGTGGTGCCGGTGGCGATGCTGCTGACCGTGCTGGTCGGGCCCCTGCTGGTCGGTCACAACCCGTTCGACGGCGGCGCGGCGACGTTCTTCGCCCAGATCTGGCTCTACCTGCTCGCCACCGGCGCCGGGTTGCTGATCGGCTATCTGGTGCTCACCGCGCTCGGCCGTGACTACCGCTCTCAGCAGCTCAAGCGGTACGCCGAGGTCAAGGCCGCCAAGCCCCGGCGCGTCGTCCGCCGCTGATCACCGCCCAGCCTGGTCAAGCACTGCCCGGCCGCGTCGCGGGTCAGTTCGGGGCGACCCGGGTCAGGTAGGTGTGGTGGGTGACGAGGCCGAGCCGCTGGTAGAGCGCGACCGCCGCCGTGTTGCGCTGCTCGACCTGGAGGAACGCGTGCGTCGCGCCGCCCGACGCGCCCCAACTGGCCAGTTCGTGGATCACGCGGCGGGCCAACCCCTGGCGGCGGGCCGCCGGTAGGACCTCGATCAGGCTGAGGCCCAACCAGCGCCCCTGGCCGGTCACCGTGCCACGGCCGACGGCCACCAGGGCGTTGTCGACGTACACGTGGGCGAAGCGGACCTGGTCCACGGCGGTGAGGACGTGCCGGGCGGCGTCCGGCAGGCCGCCCTTGCGGCCGGCGGCGATGGCCAGCCACTCGTCGCTGGGCGCGGTGGCCAGCTCGACGACCGCACTGGTCCACCCGTCGGCCCGGCCGGTGGAGGGCGTCGGCTCCGGCAGGGGCAGCGGCGCGGTCTGCACCAGCGTCGGCGGGCGGGTGCCCCAGCCGCGGGCGTCCAACTCGGCGCCGACCGGTGCGGCGAGGGGCAGCGGGGTGTTGATCAGCGCGGGTTGCCCCAGCTCGGCGTACCAGCGCTCCACCGCGTCGACAGCGGCGGCCAGCGGTCGGTCGGGGTCGCCGATCGGCAGCGCCGAGTTGGCGCGCCCGGTCCAGCCCTCGGCCGAACGGAGCAGCCAGTCACCGAGTCGGCCCCGGGTCGGTGCCGGCCAGGCCTCGTCGGCGGCCCGCTCCAGCGCCACGACCGCCGCGGCGGTCGGCCGACGGGTCGGCGGAACGCGCTTGGCGCGGTGGACCTGCGCCACCGGCACCCGAAGCGGCCCCTGAGCGGTGGCCAGCGTGAGATGAGTCTCGCTCAGCTCTACCAGCTCGCCGAGGGCATCGGAAAATTGCGGGCGGCCTTCGCGAATCCCCACAATCCGGCGGACCACGATCCGGTGTCCCACATCCTGCTGTCGGAGCACGATCGACCCCCTCCCCGGCGAGATACTAGGCTCTTAGCGTCGCGGGAGATCGCGGCGAGTCTTGCGGAGGAGAAGACCGGTGACCTACATCATCGCCGAGCCGTGCGTAGATGTGCTCGACAAGGCATGCATCGAGGAGTGCCCGGTCGACTGCATTTACGAGGGCAATCGGATGCTCTACATCCACCCCGACGAGTGCGTCGACTGTGGTGCCTGTGAGCCCGTCTGCCCCGTGGAGGCGATCTTCTACGAGGACGACGTCCCGGAGCAGTGGAAGGACTACACCGGCGCGAACTACGAGTTCTTCGAGGACCTGGGCTCGCCCGGTGGCGCCTCGAAGGTCGGCAAGGTGGAGAAGGACGCCACCTTCGTCGCCGCGCAGCCGCCGCGCGGCGAGGGCCACTGAACCGGCCCGCGCCGGTCTCGTCGCGGCTGCCCGAGTTCACCTGGGACACCCTGGACGCCGCGGCCACGTTGGCCGCGGCGCATCCGGAGGGCCTGATCAACCTCTCCATGGGTACCCCGGTCGACCCGGTGCCCGAGGTGATCCGGCGGGCGTTGGCTGACGCGTCCGATGCTCCCGGTTACCCGCTGACCGCCGGCACCCCGACGCTGCGGGCCGCGATCGCGGCGTGGGTGTCCCGAGCCTGTGGCGCTGGCGTCGACGGTCTCGGTGTGCTGCCGACCATCGGCTCGAAGGAGCTGGTGGCCTGGCTGCCCACGCTGCTCGGCATCGGCCCGGGTGACGTGGTGGTGGTGCCGTCGATCGCGTACCCCACCTACGAGGACGGCGCCCGGCTGGCCGGTGCCACAGTCGTTCGTACCGACTCGCTCACCTCGCTCGGGCCGACCCCGCGGGTCCGGTTGGTCTGGGTCAACTCGCCCGGTAACCCGACCGGCCGGGTGTTGCCCGCGGCGCACCTGCGCAAGGTTGTCGACTGGGCCCGTGAACGTGGCGCTGTGGTCGCGAGCGACGAGTGCTACCTGCCGCTGGGCTGGTCGGCCGACCCGGTCTCGGTGTTGTCTCCGCAGGTGAGCGGGGGCAGCTATGCCGGGGTGCTGGCCGTGCACTCGCTCTCCAAGCGGTCCAACCTCGCCGGCTACCGGGCCGGCTTCGTCGCCGGCGACCCGGCGCTCGTCGCCGAGCTGCTCAAGGTCCGCAAGCACGCCGGCATGATCGTGCCCGCGCCGGTGCAGGCGGCGATGGTGGCCGCGCTGGAGGACGAGCGACACGCCGAGGAGCAGCGGGAGCGTTACCGCGCCCGGCGGGAGGTGCTCGCCGCGGCGTTCACCGGTGCCGGGTTCACCGTCGAGCACTCCGAGGCGGGCCTGTACCTCTGGCTGACCAGGGGCGAGGACTGCTGGCAGACGGTCGACTGGCTGGCCCGACGCGGCATCCTGGTCGCGGCCGGCGTCTTCTACGGCCCGACGGCCGGGCAACATGTCCGGGTCGCGCTGACCGAGTCCGACGAGCACATCGCCGGCGTCGCGGCGCGTCTCGCCTGATCGCGGCTCCGGGCGGTCGAGCATGGTGGACAGGCCAGGTGCGCGGGTGCGGGCGGCGGTAGTCGGCACCGGCCTGATCGGTGGCTCGGTGCTGCTCCGGATGGTCGCCGCCGGCATCGACGTGGTCGGGTGGGACCCGGACGAGGCCACCCGGCGGGAGACCCGCCGGGTGGGCGTACCCGCGCCCGACCGCCTGGTCGAAGCGGTGACCGACCGCGACGTGGTCTTCCTGTGCGGGCCGTTGCCCACCCTGCCGGCGACACTGGTCGAGGTGGCGGCGATGACCGATGAGCGTTGTGTGCTGACCGACGTCGGTAGCACCAAGGAGCAGGTGGCGACGTTCGCCGCCGCGCAGGGGCTGACGCACCGGTTCGTGCCCGGACACCCGATGGCGGGCACCGACCGGGCGGGCTTGACGGCCGCGCGACCGGACCTGCTCACCGGCGCGGCCTGGGTGCTCTGTCCGGCACCCGGGCCAGCCACCACCGCGTTCCGTTGGCTGGCCGAGCTGCTGGTGGAGGTCTTCGAGGCCCGGGTGGTGCCGATGTCCGCCACGGAGCACGACTCGGCCGCCGCGCTCGCCTCACACGTGCCGCACCTGCTCGCCGGCGCGCTGGCCGGCGCCGTGCAACGCGCACCGCTGCGCGACGCGATCCTCGCGCTCGCCGCCGGTAGTTTCTCCGACGGCACCCGGGTCGCCGGAACCCCTGCCGATCGGACCGCCAACATGCTGCTCGGCAACCGGGACCGGGTGCTGCGTGAGCTGGCCGAGGTCACCGCGTTCCTGGACGATCTGGCCGCCGCGCTGCGCGCCGACGACGCCCAGGCGCTCACCGCACGCTACGACGAGGCGCGGGCCTCCCGGGTGGCGCTGCGCGACCGGCGGTTCGACGCGTACGACAGGCAGTTCCCGGCCGGCGGTGACCACGCCGGGGAGGTGTCCTGGTTGCGCGAACTGGGGGTGGCCGGCGGCTACCTGACCGGCCTGCACGTCGACGCGGACACCGTCTCCTACGCGGCGCGGCGCCCCGTCGCTGACTAGGCTGAGGGGCATGGCGGTGGACGGTCCGGTGGTGCAGGTGCGCGGCGAGGCGTACCGGGAGGTGCCTCCCGAGCTGGCCCGGTTCGCGGTCACCGCGACAGCCCGCGACCGGGACCGGGAGGCGACGCTGACCCGGTTGGCCGAGCGGGCCGCGGCGATCCGGGTGCTGCTGGACGGTTCCGGGCCGACGGTGGCGCGGCGGGAGACCGGCGACCTGCGGGTGCGGCCGGAGACCCGGCGCTCGGGTGAGCGGGTGGTCGCCTGGCACGGCAGTGTCACCACCACAGTCACTGTCACCGATTTCACCGCGCTGGGTGAGCTGATGCTCCGGCTCGCCGACCAGGACCAGGTCGAGGTCGCCGGCCCGTGGTGGGAGCTTCGTCCGGACAGCCCGGCCCATCGCGCGGCCCGGCACGCCGCGATCAGCGACGCGCTGCTGCGGGCCCGGGAGTACGCGGAGGCGCTGGGCGCCCGGGTCACCTCGTTGATCGAGCTGGCCGACGCGGGCCCCGCCGACCGGCCGATGTTCGCTCGTGCGGCCTTCGCCGGTGGCGGTGGCGCGGGCGGTGGTCCGCCGGAGCTCGAGTTGGACCCGCAGCCGCAGACTGTGCAGGCGGCGGTGCAGGCGCGGTTCACGATCAGCGACCCGGTTCTGGGCTGATGCCGCCGGCCCGGGTGCTGTCCGCCGACGAGTTGGTGGCGCGGGCGTTGGTGCTCGCCGAGGCCGGCCCGCGACAACTGCTCGGCATCGCCGGCGCGCCGGGTGCCGGGAAGTCCACACTGGCGGAGCGGATCGTCGCCGAGGTCGGGTCGGCCGCCTGCCTGGTGCCGATGGACGGCTTCCACCTGGCGCAGTCGCAACTGGTTCGCCTGGGTCGCGCCGATCGCAAGGGCGCCGTGGACACCTTCGACGCCAACGGGTACGTCTCGCTGCTGCGCCGGTTGCGCCGGTTGGAGCCGACGTCGGTCTTCGCGCCGGAGTTCCGCCGGGAGCTCGAGGAGCCGGTGGCCGGCGCGATCGAGGTGGCGCCGTCGGTCCGGCTGGTGGTGACCGAGGGCAACTATCTGCTGTTGCCGGACTTCCCCTGGCAGGAGATCCGACCGCTGCTGCACGAGGCGTGGTTTCTCGACCTGGACGCCGAGGTGCGGCACCGCCGGCTGACCGCCCGGCACGAGGCGTTCGGTCGGTCTCCGGAGCAGGCGCGGGCGTGGGCGCTGGGCAGCGACGAGTCGAACGCCGCCGTGATCACCCCCACCGCCGACCGGGCCGACCTGGTGGTCCGCCTGTCGGATCCGCCGACGGTCTAGCCGAGTTCGCGGACCGGCCGGGCCGGGTTGCCGACGGCCACCACGTTGGCGGGCAGGTCCCGGGTGACGACAGCGCCCGCGCCGACGACGGTGTCCGCGCCGATCGTCACGCCGGCCAGCACGATCGCGCCACCGCCGAGCCACACGTTGTCGCCAATGGTGATCGGCTTGGCCGCCTCCCACTTGTTCCGTCGCGGGCCGGGCTCGACCGGATGCGTCGGGGTGAGTAGCTGCACGTTAGGGCCGACCTGGACGTCCGCGCCGAGGGTGATCCGAGCGACGTCGAGGAAGACAGCGTTGTAGTTGACGAAGCTGCGCGGGCCGATCCGGATCTGCCAGCCGTAGTCGCAGTAGAACGGTGGGCGGATCCAGGTGTCCTCGCCCAGTTCGCCGAGGAGATCACGCAGGGCCGCGATCCGGGCCTGCGGATCGGCCGCGGGACTGGTGTTGAAGCGCTCCATCAGCCGGGCGGCCCGGTCCAGGTCGGCGATGATCTCGGGATCGTCGGCGATGTATGGCTCACCGGCGAGCATCTTGTCCTTCATGGAGGTCACCGCCCGATCATGCCGGCCCGGTTCGTCGGCTCGTGGCGGGTCCGTCATTTTTTGGCCTTCATTTTACATACCCGGTATGCAATTCTGGGTTGTCAATGTGACTCCATCCATCAAGACGCTTGACGAGGAGGATCCGTTGCACCAGGGAAGAAAATTGGCCGCTCTCGGCCTCGTGTTCGCGCTGGCGCTCTCCGCGCCGGCTCCCGCCTCAGCCACGGCCGCCGTGCCCGCCCCACCGGGCGACGCCGACCAACAGTCCACTCCGGGTGGACACCCGACCAACCGCTCGACCACTGTCACGCTGATCACCGGTGACCGGGTCACCGTCACCGCGTCCGGTGCCTCGGTCCGGCCCGGCGCCGGCCGCGAGGACGTGCAGTTCCTGGTCCAGCGCGAGCGCGGCCGCCTCACCGTGACGCCGACGGACGCGGTGCCGTTGCTGCGCTCCGGTCGGGTGGACCGGCGACTTTTCGACGTCACCGGGCTGGTCGAGGCAGGTTACGACGACGCCAACCGCAACACCCTGCCGCTGCTGGTGGAGTACGGCTCGACGGGTACCGCCAAGCGTGCCTCGGCCGCTCTGCCCGGCACGCGGCTGACCCGCGACCTGCCGTTGATTCGCGGTGCCGCCCTGAACAGCGAGAAGTCCTCCCTCGGCGCGGTGTGGGAGACGGTCGCCACCGGTCCCGCTGGGGCCCGGCTCGACGCGGCGGGGGGCGTCGAGCGGATCTGGCTGGACGGTCATCGACGGGTGACCCTCGACCACAGCGTGCCGCAGATCGGCGCGCCCGCCGCCTGGGCGGCCGGGTTCACCGGTACGGGGGTGTCCGTCGCGGTGCTGGACACCGGCGTCGACGCCACCCACCCGGACCTGGCCGGCAAGGTGGCCGAGGCGCGCAACTTCACCGAGGTCGCCGACGCTCGGGACACTGTCGGCCACGGCACCCACGTGGCCTCGACCATCGCGGGCAGCGGCGCCGCCTCCGGTGGCAAGTACCGGGGTGTGGCGCCGGACGCGACGCTGCTGGACGGCAAGGTCTGTGAGGACGCGGGCTGCACCGATTCGGCGATCCTCGCCGGGATGCAGTGGGCCGCCGTGGAGAAGAAGGCCGCAGTGGTCAACCTGAGCCTCGGCGGCTGGGACACCCCGGAGGTCGACCCGGTCGAGGAGGCCGTGCAGACCCTCACCGCCCAGACCGGCACCCTGTTCGTCATCGCCGCCGGCAACGACGGCTCGGACGGTTCGGTCGGCTCCCCGGCCTCCGCTGACGCCGCGCTCGCCGTGGGCGCTGTGGACCGCGACGACGAGCTGGCCGAATTCTCCAGCCGGGGACCGCGAGTCGGCGACGACGCGCTGAAGCCGGAAATCACCGCGCCCGGCGTCGACATCGTCGCCGCGCGGTCCGCCACCGGCGTCATCGGCGATCCGGTGGGGGACCGCTACGTCACGCTCTCCGGCACCTCGATGGCGACCCCGCACGTGGCCGGGTCGGCCGCGCTGCTGGCCCAGCAGCACCCGGGATGGCGGGCCGACCGGCTCAAGGCCACCCTGATGGCCGCCGCCAAGCCGCACCCGGACCAGACCGCCTACCAGCAGGGTGCCGGGCGGGTCGACGTCGCACACGCGATCACCCAGCAGATCACCACCGACCCGGTGAGCGTCTCGTTCGGGCGTACGCTCTGGCCGCACGCCGACGACGCCCCGATCACCCGTACGGTGACCTGGCGCAACGACGGCCCGGCAGCGGTCACAGTGGACCTGAGCATCGAGGGCGCGGGCCCCGGCGGTCGGGCGCTACCGGCCGGCCTGTTCGTTCTGGGTGCCAGCCAACTCACAGTGCCGGCGGGCGGCACGGCCGCCACTACCGTCACCACTGACACCCGGCTCGGCGGCGCCGACGGTTACTGGACCGGTCGGATCGTGGCCCGCTCCGGTGCGGCGGTCGCTGTCACTCCACTGGCGGTGCACCGGGAGGTCGAGAGCTACACGCTCACAGTGGAGCACCTGAACCGGGCCGGCGCTCGCACGGCGGACCACTGGACGTCCCTGGTCGGGCTGGACACCTACAGCTTCTGGGACCTCGTCAGTTCCGACGGAGTGGCCACAGTGCGGGTGCCCAAGGGGCACTACGGCCTGACCGGCCTCGTCTTCGAGCCCGGCCCGGAGGATGAGCAGCGCGGGATGTCCCTGCTGGCACAGCCCGAACTGACTGTCGATCAGGACACCCGGATCGTCGTGGACGCTCGCCGGGCCAAGCCGGTACGGACGACAGTGCCGGACCGGACCGCCGTCCCGCAACTGATCGACCTCAGCGCCAACTTCACCGCCGACGACGGCAGCGGGTACGGCGTCGGGCTCTGGGCGGAGACGTTCACCGGCCTGACCAGCGGTCAGCTCGGCAAGCCGGTCTCCGCCGACAAGTTCGTCGCCACCGTCAGCAGCAACTGGACCACGCCGGACTCGGCCAACAGTCCGTACCTGTACGCGCTGGCCGAGGCGATCCCGGGCCGAATGCCCACCGGGTTCGTGCGTGACTACGCCCGACGGGACCTGGCCACCGTCGTGCACCAGTTCCGCGGTGGCTACCCGGGCATGGAGGCCGAGCGGATCGTGCTCCCCGAGTTGGAGTACAACGTCGGCTACTCGGCCGTGATCCTGCCCACCGTCGTGCCCGGCCAGCGGGTCGAGTACTACAACACCAAGGGCGTGAAGTGGGAATCCGAAATCCTCTTCGGAACTGTGGACGAGGAAGGGTGGTTGATCCCGAAGGCAGCGCTCGTCTCCACCTCCACCGCGTACCGGGCCGGGCGGACGGTCCAGGAGATCTGGAACCAGGCGCCCTACGGACCGTCCTTCCCGAACCCGCGCTGGCCGCAGCAGAGCGTCACCCGGGTCGGCGACACCATCCTGGTCGACGTGCCGATCTTCAGTGACGCGGCCGGGCACCCGGGCTTCTCGCTGAGCGACAGTGAGCACACCAAGCTCTGGCGCAACGGCAAGCTGGTCGGCGAGAGCGAGTACGCCGGCTACGGGGAGTTCACGGTGCCACCGGGTGCGGCGGACTACCGGCTCGTCACGTCGTCGAAGCGGAGCTTCACCGACCTGAGCACCGAGGTGGAGTCCAGCTGGACCTTCCGGTCGAGGCACGTCGCCGGTGAGACGCCGGCCCGACTGCCGCTGTCGGCGGTGCGCTTCGCGCCGCCACTGCGGGTCGACAACAGCGCACCGGCCGGTCAGGGCTTCGTCGTACCGGTACGGGTGCAGCGGCAGCCCGGCTCGCCGGCCACCCGGGTGGAGAAGCTCACCGTCGACGTCTCGTACGACGGCGGAAAGACCTGGGGCAAGGCGAAGCTGGTCCGCACCTCGGCCGACGGCTGGTCGGCAGTGTTGCGGCATCCGGCCGGTGCCGGCCACGTGTCGCTGCGGGCCACCGCACGGGACACCGCCGGCAACACGGTGACCCAACGGATCATCCAGGCGTACCGGTTGCGCTGAGGCGTACCCCGTCCGGGTCCGCGGCCGAGCGCCGCGGACCCGGACGGGGCCGTCAGTCGTTGGCGTGCAGGGCGGCGTTCAGCTCGATGCCCCGGCCGGTGCGCGGCCGGGCCTCCAGCGCGCCCGTGACCGAGTTGCGCCAGAACAGCAGGCCGTCGACGCCGGACAGCTCCCGGCCCTTGACCACCCGGCCGTCGGGGAGCGTGATCTTCGACGCGGCGGTGATGTAGCAGCCGGCCTCGACCACGCAGTCGTCGCCGAGTGAGATCCCGACGCCGGCGTTCGCGCCGACCAGGCTCCGCTCACCAATGCTGATCTTGTCGGTGCCGCCGCCGGAGAGGGTGCCCATGATGGAGGCGCCGCCGCCGATGTCGGAGCCGTCGCCGACCAGCACACCCTGCACGATCCGCCCCTCGACCATCGAGGTGCCGACGGTGCCGGCGTTGAAGTTGACGAAGCCCTCGTGCATCACAGTGGTGCCGGCGGCCAGGTGCGCGCCGAGGCGCACCCGGTCGGCGTCGGCGATCCGCACACCGGAGGGCACCACGTAGTCGGTCATCCGGGGGAACTTGTCGACCCCGTACACCGCCAGGTGCCGGCCGGCGGCCCGCTCGATCACCCGCAGCTCGTCCACCCGCTCCGGGGGGCACGGCCCGGCGGACGTCCAGGCCACGTTTGCCAGCTTGCCGAAGATGCCGTCCAGGTTGAGCTGGTTGGGTCGCACCAGGCGGTGCGAGAGTAGGTGCAACCGGAGGTACGCGTCGGACGCGTCCTTGATCGGGTCGTCCAACGAGCCGATCACGGTCACCACCTGCACGGTACGCAGGCCAGGCAGGGACCGGTCACCGAGCGCGGCCGGCGGCAGGTCGAGCACGTCCGCCTTGTCCTCGCCGGCGACCAGCGGCAGCTCGCCCAGGCCCAGCTTGCCGGTCGGGTACCAGGTATCGAGCACCTGCTCGTCGGCGGTGACCGTAGCCAGGCCGATGCCCCAGGCGGAATCTGCGGACGTCACTGTTACACCTCTCGGTCACGGCCGGGCTGACCTCGGCTCGCTCCTCGCGCTGACAGACCTGAAGGTACCGTGCGAACCATGGAGAACCCGCTGACCCCCGAGGTCCTCGCCGATCCGGTGCAGCTGACCCGCGCTCTGGTCGACATAGAGTCCGTGTCCCTCAACGAGAAGGCGATCGCCGACTGTGTCGAAGAGGTGCTGCGGGGCGTACCGCACCTGACCACCCACCGGCACGGCAACACGGTGATGGCGCGTACCGACCTCGGTCGGTCGCAGCGTGTCGTGCTTGCCGGGCACCTCGACACGGTGCCGTTGAACAACAACTTTCCGTCGACGATGCGCGGCGACCTGATGTACGGCTGCGGCACCTCCGACATGAAGTCCGGCACCGCGTACGCGCTGCACCTGGCGGTGACGTTGCCCGAGCCGCGCTACGACGTGACGTACTTCTTCTACGAGGCCGAGGAGATCGAGTCGCGGTACAACGGGCTCAACCTCGTCGCCCAGGCGCTCCCGGAGTGGTTGCGGGCGGACTTCGCGGTGCTGCTGGAGCCGACGTACGGCATCGTCGAGGCGGGCTGCCAGGGCACCATGCGCTCGGTGGTCACCACGACCGGCGTACGCGCCCACTCGGCGCGCTCCTGGCACGGGGTCAACGCCATCCACGCCGCCGGCGAGGTGCTGCGACGCCTCCATACGTACGAGGCGCGCCGAGTCACCATTGACGGCTGCGACTACCGCGAGGGCATGAACGCGGTGCGGATCAACGGTGGGGTGGCCGGCAACGTGGTTCCCGACCTCTGTGAGGTCGAGGTCAACTACCGGTTCGCCCCGGACCGCACCCCGGCCGAGGCGGAGGCGCACCTGCGTGAGGTGTTCGCCGGCTTCGAGGTGACAGTCACCGACACGGCTGCCGGTGCCGCGCCGGGCCTCGACGCGGCACCCGCGAAGGAGTTCCTGGCGGCGGTCGGCGCCGCGCCGATCGGCAAGCTGGGCTGGACGGACGTGGCCCGGTTCGCGGCGATGGGCATCCCCGCGCTGAACTTCGGCCCGGGCGACCCGAACCTCGCCCACCACCCCGACGAGCACGTCGAGATCAGCAAGATCCGCGACGGTGCGGCAACCCTGCACCGCTGGCTGGCCCCGGCCTGACCCTGGTCGCCCCGTCACGTCCGGTCGCACCGGTGATCAAGAGGTTTGCGTCAGCCTGGCCCGTTGTCGGCGACGCAAACCTCTTGATCGGCTCCGGATGGGGTGGGGGAGACGGGGATTGGGTTCTGCTGACGGATGCGGCGGCGTTCGGCCACCACGTCTCGGATCCGTCGCTGCATCTGGCGACGGATCCGGATCATCTCGCTGTTACTGATCACGCTGTCTCCTCCCCCGAAGGCGCGCGCCGGGGCATACCCGGTATGTGAATAGTAAGACGTACGGGAGCGCCGAATAGTTGCCCATGATCCCGAACAATTTCTCGGCGTCCCCGCCCCGCGCACCCGGCCGGTGCTGCTCCACTACGGTTGCCCCATGAGCCAGAGCAACGGGCGGGAGGCCGGTCGCGGTCCGGGGCAGGAGCGGCATCGCGGTGCGGTCACCCTGCGCAGAGGGGCGATCCCGAGCAGCACCGCCGACCAGCGACTCCTGGATTCACGGGGGCGGGGTGACTGGAAGACCAAGGACGCCTGGCGCGCGCTGCGCATCCTCGCCGAGTTCGTCGAGGGTTTCGACACCCTCGCCGACGTGCCGTCAGCGGTCAGCGTCTTCGGCTCCGCGCGCAGCGCGCCGGACAGCGCCGAGTGCCAGTTGGCCGAGCAGTTGGGCGGTGCACTGGCCCGAGCCGGCTACGCGGTGATCACCGGAGGTGGGCCCGGCGTGATGGAGGCCGCCAACCGGGGCGCCAGCGAGGCCGGTGGGCTCTCCGTGGGGCTCGGCATCGAGCTTCCGTTCGAGCAGGGCATCAACGACTGGGTCGACCTGGCCATCGACTTCCGCTACTTCTTCGCCCGCAAGACGATGTTCGTCAAGTACGCCCAGGCGTTCGTCGTGCTGCCGGGCGGGTTCGGCACCATGGACGAGTTGTTCGAGGCGCTCACACTGGTGCAGACCGGCAAGGTCACCCGGTTCCCGGTGGTGCTCATGGGCGTCGCCTACTGGCAGGGCCTGCTGGACTGGCTGCGCGGCACGATGGCCGCCACCGGCAAGATCGGGCCGGTCGACCTGGACCTGATCTGCCTCACCGACGACGTCAGCGAGGCGGTCCGGTACATCGTCGAATCGGAGGCCGCGCTCTCCGCCGAGCAGGAGGCGGTTCGCGAGGAGGCTGTCGCGCGCACCGGCGCAGACCAGCAGGCCGCCGCCGAGCAGGCTCGGGACCACGACTGATGGCGGCGATCTGCGTCTTCTGTGCCTCCTCTCGTACCCTCGATCAGCGCTGGTTGGACCTGGCCGCCGAGACCGGCGCGGAGCTGGCCCGGCGCGGGCACACGCTGGTCAGCGGTGGTGGCTGCGTCGGCATGATGGGCGCGCTGGCGGACGGCGCCCGATCCGCCGGTGGGCGCACCGTCGGCGTGATCCCGCAGTCGCTGGTCGATCTGGAGGTCGCCGACCTGGCCTCGGACGAGCTGCTGGTGACCGACTCGATGGCCAGCCGCAAGACCTTGATGATCGACAAGTCGGATGCCTTCCTCACCCTGCCCGGTGGGCTGGGCACCCTGGACGAGTTGTTCGAGGTCTGGACCACCGCCACCCTCGCCCTGCACACCAAGCCGATGGTGCTGATCGACACCGACGGGTTCTACCGCCCCCTGCTGGACTGGCTCGACGCGCTGGCCGACCAGACCTTCCTCAAGCCCGCCGGCCGCGACCTCCTGACGGTCACCACCACCGTCACCGAGGCCCTCGACGTCCTGGAATCCCACCTGACCTGACCACCCACCCCCCACCCCCACCCGGCCGCATCCCGGGCCGGTCCCGGCCCGCTCGCGGTGATCATGAAGTTAGCGACGTCGCTCTCGGCGTGTCGCGTCGCTAACTTCATGATCGACGGGGGTGGATGTTGGGGTGAGGGGGAGTGGGTGGGGACTGGGTGGTGTCGTATGGGTCTGATGGGATGAGCTGATGCAGGCGTACCGGTTGGTGCGGCGGCCCGAGAGGCCGGCGCGGGGGGACGGGGCGACGCCTGACACCGCCTCCGGGCCCGCCAGCGGCGGCACGTCCGGGGGCGGCGTCGGCACGTCGAGTCGGTCCGATGGTGTGGCTGGGCCCGAGCTGGTCGTCGGCGACGGCTGGCGGGCCGACTCGGTGCAGGCCGAGGTGGTCGGGCACACCGACGGGCCGATGCTCGTGCTCGGCGGCCCGGGCACCGGCAAGACCAGCACGCTGGTCGAGGCGGTCGCCGCCCGGGTGGCCGAGGGGGTCGACCCCGAACGGATCCTGGTGCTGACCTTCGGCCGCCGAGGCGCCACCGCGCTGCGACAGCGCATCGAGGCCCGGATCGCGCAGGACGGCCACCGGGTGCTGCGCGAGCCGTTGGTTCGCACCTTTCCGGCGTACGCCTTCGGGTTGCTCCGCCGCGCCGCCGCCGAGCGGGGTGAACCGTCGCCCCGGCTGCTCACCGGCCCCGAGCAGGATCTGATCATCCGTGAGCTGCTGGACGTGGTGGGCGAGGAGCCCGAGGACGACCCGGTCGGCTGGCCCACCGACCTGCGTCCCGCCCTGCGCACCCGGGCGTTCGCCGGCCAACTGCGCGACCTGCTCATGCGCGCCGCCGAGCGTGGCGTGGGCCCGATGGACCTGGCCCGGCTGGGTGAGAGGCTCGGTCGCGCCGACTGGCCGGCCGCCGCCCGCTTCCTGCGGGAGTACGTCGCAGTGCTCGCGCTGCGCGACGTCAGCAACCGGGGCTCCATCGCGTACGACCCGGCGGAGCTGGTCCGGGCAACCACCGGGCTGCTGCGCGACGACGAGGAGTTGCTGGCCGCCGAGCGTCGTCGGCTCGCGTACGTCTACCTCGACGAGTTGGCCGACACCGACCCCGCCCAACTGGAGCTGCTCTCGGTCATCGCCGGCGGTGGCAAGTCGCTTGTCGCGTTCGCCGACCCGGATTCCTCCACGTACGCCTTCCGGGGCGCCGACCCGGCCGGGGTGGCGACGTTCCCGCACCGGTTCCGGACGGCATCCGGCGCGCCGGCCGCGCAGGTGCTGCTGACCACGTCGTACCGGGCCGGGCCGGGTCTGCTCACGGCGATCGCCCGGCTGGGTCGGCGGCTGCGGGGCCCGGCCGCGCACCGTCGGCTGCACCCCCTGCCGGACGCGCCGCCCGGCGTGGTCGAGGTGCACACCTTCCGCTCGGCGACCAGCGAGGCCGCCTGGCTGGCCCACGCGCTGCGCTCGGCCCACCTGCTCGACGGCGTGCCGTGGTCACGGATGGCGGTGCTGGTGCGGTCCACAGCGTTGCAGCTGCCCACCCTGCGACGGGCGCTGCACGCTGCCGGCGTACCCACTGTGGTGCACGGTGAGGATCTGCCCCTGCACCTGCAACCGGCGGTCGCGCCGCTGCTGCTCCTGCTGCGCTGCGCGCTGGAGCCGGAGAGACTCGACGAGGAGGCCGCCGTCGCGCTGCTGCACTCGCCGCTCGGCGGGGCCGACCCGCTGGCCGAGCGACGGCTGCGGCAGGGCCTGCGGGCGCTCGCCCTGGCCGGCGGTGACCGACGGCCCTCCGGGGAGCTGATCGTCGAGGCCCTGCAGGATCCGGAGGAGCTAGCCGGCATCGAGCGGCGCTGGGCGGAGCCGGCGCAGGCGGTGGCCGGGCTGCTGGCCATCGCCCGCGAAGCCGCCGCCCGGCCGGGTGCGACCGCCGAGGACGTGCTCTGGGCCGTCTGGCACGCCAGTGGTCTCGCCGAGCGGTGGGCCGGCGCGATCAACCAGGGGCGTCCGGAGGCCGGCGAGGGCGACCTGGCCCGGCGTCGACGGGCCGAGGCTGCCGACCGCGACCTGGACGCCGTGCTGGTCCTCTTCGACGCGGCGGCACGGTTCACCGACCGGCTGCCCGGCGCGCGTACCGAGGTCTTCCTCGACCACGTGCTCGCCCAGGACCTGCCGGCCGACACCATCGCCCCGACCGCCGACCGGGGTGCGGCGGTACGCCTGCTCACCGCGCACGCCGCGAAGGGCCTGGAATGGGACCTGGTGGCGGTGGCCGGTGTGCAGGAGGGCATCTGGCCGGACCTGCGGCTGCGCGGCAGCCTGCTGGGCTCCGAGCGCCTGGTCGACGTGCTGGCCGGCCGGTCGGTCGACGGGGCCACAGCGGCGAACGTGGTGGGTCAGACCTCGGCGTTGCTGGACGAGGAGCGTCGACTCTTCCACGTCGCCATCAGTCGGGCCCGGCACCGGCTGCTGGTCAGCGCCGTGGCGTCGGCCGCCGTCGGCGGCGACGACCACGAGGAGCAACCCAGCCGGTTCCTGCACGAGCTGGGCCCGAGCACACCGCCACCGACCCCGCCGAGCACGCCACCGACCCCGCCGAGCACGCCCGGCCCGCCGCCCGGTCCCCGCACCGAGCCGTCCTCCGGCGGCAACGGGGGTGCTGCGGCGAGTGAGACTGGTGACGAGGAGCCGGGCCGTCCCGGGGCGCTGCCGGTGACCCGTCCACCCCGGGCGCTCACCCTGCCGGCGTTGGTAGCGGAACTGCGTACCGCCATCACCGACCCGGCGGCTCCAGCGGCCCGGCGGCGCGCCGCGGCGGCCGAGCTGGCCCGGCTCGCCGCCGCCGGGGTGCCCGGCGCGCACCCCGACGACTGGTGGGGGTTGCGGGTGCTCTCCGACGACCGGCCGCTCGTCGACGACGGCGACGCGGTGCGGGTCACCCCGTCGGCCATGGAGAGTGCGCTGCGGTGCAGCCTGCGCTGGCTGCTGGAACGGCACGGCGGCAGCGGCCCGACCAGCACCGCGCAGGGGGTGGGCAACCTGGTGCACGCCGCCGCGATGCTCGCCGAGGACGCCAGCGCCGACCGGGGCGCGCTGCTCGACTACGTGGCCGCCCGGTTCGACGCGATCGAGCTGGCGGCCCGCTGGATGGCCGGGCCGGAGCGGGAACGCGCCGAGGCGATGGTCGACAAGCTGCTGCGCTGGCTGGCCACCAACCCGCGCAGGTTGCTCGCCATCGAGCACGAGTTCGCCGTGCGCCTGGACGACCCGAACCGGCCCATCGACCTGACCGGTCGGGTCGATCGGCTGGAGGTCGACGAGGCCGGGCGGCTCGTGGTGATCGACCTGAAGACCGGCAAGTCCACAGCTGTCACCGGCACCGACCTTGCCGAGCACCCGCAGCTCGGCGCCTACCAGGCGGCGGTGGAGGCGGGCGCGTTCGCCGAGTTCGGAGACGAGTCCGGGGGCGCCGCGCTGGTGCAGCTCGGGACCTCCGCCAAGGACGCCAGGGAGCAGAATCAGCCGGCCGCCAGCGAGGGTCCGGCGGCCGGTTGGGCGACCGCGCTGGTCCGGCGGACCGCCGATACGATGGCAGCCGCCACGTTCGCCGCGGTGGCCAACTCGAAGTGCCGGGTCTGCCCGGTGCGCACCAGCTGCCCGGTCTCCGGGCAGGGTCGTCAGGTCGTCGAGCCACCCACCGTCCGACGCGCAGGTGAGGGCGAGGAGTGAGCGTGCGAGCCCCGCAGTCACGAACTGAGATGGCACCCGTGAGGGCGAGGAGTGAGCTTGCGAGCCCCGCAGTCACGAACTGAGATGGCACCCGTGAGGGCGAGGAGTGAGCTTGCGAGCCCCGCAGTCACGAACTGAGACGGCACGGTGAGTCAGCCCACCCTGTTCGGCGCGGGCCCCGCGCCGACGCCCCGACTCGCGGACTCCGGCCCCCGCTACACACCGGTGGAGCTGGCTAAGCTGCTGCGGTTGCCGGCACCCACCCGGGAGCAGGCCGCGATCATCGCCGCCCCGGTGGAGCCGCTGCTGGTGGTCGCGGGCGCCGGGTCGGGCAAGACCGAGACGATGGCCGCGCGGGTGGTCTGGCTGGTGGCCAACTCGTACGTGCGGCCGGAGCAGATCCTCGGGCTGACCTTCACCCGCAAGGCGGCCGGCGAGCTGGCCCATCGGGTACGGACCCGGCTCGACCAGCTGATCCGACGACTCGGTCGGCAGGGGCGGGACCCGCTGGACGATCCGCTCGCTGGTGAGCCCACCGTCTCCACCTACCACTCGTACGCGGGGCGGATCGTCACCGAGCATGGGCTGCGGGCCGGCTACGAGCCGTCCACCCGGCTGCTCACCGAGGCGTCCCGCTGGCAGTTGGTCGACCTGCTGGTGCGTAACTACGACGGCGACATGTCCGAGGTGGACCGGATGCCGAGCACCATCACCGACGCGGTGCTGGCGCTGGCCGGGGAGCTGGACGAGCATCTGGTCGCGCCGGACGACCTGGCGGCCTGGACCGGTCGGTTCTTCGCCGAGGTGCAGTCCCGGCCGGGTCGGGTGTACGCGGACGTGCGCAAGGCGCTCACCCTCCAGCAGACCCGGTTGCGCCTGTTGCCGCTGGTGCGGGCGTACGCCCGGCGCAAGGAGGACTTCGAGGCGATGGACTTCGCCGACCAGCTCGCCCGGGCGGCCCGGGTGGCCCGGGACCACCCGGGGGTCGGCGTGATCGAGCGGGACCGCTTCCGGGCGGTGCTGCTCGACGAGTACCAGGACACCAGCCATGCCCAGGTGGTGTTGCTCAACGCGCTGTTCGGTGGCGGGCACCC
>NZ_JAKKFE010000039.1:0-51792 GCF_022230935.1 Micromonospora hortensis
TGCTTCAACCCGATAACGCGGGCACCATGTCGCAACCGGCTTGCGCCGCTCTCGTCATGGATTCGGCAGGCCGGCCGTCGCGATTTCTCGCGACCCGCCCGGTGCCCTGCCGGTTCGTAACCATACCCGGTCGGTTTCACGGCGCCAAATCCGCCTCGCGGCGTTTCTGGCGGCACCTCCCGGTTGGGGCTCCGGTGGGCGTGCCCACCCGACCCCCAGGCCGTTGGCCGGCGCTCCGGCCGCTTCAGGCTTTCGCCTGTTTCGTCCGTTCCGCGCTGGCAGAGAGAAAGTTACGCGTCCGGCGGGATGATCGTCAAATCCGCCGGACGCGTCCCCCGTCACATCGTCGACAGGTGGCTATTCACCCAGCTCAACGCCCGCGAACGAACGCTTCCCCCGGCGCAGCACCAGGTATCGCCCGTGCAGCAGGTCGGCCGGAGACACCGTGGCGTCCACAGCGGTCACCCGGTTGTTGTTGACGTAGGCCCCGCCTTCGGCGATCACCCGCCGGGCCTCCTTGAGGCCACTCACCAGACCGGAGTCCCGCAGCAGACCCGCCACATCCGGCAATTCGCCGGTGAGGCGTACGAGACCCGCCTCGGTCAGGGCCGCGCGCAGAGTCTCCGGCGCCAGCTCGTCCAACGATCCGCGGCCGAAGAGCGCCTGACTGGCGGCGATCGCCTGTCGGGTCTCGTCGGCGCCGTGCACCAGGGTGGTCAGTTCCTCGGCGAGCGCCCGCTGCGCCAGGCGCGCCGCCGGTCGTTCGGCGGTGGCCTTGGCCAGCTCTTCCAGCTCGTCGCGGGTGCGGAAGCTGAAGTACCGCAGGTAGCGGTCGACCTCCTGGTCCTCGACGTTGAGCCAGAACTGGTAGAAGGCGTACGGGCTGGTCATCGTGGGGTCGAGCCAGACGGCACCGCCCTCGGTCTTGCCGAACTTCGTGCCGTCGGACTTGGTGACGAGCGGCGTGGTGAACGCCTGCACCGGCCCGGCGCCCCGTCGGCGGACGTAGTCGACGCCGGCGGTGATGTTGCCCCACTGATCGGAGCCGCCGAACTGGAGCTGACAGCCGTGCCGGCGGTGCAGCTCGAAGAAGTCGTTGGCCTGCAAGAGCTGGTAGCTGAACTCGGTGAAGCTGATGCCGGTCTCCAGGCGGGCGCGCACCACCTCCCGCGCGAGCATCTTGTTCACCGGGAAGTGCTTGCCCACGTCGCGCAGGAACTCGACGATCGACATCTCGCCGGTCCACTCCAGGTTGTTGACCAACTGGGCCGCGTTCTCGCCGGAGTACGACACGAACGGCGCCAGCTGGTCACGGATGCGCTCGACCCAGCCGGCGATCACGTCGAGGGGGTTGAGGGTCCGCTCGGCGCTCTCCTTCGGGTCACCGATCTGCCCGGTCGCCCCGCCGACCAGCAACAACGGGCGGTGACCGGCGAGTTGCAGCCGGCGGGCCATGAGGACCTGCATGAGGTTGCCGACGTGCAGGCTCGGGGCCGTGGGGTCGAAGCCGACGTAATAGGTTGCGGCCGCTCCACCGTCGAGCAGCTCGCGCAGCTCGTCGAGGCCGGTCGAGTCCTGTATCAGGCCACGCCAGAGCAGGTCGTCGGTCAGGGAGTCCCGCCCGGGCGGCGGAGAGTTGCTGTCGGTCACGGTCACCGATTCTCCCCCATCGCCGGCACCAACCCGTACCGGGTTTGTCGCAACCCGCCCCGGCTAGGCTTGCGCCCGTTGATCGAGGAGGGCTTTGCCATGGAGATTCCGGATCTGACGGGCGGTTTCGTCGCCCTGCTCGGCCTCAAGTTCGAGGAGGCCAGCGCCGACCGGGTGGTCATCAGCTGGCGGGTCCGCCCGGAGCTGCACCAGCCGTCCGGCATCCAGCACGGCGGGGTGTACTGCTCGGTCGTGGAGACCGCGGCCAGCGTGGGTGGCTCCCTCTGGCTGGCCGACCGGGGCACCGTGGTCGGGGTGTCGAACCAGACCGATTTCCTGCGGGCCGTCCGGGACGGCGAGCTGACCGCTGTCGGCACGCCGGTGCACCGGGGCCGCAGCCAGCAGCTCTGGCAGGTGGAGATCACCGACGCCGACGAGCGGCTGGTCGCCCGTGGTCAGGTCCGGCTGCAGAACCTCACGCCCGCCTGAGCGACGGCTTTCGCCAGGCCGGTCAGCTGCGGGCCTCGTCCAACATCGGCTCCGCGGCCTGGTCGGTGTCGGTGTCGCCGTCGCCGTCGGCTTCATCGGGTACGCGGCTGAGCCGTACCTCGGT
The DNA here is from genome assembly GCF_022230935.1 of Micromonospora hortensis. Lineage (NCBI taxonomy): Bacteria > Bacillati > Actinomycetota > Actinomycetes > Micromonosporales > Micromonosporaceae > Micromonospora > Micromonospora hortensis. The sequence continues at coordinate 2,264 of NZ_JAKKFE010000039.1, forward strand.
GATCGCTCGGTGGTCGATGCCGGCCACCACCAGCACCCAACCGTCGAGCGTGACGTCCTCCCCGGCGACGGTCGGGATGTGCCCGAGTCGGGTCAGCACCAGCCCGGCGACTGTGGTGTAGTCACCGGCCGGACGCGACGGCAGCTCGACGCCGATGTCCGGCAGGTCGTGCACCGGGAAGGTGCCGGGCAGCAGCAGCGCACCGTCGGGGTCGCGCCGCACCGAGCGCACATCCCGGTCGGTCTCGTCGTAGATCTCGCCGACGATCTCCTCGAGGATGTCCTCCAGCGTCACGATGCCGTCGACGGCGCCGCGCTCGTCCACGACGAGCGCGATGTGCTGACGCTCGGCCTTGAACTGGCGCAGCGCGTCCACGACCGGTAGCGAGTCGGGCAGCAGCATCGGCGGTCGGGCGATCTCGTCCACCGGGCGGTCGTCGGGCACTCCCACCAGGTCGCGCAGGTGGATCACTCCGGCCGTGTCGTCGAGACCGCCGTGGCGCACGACCGGAGCCCGGGAGTGCCCGGTGGCGGCCAGCACGAGCCGCGCGGCCTCCGCGGTGGTCCCGCTGTCGAGCGTGAAGACCTGCAACCGGGGTACGAGGACAGCCCGCAACCGCCGGTCGGCGATCTCCACGGCACCCGCGATGATGGTGCGCTGTTCCTTGGTGAAGCCGTGGTTGCCGGCGACGATGTCGCGCAGCTCGTCCGGGCCGATCTCCTCCGGCTGGTGTTTGGGGTTGAGCCCGACCAGGCGGACCACGATGTCGCTGGTGGCGCCGAGCGCCCAGACGGCCGGCCGGGTGAGGCTGGCGAGCAGGTCGAGCGGACGGGCCACCAGCAGCGCCCACCGCTCGGCGGACTGCATGGCGATCCGCTTGGGCGCCAGCTCACCGAAGACCAGGGTGACGAAGGTCAGCGCGAGGGTGACCGCCACGATCGCCACCGTCTCGGCGCCGCCGCCGAACATGCCGAGCAGCGGCACCAGGGGTTTGGCCAGCGAGACCGCCGCGGCGGCGGAGGCCAGGAAGCCGGCGAGGGTGATGCCGATCTGGATGGTGGCCAGGAAGCGGTTCGGGTCCTTGGCGAGCCGGGCCAGCACCCGCCCGGCCCGACTGGTGCGCTCCAGCCGCTGGATCTGGCTGTCTCGCAGCGACACCAACGCCATCTCGCTGCCCGCGAAGAGCGCGTTGATCACGACCAGGACTCCGACCAGGGCCAGTTGGCTCCCGTAGCTCTGCACGCCCGGTTCGCTCCCTCGTGGTGGTGGCACCGGCCGCTACGCGCGGCACCCGCCGGTCGGCGAGCCCGCCCGGCGTAGGCGTGTCTTTGCCCCGTCCGGTGCCGGCCGAATCCTGCCCCGGCGAGGCTACGCCGAATCGGACGAGGTGAGGCTACGCCGGATGGGGCGACGGTGACGCAGCCCCGAATCGGATGACGGTTACGCAACGCCGGCCGGGGCGTCGGTGACGCAACGCCGGCCGGAGCGACGGTGAGTTAGGCCGACTGGGGCGTCGGTGACGCCGGCAGGTCGAGGACGTACGAGTCACCCTCTGGGCGGAAGCCGAGCCGGTGGTAGTACGGAGCCACCATCCGGGGCGGGCTGACCACCCGGTGGAAGCCCCTTTCGGTGAACAGGTGGCTGCGCCGGTAGACGAACTCACCCGGGGTGAAGTCGCGGAACTTCGGGGTCACGTAGTCCAGGTCGATCTGGGCGACGCCGGGCGCCTCGGCGTGCGACAGGACCACGCCGACCACCTCGTCGGCCGTGACCACGAGGAACGCCGAGCGCCCCGACGCGTCCGGGTCCCAGTGGAAGCCGGGGTTGAACCGGGCGATGTCGGCGGCGTGCACCCGCAGCGTGTGCGCGAGGAACTGGTCGCCGACGCCGACCTCCACCACCTGGTAGGTCTTCTCGTCGTGCCGGGTGGCGAGCATGCCGCGCAGGTACCAGATGTTGATCACCGCGAGCACGACGTTGAGCCCGACGCCGGGCCAGACCTCGATCGCGGCGTTGTAGCCGATCAGCACGAAGCAACCGATGAGGTTGAGCGCCCGCAACCGCAGGATGCGCGACTGCAGCAGCGACCAGACCAGCACCGCGGAGCCGGCCCAGCCGACGAGATCCAACCAGTTCACGCCGCGAGACTAGTGCCCGCCCAGGTCAGGGCCGTCGGCGGGCAGCTCCAGCAGCCACTCCTCGACGTCTTCGCCGCGGCCGTTGGCGTACCCCGAGTCTTCGCCGACCACCACGAAGCCGCACTTGCGGAGCACCGCGAGGGAGGCGGTGTTGTCCTTGGCGGCGCGGGCGTGCACCGGCCTGGGCAGCTCGCGCAGCAGGGCGGCCAGGGCCGCCGTGGCGTGGCCCCGACCCCAGCGCGCCCTGTCGATCCAGTAGCTGACCTCGGTCTGCCCCTCGGCCGGCCAGGCGCTCACGTAGCCGACCACCTCGCCGTCGACCTCGGCGGTGCGGACCAGGTTCGCCGGGTTGGTGAGCACCCGGGCCCAGTGTGCGGCGAACTCCCGCCGGTCGGTCGGGTCCTTGGGGCCGAAAGCTGCCATCCGGTTGGCCTCCGGGTCCTGCTGGTGCAGGAAGAACTCGACGAGGTCGTCCTCACGGACCGGACGCAGCAGCAGATCGGAGGTCATCGGCCGAGGGTACGCAACGGCTGTGACGCGAGGCTGTGACGCGAGGCGGTGGCGCGGAGTCAGCCGGCGACGGCTACGACCGCCAGTACGGCGGCGCCCACGGAGCTCGCCACCGACAGCAGTCGACGCCACGGCACCCGCGCGTCGACCACCGGCAGGGCGCGCCACCGGGTCGCCGCCAGGGCCACCCCCGCCGCCGACAGGCCGGCGCCGAGCGGCCACAGCCAGGCCGGCACCATCGACCAGTCCCCCATCCGGTGCCCCAGCCCGAGGTAGGCGAACGCCCAGACCGCCGCCGCCAGCAGCGTCACCTGGTCCAGTTGGCGACGGCGGGCGGTGCCGAGCAGGGAGAGGCCGCCGAGGAAGGTGAGGACAACCGCGAGGCCGGCGCCGATCCACGGCAGCACCATCGACGTCGCCGAGTCGGCCTCCTTCGGCGGCACCCCGAGCAGCCGCAGCCCGATCGGCTCGACGCCCTTGTCGGTGTTGCCGAGCACCACCACCGCCCGGCCGGTTGCCCGCTCGAGGCCGACGTAGGACCGGAATCCGCCGGTGGCGCCGTTTTGCCAGACCACCTCGCGATCGCCGTGCCGGGTGGTGAACCAGCCGTACCCGATGTGGGTGTCGTCGTCCTCGCGGAAGCGCGCGGTGGCGGCGTCGGCACCTGGTGCGGTGCCGGCGAGGGTCGCGGCGAGCAGCCGGCCGAGGTCCTGGGCCGTGGACCAGGGGCCGGCGCCGGCCGGCGCGTAACCGGCTCCCGCCCACGGATCGAGCGGTCGGCCGCCCGCCCGGCTGCCCTGGGCGCGATCGGCCGGCAGGTCGTCGTCGCGGGTGGCGACGACGGTGGCCGTCATGCCGAGCGGCCGTAGCAGCCGGTCGTGCAGCAGCTCGGGGTACGCGACGCCGGCCTTCGCGGCGAGCGCGTGGCCGAGCACCGACGGCCCGAGGTTGGAGTAGTGGACCTCGCCGCGCTCGTCGTCGTCGGTGCGGACCCGGTCGGTGGCGCTGTGGATGGCGTCGACGCCCTGCCCGGCGTAGGGGTTTCCGCCGGAGACGTTGGACCAGAGGATGCGCGCCCACCCCAGCGGGGAGCCGGGTGCGAGCCGGGGCAGGCCGGCGCGGTGGCTGGCGAGTTCGGCGAGTGTGACGTCGCGGGCGGGGCCGGTGACCTCGGGCCAGGTGGCGCCGAGGCGGTCGTCGGGGCCGACGACACCGGCGGCGACCTGGTCGGCGAGGAGCATGCCGGTGAGCGCCTTGGTGACCGAGCCGATCTCGAACGGGGTGCCGGGTTCCACGGGTCGAGCGTCGAGGCCCCGGTCACCCAGTCCGGCGGTGCGGATCCGGCCGTTCTCGACCAGGGCGACGGCGAGCCCGCGGTGCCCCGAAGGGTCGGGCGTGGCCGAGCGGGCGGCAGCGGCCAGGTCGTGATCGCCGGTGGTCTGGGGGCCGAGTCGGGGCACCCGGGGCATCAACGCCACTCCGACCAGGCCGGCGATCAGCGCGACGAGGAGGACGGTGACGGTCGTCCGGCGCATTGTGGTTCCTTCGTGTGGTGATCGGATGGGTGGCCGAGCCGGCGTCTGGTCAGCGGCCGGCGGCGGTGAGGATGGCCAGCAGCGGCACCACGCGTTCGGCGGGGACCTCGTACCGGCCTCGGCCGGCGCTGCGCAGCCAACCGGCGGCGGTGATCTGGCGCAGGTGGTGGTGCAGTTGGCCGGTGGTGCCCAACTCCTCGATCTCGGCCAGCTCGCTGGTGCTCTGCCGGCCGCCGAGGATCTCGCGCAGTAGCCGCAGCCGCACCGGGTGGGCCAACGCGGAGAGGGTGCCGGGCAGCTCCTCCCAGTCGGCGGCGAGCAGGTCGTCGACGGTGCGGCCGTACTGCCAGTCGTAGTGCTGGCCGGCGAGGCGGACGGTGCCGGTGTAGAGCACCGCACCCGACCCGTCGGATGGCAGGCGCTGTTTGAGGCCGTCGAGCGCCCAGAAGGTGCCCTCGGGCGCGGGTGGTGGTGGCGGCGCGGCGGCGAGCCGTTCGCTCAACGCGGCAACCTGTGCCTCCAGCGCGGCGAGTCGATCTTCCACGGTGTTCATGCGACGATACTACGAACATACGTACTTACGTGCAAGTGCGAATCGACCCGCCGCCGAGACCGGCGCGTCCGGCCCTTCCGGCACGCCCGGCGGGTCGACAATGACCTGACCGACCCAGGGAGCGCCGATGAACCGACCTGTCGTGGTGGGCGTGGACGGCTCGCCGTCCAGCCTTGTCGCCGCCGAACACGCGGCGCGGGCCGCCGTGCTCCGGTCCCGACCGCTGCTCCTGGTGCACGGCTACCTGCATCCGTCCGGTTACGGCGTGCCGCTCAACCCGTACGACCTCGGGGTGCCGGCGCCCTCCGAGGAGGCGCAGCAGATGTTGGAGCGCACGGCGGCCGAGCTGACCGGCCGGTGGCCGGGCCTCGCCGTCGAGGTGCGTCAGGTCCTCGGGGGCCCGGGAGCCACCATGATCGAGGAGTCCCGCCGGGCGGAACTGGTCGTGGTGGGCAGCCGTGGCCTGGGCGGGTTCACCGGGCTGCTGCTCGGCTCGGTCGGCGCGCAGGTCGCCGCGCACGCCCACTGCCCCGTGCTGGTGGTCCGCCCGGACGAGCAGCCGATCCCGGTGGACGGCCCGGTGCTGGTCGGCGTGGACGGGTCCGAGTCGTCAAGGCTCGCCGTGGGCGTGGGCGCCGACGAGGCGGCGCTGCGGGACGTGCCGCTGGTGCTGGCGCACGTCGGTCCTCCGGACGGGGACCGGACCGTGCCGGAGGAGATCGAGGAGTCGCAGGCCGCGTACCAGGCGGAGGCGGTGCGGCTCCTGGCCGACGCCTCCGCCGTGGTGCGCGCCGAACACCCTGACCTGGTGGTGCGGGAGCATCCGGTGCGGGCGGCCGGCGCGGCCCAGGGGCTCATCGAGGCCAGCGGCACGGCGTCGCTGCTGGTCGTGGGCACCCGGGGCCGGGCCGGGTTCACCGGGCTGTTGCTCGGGTCGGTCAGTCAGGCGGCGATCCAGCACGCGCACTGCCCGGTGCTGGTCGCCCACCCGGTCAGCTGACCGGCGCGCCGCCGTCGCCTCGCCCGAGCATCTGCAGGAAGTCGGTGGTGAGGGCGAACGGGTCGGCCGGCCCGGTGGCCGGTGGCCGGCGCTCGATCTGGTCGGCCAACTCCCCGGCGGCGCGCCGGATCCGCGCGCGCAACGCGCCATCGGCGGTGCCGTCGGACCAGTCCTCCGGGGCGGCGAAGACCGCGGTCGGGACGACCACCGACCGAAGGTAGGCGAACATCGGGCGGACGGCATGCTCCAGAGCCAGCGAATGCCGGGCGGTGCCGCCGGTCGCGCCGATCAGCACCGGCCGGTCGACCAGCGACTCGGAATCCAGCACGTCGAAGAAGGACTTGAACAGCCCGTTGTACGAGGCGCTGAAGATCGGGGTGACGGCGATGAGCCCGTCCGCCCCGGTCACCGTGTCGATGACCTCGCGCAGCGCCGCCGGCGCGAACCCGGTGAGCATGTTGTTCACCACGTCGTGGGCGTACTCGCGCAGGTCGACGACGTGCAGCTCCACGTCGGAGCCGCGCCGGACCAACTCGTCGCGGGTGGCCGCGGCGAGCTGGTCGGCGAGCAGCCGGGTCGACGAGGGCTGACTCAGCCCCGCCGAGACCACGGCCAGGGTGCGGCGGGTCATCGGGTCGCCCCCTCCGGCGCCTTGCCCGTCACGTCGTCGACGGCGTGCACGGTGCTGTCCTTCGCACCGCCCGCGGCGGCGACCAGCGAGGCGTGCGTCGGCGCCGCCGGCACGTGCGCCGGACGCAGCGCCGCGAACTCCTTGCGCAGCACCGGCACGACCTCCTCGCCGAGCAGGTCGAGCTGCTCCAGGACGGTCTTCAGCGGCAGGCCGGCGTGGTCCATCAGGAACAGCTGCCGCTGGTAGTCACCGACGTAATCCCGGAAGCCGAGCGTGCGGTCGATGACCTGCTGCGGGCTACCCACTGTCAGCGGGGTCTCCCGAGTGAACTCCTCCAGCGACGGCCCGTGCCCGTAGACCGGGGCGTTGTCGAAGTAGGGCCGGAACTCCCGAACCGCGTCCTGCGAGTTGCGCCGCATGAACACCTGCCCACCGAGGCCGACGATGGCCTGGTCGGCGGAGCCGTGGCCGTAGTGCGCGTACCGCTGGCGGTAGAGCGCGATCATCCGCTGGGTGTGCTCCTTGGGCCAGAAGATGTGGTTGGCGAAGAAGCCGTCACCGTAGTACGCGGCCTGCTCGGCGATCTCCGGGCTGCGGATCGAGCCGTGCCAGACGAACGGGGGCACCCCGTCCAGCGGGCGCGGCGTCGAGGTGAACGACTGCAGCGGGGTGCGGTACTTGCCCTTCCAGTCGACCACGTCCTCGCGCCACAGCCGGTGCAGCAGGTCGTAGTTCTCGACGGCCAGGGGGATGCCGGCGCGGATGTCCTTGCCGAACCACGGGTAGACCGGGCCGGTGTTGCCGCGACCCATCATCAGGTCCACCCGGCCGTCGGAGAGGTGCTGGAGCATCGCGTAGTCCTCGGCGATCTTCACCGGGTCGTTGGTGGTGATCAGGGTGGTCGCGGTGGACAGCAGCAGCCGCTCGGTACGCGCCGCGATGTAGCCGAGCATGGTGGTCGGCGACGACGGCACGAACGGCGGGTTGTGGTGCTCGCCGGTGGCGAAGACGTCCAGGCCGACCTCCTCGGCCTTCAACGCGATCGCGACCATCGCCTTGATCCGCTCATGCTCGGTCGGCTCCCGCCCGGTGGTCGGATCGACGGTGACGTCACCGACGGTGAAGATTCCGAACTGCATGACCAGCTCCTCGCGTGTCAACCGGGTGCCGTCGTGGTACCCGGACGCAGCTCTCAACTTATTTGACGACGCAACTATTCCGGCGGCGGGACGTCTCGCAGTGGCGCCGGTCACCCCCGCAACCGGACAGCGGGTCGGAATCCCCTCGGTGTCGGCCCGGTCAGCCGCCCGCCACCGAGGGCAGCACCTGCACCTCCGCGCCGTCCTCGACCGGGGTGGCCAGACCGCCGGAGTGCCGGCAGTCTTCCCCGTCGACGAAGACGTTGACGTAGCGGCGCAGCTCGCCGCGCTCGTCGCGGATGCGCCGAGCCAGCCGGGGGTGCGCGACGGCCATCTCGTCGAGGACCGCCCGCAGCGTCCCGGCGGCGGTGACGTTCAGCCGACTCGCGCCCCCGGCCTCGCCGCGCAGCGGGCCGGGCAGCAGCACGGTCACCACGCTCAGACCTCCGCTGCCCGAACGCAGAGCACGTCGGGCAGGTGCGCCGCGACAGTCGACCAGGAGTCGCCCTCGTCGCGGCTGGCGAAGACCGAGCCGGAGCGGGTGCCGAAGTAGACCCCACCGGGGGTGGAGTCGTCGGCGCACATCGCGTCGCGCAGCACCGCCGGATAGAACGGCCCCTCGGGCAGCCCCACCGACAGCGGCTCCCACTTGCCGCCGGCGTCGACCGAGCGGAACACCCGACAGCGGTGGTCGGTCGGGAACCGCTCGCCGTCGGCCACCAACGGGAAGGTCCACACCGTGCCGCCACGCCCGGGGTGGGCCACCATCGGGAAGCCGAAGTCGCTGGGCAGCCCGTCGGCGATCGAGGACCAGGTGCGGCCGTCGTCGTCGGAGCGGTAGACGCCGTGGTGGTTCTGCGCGTACAGCCGCTCGGGGTTGCCGGCGTCCCGGGCGACCTTGTGCACGCACTGACCGAACTCCGGCCACTCGTCGGGCATGAAGTAGGCGCGGATGCCGGTGTTGCCCGGCGCCCAACTCGCCCCGGCGTCCTCCGAGCGGTAGACCCCGCCGGTGGACATCGCGACCAGCAGCCGAGCCGGGTCACGCGGGTGGGGCAGCACCGTGTGCACGGCCTGACCACCGAAGCCGGCCTCCCACTGTGGGCGGTGCGGGTGATCCCAGAGGGAACGGACCAACTCGAAGCTGCGACCACCGTCGGTGGACCTGAACAACGCCGAGGGCTCGGTGCCGGCCCAGACAACGTCCGGCTCGTCGGGGCCGGCCGGCACCAACTGCCAGACCCGGCCGAGGGAGACGCCGGTGTCGGCCGGAAACGCGACCGGCGCCTCGTCGGGCTCGTCCCAGGAAGCGCCGAGGTCGTCGCTGGTGGCGACGCTGGGGCCGAAGTGTGAGCTGCTCATGCCGGCGAGCAGCCGCGGGGTGGAACGACGGGTGTCGACAGCGACCGCGTAGACACCGGTCATCGGAAAGTGCGGACCGGTGATCTCCCAACTGCGCCGGTCGTCGGTGCTGGTGGCAAGGAACAATCCCTTCGCTGTGCCGATCGCGAGCAGTGTCGCCATGGCGTCCTCCGAACCGTCGGTGAGCAGGTCCGGTGATTATGGCCACACCCTCCGACAGGCTCCGCCGCTTACACGCCGGACGACGCGCTCAGCCGCGGACGCGCGGCACGTGCCGGCGGTACGCGCTGACCGTAGGGTCGGCGTCCAGCCAGAACCGCCAGGGCAGATCGTGGGCGCCGGTCACGCCGACCCGGGGACCGGCCACCACCGTCTCCGGTGGCACCGGTCGGGCCGGGAGGCGCAGCCGGACCGGGCCGTCGCCGAGCAGGTACGCCCCGTACGCCTCGCGGTCGATGCCGAGCGCGGAGCAGAGCCGGGCGGGCCCGCGGGCCAGGTCCACGTCCCGCCGGATGGCCGGCCGGCGCTCCCGTGCCGTGGCCAGCCCGTCGACCACCTCACCGGCGCGCAGCAGCACGGCGGAGGCCTCCCCCTCGACCCCGGTGACCACGTTCATGCACCAGTGCATGCCGTAGGTGAAGTAGACGTAGGCGTACCCGGCGGGGCCGAACATGACTGCGTTGCGCGGGGTGCGGCCCCGATGGGCGTGCGAGGCGGGATCGCCGCCACTTCCCGCGTACGCCTCGACCTCGGTGATCCGGACGGTGACCCCGCCGGCGTGCAGCCGGCAGCCCAGCAGCCCGCGCGCCGCCGGCAGCAGTGGACCGGCGAGCAGGTCCGCCAGCGCCGCCAGGTCGGTGTCGAAGCTGCGATCACCGGACGACAGGGCCATGTCCCCGACGGTACCCATCCCGCCTCCGCGGCACCCGGCCGGGCGCGCCGACCACTGAGCGCCGGCCCGAACAAGACTCACGTCGCACATCGGACAGCCGGCCGAACAGCGAAACCGGACCGTCGGCTCGGGGGTGTTCCCGATGTCGTCGCAGGGAGCGACGACATCACGGGAGGACATCACCATGACCGTACGGAGCATCCGGCGACCACTGATCGCCACCGGTCTCGTCGCGGCAGCAGCGAGCCTGGCCTTCACACCGTCGGCCAGCGCGAGCGTCCCGCTGCGGGCCGCGGCGCAGGCCGACAACGCGTCAGTGACCTCGTTCGTGGTCGGCGCGACGGGCAAGATCGAGGCGAACGGCGCGGCGGCGATCGTGCCGGTCACCGTGACCTGCTCGAAGGCCATCGACTTCGACCTCACGGTCAAGGTCGCGCAGGCGGTCGGCCAGACCATGCGCGCGGGCACGACGGTTCGGAGGGTCACCTGCGCGGAGGGCACCCAGCAGGTGCGGATCGCTGTGGTCCCGGTCGAGCGTCCGTTCGCGGCGGGCGTCGCGTTCGGCGTGCTGACCGCGAACCCCTGTGACCCGTACTGCACACCGATGCACGACGAGCGCAAGTTCAACCTGGCGCTCTGAGAGATCGCCTGGCGGCACGGCATTGCCCGTGCCGCCAGGCTTCAACAATCTGTTGACAATCAGACGTTCATGCGGTGTGCTCGGGGTATGACGACCGAGGACATCTTCACCGCGCCGGACCCGGGCCGGGCCCGCGCCCACCGCACCCACGAGGCGTTACAGCGGATCAGCGAGCGGCACGCCGGCACCGACACGCGGCGGGGCCGGTGGGCCCACCCGTACGTGCTCGACCCGTGGGAGGCGGTCGCCCTGGTCACCGCGCTGGCCGCCGGCGGGGCCGAGCGCGAACCCGCGGAGGAGCCGATCGACGCCGCCGACCTGACCGCCGCGCTGACCCTGCTGCCCCACGTCCGCGCCGAGCTGGACGCCCTGGAGGCCGGCCTGCTGACGCTGGCCCGCGACCGGGGGCTGACCTGGCAGGCGATCGCGTACGGGCTGGGGTTGGGCAGCGCACAGGCGGCCCGGCAGCGCTACGAGCGGGTCGCCGCCCGCTCGGCCGAGCAGACCCCCTGACGACGATCGGCACGCCGCGCTTGCGACGGCGTCCGGGCGGGCACACTGTGCGCACGACGAGGAGGCACCCATGGAGCGCGCGGAGATGCTGGCGTACTGCCTGGCCAAGCCGGGAGCGTGGCTGGACCAACCGTGGGAGGGCGACGAGGTGGTGAAGGTGGGCGGCCGGATCTTCGCCTTCCTCGGCAGCGCCGAGGGCAAAGCGACGGTCGGCATCAAGTGCGGGGCGACCCGGGAGGTGGCCGACGAGTGGCTGCACCGACACCCCGGCGACGCCAGCGTGATGCCCTACATCGGCCGGTCCGGGTGGAACACGCTGCGCCTGGACGGCGGAATCGACGACGAGGAGCTGACCGAGGCCGTCGACTCGTCGTACGACATGGTGGTGGCCAAGCTCCCCAAGCGGGAGCGCCCGACGGCCTGAACCGCCGTGGCGCCGACGGCCAGCGCCGACGCCACGGCACAGCTCAGCGCGGAACGACCCGCTCGGAAGCCCACTCCCGCCAGCTGGTCAGCCGGTCCGCCGCGTCGGCGAGCTGGTCGGCGACCGGGCCGGGGCCGGTGGAACCGGGGGTGGTCCGGGCGGCGAGAGCCGAACGGACCGAAAGCACGTCGCGCACCGACGGGTCGAGGTGCCCGCTGATCGCGGCCAGGTCCTCGTCGGAGACGTCGTTCAGCTCGCACTCCCGAGCCGCGCAGAGCGCCACCAGCTGACCGGTGATCTCGTGCGCGTCGCGGAACGGCACGTTGCGTCGGACCAGCCAGTCGGCGACCTCGGTGGCGAGGGAGAAGCCGACCGGGGCGGCGGCGACGAGGCGGTCCACCCGCACCGTCATCGTGGAGATCATTCCCGCCAGGGCCGGAAGCAGCAGCTCCAGGGTGTCGACCGCGTCGAACGCCGGCTCCTTGTCCTCCTGCATGTCCCGGTCGTAGGTCATCGGCAGGCCCTTGAGCATGGTGAGCACCGTCATCAGACCGCCAACCAGACGCCCCGACTTGCCCCGGGCCAGCTCGGCGATGTCCGCGTTCTTCTTCTGCGGCATGATCGACGAGCCGGTGGCGAAGGAGTCGTCCAGCTCCACCCAGCCGAACTCGTGCGACGTCCAGAGCACCACCTCCTCGCCGAGTCGGGACAGGTGCACGCCGATCAGGGCGGTGGTGAACAGGAACTCCGCGACGAAGTCCCGGTCGGCGACGGCGTCCATGGAGTTGGCGAACGACGTACGGAAGCCCAGCTCCTTGGCCACCGCCACCGGGTCCAGTGGGAGCCCGGAACCGGCCAGTGCGCCCGCGCCGAGCGGGCTGATCGCCGCCCGGTGGTCCCAGTCACGCAGCCGCTCGAGGTCACGCAGCAGCGGCTGCACGTGGGCGAGCAGCCAGTGCCCGAAGGTGACCGGCTGGGCGTGCTGGAGGTGGGTCATGCCGGGCGCGGCGGTGTCGATGTGCCGCTCGGCCTGCTCGACCAGCGCCTCGGCGAGCTCGACGAGGCGGCTGGCCACGCCCCGGGCGTGGTCGCGCAGGTAGAGCCGCAGGTCGGTGGCGACCTGGTCGTTGCGGGACCGGCCGGCGCGCAGCTTGCCACCGAGGCTGCCGAGACGCTCCAGCAGGCCGCGCTCCAGCGCGGTGTGCACGTCCTCGTCGTCGATGGTGGGGCGGAACGTTCCGGAGGCGCAGGCGGCCTCCAGGTCGTCCAGCGCGGCCAGCATCCGGCCCAGCTCCTCCGGATCGAGCAGGCCGGCGCCGGCCAGGACCCGGGCGTGCGCCCGGGAACCGGCGATGTCGTACGGGGCCAGGCGCCAGTCGAACTGCACGCTCACCGACAGTCGGGCGAGCGCCTCGGCGGGGCCACCCGCGAACCGGCCACCCCAGAGGCTGGTCCGGTTGGTGGCGGCGCTGTTCTCGGTCAGGCTCTTGTCGTCCACGTCGCCCATCATTGCGTTGGTTGCCTCTCGCTCGCGACTGCGGGGCCCGCTCGCCGCGCTTGCTCGGTCTTCGCGCTCACATCTGTCACTGTCCGGCACCGCCCAACCGGGCGTCCCGAGCGGCGGCCATCCGGCTCGGCAGCCCCCACAGCTGCACGAAGCCCTTGGCCAGGGACTGGTCGAAGGTGTCGCCGGTGTCGTAGGTGGCCATCCCGAAGTCGTAGAGGCTCGCCTCGGAGCGCCGGCCGGTCACCGTGGCCCGGCCGCCGTGCAGGATCATCCGCACCTCGCCGCTCACGTGCCGCTGCGCGTCGTCGATGAACGCGTCCAGCGACGCCTTCAGCGGCGAGAACCACAGCCCGTCGTAGACGAGTTCGCCCCAGCGCTGGTCGACGCCCTTCTTGAACCGGGCCAGGTCCCGCTCGACTGTCACCGCCTCCAACTCCTGGTGGGCGGTGATCAGCGCGATGGCGCCGGGCGCCTCGTACACCTCCCGGCTCTTGATGCCGACCAGGCGGTCCTCGACCATGTCGAGCCGGCCCACGCCCTGAGCGCCGGCGCGCCGGTTGAGCTCCAGGATCGCCTGGTACGGGGTGACCGTCTCACCGTCGATCGCCACCGGCACGCCGCCGTCGAAGGTGACCACGACCTCGTCGGGGTCGCGCTCCTGGGTCGGGTCGGAGGTGTACGAGTAGAGGTCCTCGACGGGGGCGTTCCAGATGTCCTCCAGGAAGCCGGTCTCCACCGCGCGACCCCACAGGTTCTGGTCGATCGAGTACGGCGACTTGGCCGACACGTCGATCGGCAGCCCCTTCTCCTCGGCGAAGGCGATCGCCTTGTCCCGGGTCCAGGCGAAGTCCCGGGCCGGCGCGATGATCTTCAGGTCGGGGGCGAGCGCGTTCAGGCCCACCTCGAACCGGACCTGGTCGTTGCCCTTGCCGGTGCAGCCATGGGACACGATCGTGCCGCCGTGCTTGCGCGCCGCCGCCACCAGGTGCTTGACGATCAGCGGCCGGGACAGCGCCGACACCAGGGGGTAGCGGTCCATGTAGAGCGCGTTGGCCCGGATCGCCGGCAGGCAGTAGTCGGCGGCGAACTCGTCGCGCGCGTCCACCACCTCGGACTCGGCGGCGCCACAGTCCAGGGCACGCTGACGGATGGCGTCGAGATCCTCACCGCCCTGCCCGACGTCGACAGCGACAGCGATCACCTCCGCGCCGGTCTGCTCGGACAGGTACGGAATGGCGACGGAGGTGTCCAACCCGCCGGAGTACGCGAGCACGACCCGCTCGGTCATGACGTGGTGTTCCCTTCAGCGGTGTCGTCCCGGCGGGCCCAGCCGGCGAGCTTGTCCCCGAGCGCAGCCCCGCCGGCGGCCTCACGGGCCACGACCAGGATGGTGTCGTCGCCGGCGATGGTGCCGACGATCTCGGGCAGGCCCGCCCTGTCCAACGCGCTGGCCAGGTACTGGGCCGCGCCCGGCGGTGTCCGCAGCACGGCGATGTTGCCGCTGGAGTCGACCCCGTTGAGCAGCTCGCGCAGCAGCCGTACCAGCCGGGCCGGCGCGGCCTCGGCGTCGCGCAACGGTCGCTGCCCGTCCTCGGGGATCAGGTAGACGGCCGGACCGTCGCCACCGCGCACCTTGACCGCGCCCAACTCCTCCAGGTCCCGCGAGAGGGTGGCCTGGGTGACGCCGACCCCGTCGGCGGCGAGCAGGTCGGCCAGCTCGGTCTGCGACCGGATCGACCGATCGCGGATCAGCTCCACGATCCGGGCGTGCCGGGCCGCGCGAGTCAGCGGCGCGGTCATCGCGGGCCCCCGGTGGCGGCATCGCCGGTCGCGGCGCCTCCCGTCGCGGTTCCCCCCAGCAGGAACGTCAGCAGCGCCTTCTGCACGTGCAGCCGGTTCTCCGCCTGGTCGAAGACCGCGCTCTGCGGCCCGTCGAGCACCTCGTCGGTGATCTCCTCACCGCGGTGTGCGGGCAGGCAGTGCAGCACTATCGCGTCCGGTGCGGCCTGACCGAGCAGCTCCTTGTTGACCTGGTACGGCAGGAACGGGGTGATCCGGTCCAACCCGTCGGACTCCTGCCCCATCGACGTCCAGGTGTCGGTGGCCAGCACGTCGGCGTCGCGTACCGCCTGGGCCGGGTCGGTCAGCACCCGCACCGACCCGCCGGTCTCCGCGGCGATCTGGCCGGCCCGTTCCACAACGACGGCGTCCGGCGCGAACCCGGCCGGGCCGGCGACCCGCACGTGCATCCCGGCGGTCGCCCCGGCCAGCAGGTACGACTGCGCCATGTTGTTCGCGCCGTCCCCCACGTACGCCAGGGTGCGCCCGGCCGTGCCACCGCACCGCTCCCGGATGGTGAGCAGGTCGGCCAGCAGCTGGCACGGATGGAAACCGTCGGTGAGCGCGTTGACCACCGGCACCGTCGCGCCCGCCGCCACCTCGGCGATCCGCTCGTCACCGTGGGTCCGCAGCACGATCGCCGCGACGTAGCGGGACAGCACCCGCCCCGCGTCGGCGAGCGACTCACCACGACCGAAGTGGGTGACCTGCGTGTCCACCACCAGGGGGTGCCCACCCAGCTCCGCGATGCCGGCGTCGAACGAGATCCTGGTCCGCAGGCTCTGCTTGTCGAAGAGCACCGCCACCGAGCGGGGGCCGACCAGCGGCCGGTGGCCGAACCGGTCCGCCTTCATCAGCGCCGCCAGGTCGAGGACCGCTGACTGTTCGACCGGCGAGAGGTCGTCGTCGCGCAGGAAGTGCCGGGTCATCGAGTCGTTCCCGTCGTGGTGGTCACTGTGGCTGGTGCGCTCTGCGCGCCGGCGGCGGCCGGGGCCGTCGCGTCCAGTGCGGCGGGCAGCGCCGCGAGGAAGGTGTCCGCCTGGGCGGCGGTGAGGATCAGCGGTGGGGCCAGCCGGATCACACCCGGCTGCACCGGGTTGACCAGGAAACCGGCCTCCCGCAGCGCCTCGGCCAGCACCGAGGCGACCGGCGCGGTGAGCGCCACGCCGAGCAGCAGACCGGCGCCGCGGACTTCGCCGATCAGCGGGTGGCCCAGCGCCTCGATGCCGCGACGCAACCGCTCACCGACCCGCTTGACGTTGTCGAGCAGGCCCTCGTTGGCGATGGTCGCCACCACGGCGAGCGCCGCCGCGCAACTGACCGGGTTGCCGCCGAACGTGGTGCCGTGCGAGCCGGGGGTGAGCAGGTCCGCGGCGGGGCCGAAGGCCAGCGTCGCGCCGATCGGCAGCCCACCACCCAGCCCCTTGGCCAGGGTGACCACGTCCGGCTCCACACCCTCGGCCTGGTGCGCGAACCAGTGCCCGGTACGCCCGACGCCGGTCTGCACCTCGTCGAGGACCAGCAGCGCGCCGTGCCGGGCGGTGATCCGACGGGCCGCGGCGAGATAGCCGGCCGGCGGGACCAGCACACCGTTCTCACCCTGGACGGGTTCCAGGATCACCATGGCGGTGGCCTCGGAGACGGCCGCGTCGAGGGCGGCGACATCGCCGTAGTCGACGTGGGTCACCTCGCCGGGCAGCGGCCGGAACGGATCGGCCTTGGCCGGCTGACCGGTCAGCGCGAGGGCGCCCATGGTGCGGCCGTGGAAGCCACCCCTGGTGGCCACCACCTGGGTGCGGCCGGTGCGCCGGGACAGCTTGAACGCCGCCTCGTTCGCCTCCGCACCCGAGTTGGCGAAGAACACCCGCCCCGGTCGGCCGGCGAGCGCCAACAGCAGCTCGGCGAGGGCGACCGGCGGCTCGGCCACGTAGAGGTTGGAGACGTGCCCAAGGGTCGCGACCTGCTTCGACACCGCCGCCACCACCGCCGGGTGGGCGTGACCGAGGGCGTTGACAGCGATGCCACCCACCAGGTCCAGGTATTCCCGACCGGCGTCGTCGACCACGACGGCACCGTGACCGGAGACCAACGCCATCGGCGGTGTGCCGTAGTTGTCCATCATGGACTGCTTCCACCGCTGCGCCAACGTGCTCATGTCGCGTCCGTCCCGTCTCCCGGCACCACCATCGTTCCGAACCCTTCCGAGGTGAACACCTCAAGCAACGTCGAGTGCGCCACCCGGCCGTCGACGACGTGCGCGGCGGGCACTCCCCCACGCACCGCCCGCAGGCAGGCCTCCATCTTCGGCACCATCCCCGACTCCAAGCTGGGCAGCAGCTTGGCCAGGTCGTCCGCGGCGATCTCGGAGACCAGGCTGGTGGTGTCCGGCCAGTCCGCGTACAGGCCGGCCACGTCGGTGAGCACGACCAGCTTGCGGGCCCGCAACGCGATGGCCAGCGCCGCGGCGGCGGTGT
Source organism: Micromonospora hortensis (assembly GCF_022230935.1). NCBI lineage: Bacteria > Bacillati > Actinomycetota > Actinomycetes > Micromonosporales > Micromonosporaceae > Micromonospora > Micromonospora hortensis. The sequence continues at coordinate 19,421 of NZ_JAKKFE010000039.1, forward strand.
CCGCGTTGAGGTTGTGCAGCACACCCTCCACGTCCGGCGCCACCGTGGAGATCACCGGAATCCGGCCGGCCTCGATCAGGTCGGTCACCGCTGACACGTCGACCGACTCGACGTCCCCGACCTGGCCCACGTCGACCGGCACCCCGTCCACGTACGCCGGACGCCGCACCGCCGTGAACAGCCGGGCGTCCTCGCCGGAGAGGCCGACGGCGTACGGACCGTGCGAGTTGATCAGACCGACCAGCTCCCGGCCCACCTGACCGACCAGCACCATCCGGACCACGTCCATCGCCTCGGCCGTGGTCACCCGCAGACCACCCCGGAACTCGCTGGCGATGCCGAGGCGACCCAGCATCGCGGAGATCTGCGGACCACCGCCGTGCACCACCACGGGCTTCAGGCCGGCATAGCGCAGGAAGACCATGTCGGCCGCGAACGCCCGCTGCAACTCCGGATCGGTCATCGCGTTGCCGCCGTACTTGACCACCACCGTCGAGCCGGTGAAGCGCGCCAACCAGGGCAGCGCCTCGATCAACGTCTCCGCCTTGACCTGGGCGCGAGCCAAATCGCTGCTGAGACTCACCGTGCCGGCCTTTCGTTCGCGACTGCGGGACTCCGCTGCGCTGCGTTCCTCGCGCTCACGTCGCTGGCCTTTCGTTCGCGACTGCGGGACTCCGCTTCGCTGCGTTCCTCGCGCTCACGTCGAGTACGCCGAGTTCTCGTGCACGTACGCGTGGGACAGATCATTGGTCCAGATCGTGGCGGCCGACGTACCCGCGTGCAGGTCGATCCGGATGGTCACGTCCCGCCCGGTCAGGTCGACCTTCGAGCGGTCCTCGGCGGCGGCGCCACCCCGGCACACCCACACCCCGTTGACCGCCACGTCCACCTCGTCCGGCTCGAACGCGGCGGCGGTGGTGCCGACGGCGGCGAGGATCCGGCCCCAGTTCGGGTCGTTGCCGAACAACGCCGTCTTGACCAGGTTGTTGCGGGCCACCGTACGGCCCACCTCGACCGCCTCGTCCTCGTCCGCCGCGCCGACCACGTCGATGGCTATCTGCTTGGTGGCGCCCTCGGCGTCGGCCACCAATTGCTGGGCCAGGTCGTGACAGGCCGCGGTGACGGCGGCCGCCAGCTCGGCCGGTGTCGGCTCGATGCCGCTCGCGCCGCTGGCCAGCAGCAGCACGGTGTCGTTTGTGGACATGCAGCCGTCGGAGTCGACCCGGTCGAAGCTGACCCGGGTGGCCGCCCGCAACGCCTCGTCCAGCGTCGCCGGCCCGGCCACCGCATCGGTGGTCAACACGCAGAGCATGGTGGCCATCCCGGGCGCGAGCATCCCGGCACCCTTGGCCATGCCGCCGACCGTCCAGCCGCTCCCCCGGGCCACAGTGGTCTTCGGCCGGGTGTCCGTGGTCATGATCGCCTCGGCGGCGGCCGGGCCACCGTCGCGGGACAGCCCGCGGATCGCCGAGCGGACGCCCGGCAGCAGCTTGGGCATCGGCAGCCGCTCACCGATCAGGCCGGTCGAGCAGACCGCGACCTCACCGGCGCCGAGGATCAGCCGAGGGCTGACCGAGGTCAGCGCGGCGGCGGTGTGCTCGGCGGTGGCGTGCGTGTCCTGGAAGCCGGCCGGACCGGTGCAGGCGTTGGCGCCACCGGAGTTGAGCACCACCGCGCGGACCACACCGCCCTGCACCACCTGCTGGGTCCAGCGCACCGGCGCGGCCTTGACCCGGTTGGTGGTGAAGACACCGGCCGCGCCGGCGTCCGGGCCGTCGTTGACCACCAGGGCGACGTCCGCGCCGCCGCTGGCCTTGAGGCCGGCGGCCACACCGGCCGCCCGGAACCCCCGAGGGGTGGTGACGCTCACGGCGCCTGCCTCTCGTTCGCGACTGCGGGGCTCCGCTGCGCTGCACTCCTCGCGCTCACGGGGTGACTCCCCAGATCGACAGGCCCGTCGTCTCCGGCAGGCCGAGCATCAGATTGGCGTTCTGGACGGCCTGACCGGCCGCGCCCTTGCCCAGGTTGTCCAACGCGCTGAGCACGATCAGACGACCCGAGTCGACGTCGACGGTGGCCTGTAGGTGACACGAGTTGGAGCCGAGGGTGGCGGCGGTGTGCGGCCAACGGCCCTCCGGCAGCACGTGCACGAACGGCGCGTCCGCGTACGCCCGCGCCAGCACCTCCTGCGGGTCGACGCCGCGCGCCGGCACCGCGGTGACGGTGGCCAGGATGCCGCGCGGCATCGGCGCCAGGACCGGGGTGAGCGACAGGCCGGTCGCGCCCGTGGCCTGCTTGATCTCCGGTACGTGCTGGTGGGTGCCCACCCGGTACGGCGACAGGTCGCCCATCACCTCGCTGGCCAACAGGTGCGGCTTGGTCGCCCGGCCGGCGCCGGAGGTGCCGGAGGCGGCGACCACCACCACGTCGGCGGGGCTGGCCGCGCCGTCGGCGATCAGCGGCGCGAGCGCCAGGGTGATCGCGGCGGCGTAGCAGCCGGTGTTCGCCACCCGGGTGGAGCCGGCGATCAGCTCCCGCTGACCGGGCAGCTCCGGCAGGCCGTAGGTCCACTGCCCGGCGTGCGTGCCGCCGTAGTACTGCGCCCAGGCGTACGGGTCGGCCAGCCGGTGGTCGGCACCCAGGTCGACGATCCGCACCTCGGCCGGAAGCTGGGCCGCGAGAGCCGCCGACTGGCCGTGCGGCAGGGCCAGGAAGACCAGGTCCGCATCGGCCAGGATCGTCGGGTCGGTCTCGCCGAGCACCAGGTCGAGCCCGGTGAGCTGCGGGTGCACCACGTCGACGCGGTGCCCGGCCTGGCTGTGCGCGGTGGCGGCGACCAGGTCGAACTGCGGGTGCCCGGCGATCAGGCGCAGCAGCTCGCCTCCGGCGTACCCGCTCGCTCCGGCGACCGCGACTCGGATCCCCATACTCACCTCCGCATGACTATGCAGCGAAGATTAACAAGGACGACTCACGAGTGCAAGTTCATGCAGCACACTGCATGGTAATGAACAGATCCACTGTACGGCGGCGTGTCCCCCAGCCGACGATCATGCTTTGGCTCCCCGGGCTGTGGAGAGCCGATCTCAGTCATCCGGTAGGGGCGGGTGCATCGGGCGGGCCGGCCAAGCGACCGATCGCTTCCCGATCTGAGGCTCGTTGGTCTGGCATGCGCATCCCGGACGAGACCCGTGACCGATCAGGTCCTGGCCACCGTGCTCCACCTGCGGGCCACCCTGGCCGCGGAACCCCTCGCCGTGCTGTTCGGCACCAGCCGCAGCGCTATGCACCGCACCCTCCTGAAGAACCCGCGACTGCTCGCGGCCCACGGCATCACCATCGCACCGGCGACAACTCCGCCCACGACCCTCGCCGCCCTCCAGGACCGGGTCCAGGCACAGACCGGCGAGGACAACAAGATCAAAACAACGTGTTAATGATCTGCAATCCCTTAGTCGAGTGGCCAATTCGTCAGTTTCAGTGGATTAAGCATCAGCCACACGTTCGTGACACAGTCAGCACTGACGTCGAAGGTGGCCATCCCATATCGATGCTCCCCATTCCTCAGCATGTATCCGAGACCGTCAGCCGTGTCTCGTCGCTCAAAACGAAGAGCGGGTTGCTTACGCATCACTCCCACGAGCCACCGCGCCACATGATCCGAACCACGGATAACCTGAGGTGCGGCATTGACGAATCCGCCGCCATCTACTCGCAGTTCGACATCTGGGGCCAATACGCGCAACAGGTCTTCAATATTCCCTCCAACCGTTGCGTCGCGGAATGCCCGAACAACTCCATCATGCTGTTGAGGAGAAACTTGTGCTCGCCTTCCTCCTCGAACGTGCCGACGTGCGGACGTCGCCAATTGCCTTACGGCTCCTGGTGAACGGCCTACAACACTGGCAATCTCGCCAAACGGCACGCCGAATACGTCATGCAGTACGAACGTCACTCGCTCCGCTGGGGTCATGGACTCGAGGACCGTCAACAAAGCCATACTGACCGTATCATCGAGGGAAACGCGATCGAGCGGATCGGCGGCGATATGACTGGAGCTCGTTGGCTCCTTCGCTGCGTCCGCAAAGAGGTCAGATGGGACTGGCTCCGGTAGCCATTGTCCGACGTACGTCTCCCGTCGTGCCCGCGCGGAGCCCAGCATGTCGAGTGAGATACGGCTCGCAACTCGCATCAACCATGCAGCGGGCGTGGCAATCGCTTCGCGTTCCTCGGCCCCAAGGCGGTACCATCTGACATACGTCTCTTGCACAACATCTTCAGCATCGGCCAGGGTGCCCATCATACGAAAGGCCAGCGACATCAAACGGTGTCGCTCGGCAGCGACGGAATCGAGAATCCGCGATTCATCACGCTCGGCTCCTCCAAACCCTATGGATTTGGCAGGAAAGTCTTCCGACATTGGGCACCCTTTCCGACCTGAGCGCGGCATGCCTCAACTATCCTCTGACGGCCGAGCGTCCCATCGTCCCCTTATTGTGGTTTCAGGCGAGGGGGATTCCTGAAATGGGGTACCTCACAGTGCCTACCCGGTGAGCGCCACGTGGAACCATCGCATCGGGTGCCCCTTCCGCCTCCACGGTCACAACCTCGCGGTCGTCTCCGCGATCAGCCAGCGTGGCACGGAAGAGGTCATCGTGGTAGAAGCGGTCGGGTCCAGCGATCTCGACCTCGCTTCCCGGCTCCAATGTCGTGGCAGCCTCGGCGAGCAGCTCGATGACCTCGTCCAGCTCGACAGGCTGGATGACCGACCTGGGAGCGAAAACCTTTCCGTCCACAGAGTGCTGGTCAATGAGGATGGGAAGGTAGCTCTGGAACTGAGTGGCTCGAATGATGGTTGCGGGGATCGAACCGGATCGTGCGGCCTTCTCCTGCGCCACCTTGCCGAGGTAGTACCCAACCTCAGACGCGTCTCCTTGTCCGACGCCGACGATGGAGAGCAGGACGTGGTGACGCACACCTGCCCGCTTGCCCTCCGCATTCAGATTGTTGATCGCTCCCTCGAAGAACGAAATGGCCCCCTCCGCATCAAAGCGGGGGGTGTTCAGGACGTTCACGATGGTGTCGACTCCGACCAGGGCCTCGGCGAGCCCCTCGCCAGAGATCACGTCGATCCCGTCATCAAGTCCTCCCGAGACCACCTCGATGCCCCTGGCCTCCAGCTTGTCAGCAAGGGGGGAGCCGACACGGCCGCGCCCACCAGCGATGAAAATCTTCATTTTTCACTCCGTCCCCGGGGCACCGGTCGCCGCCCTCACCAATATGACGACGCAGGCCAGGAAGATGTCAGGCTCCGAGGCAGACCTCTTCTCAGAGCCCCTCAGCCGCTGCGACCGGCGGGGGCAGCTGGGGCGGACCTCACCGGTGAATGCGGGCCGTGGGAAGGGCTACGGCGCGCGCGTCGCATGGTAAGGCGTAGGCCAACACGAGGCGAATGTGTGTGGAGCCCGGTGTCGGCGTGATCGACCTCACCCGACTCCCGTTCGCGCCTCTCACGACGGGAGAACGACGCTTACCCCCCTCGTCGTCGAGATCACCTTCGACCTCGGTGACCTCCCGCAGGTATGCCACCTCGGCGTCATCCTGGCCTGGGCCCGTCATGCCCCCAGGATCGCATCCGGCGGCGAACCGCGCTGGGAGTTACGAGACGTCTCCTAATCTCCCTGGTCACGGCACCAACTGCCGGTGCCATGACATCGAGAACGGGCTTCCGTGCGGCGTCACTTGTCCATGGTCACCCGAACACATTCCAGCCAGTCCGTCCACGCAGGTACCCACGAGAACCTCCGTCGGGTGTCGTATTCAATCCACCGCCTGTAAAGGCCCTGGCCTGGTGAGAAATCACCAGGCCAGGGCCTTTGATCGCAGGTGCCCCGCCAGCGACTCGGACCCCGGACCCGCGGACCAAGAGATCGCGGGGCAGGGACGAGCCGATCCGGTTACGCGCCGCGCAGGGTGGCGCCGAGGCGTTCCGCCGCGACGGCGACCGCCGCGTCCCGTGCGGCGACCGCCTCCTCGACGGTGAGCGTCCGGTCCGGTGCCCGGAAGGTCAGCTTGTACGCCAGCGACCGGCGGCCGGCGCCGAGCTGCGCGCCGGAGTACACGTCGAAGAGCCGCACATCCTCCAGCAGTTCACCGGCGCCCGCCTCCAGCGCCCGGCGCACCTGCTCCGCCGGCACCGAGTCGTCCACCACCAGGGCCACGTCGATCAGCGCCGGCGGGAAGCCGGAGACCGTCGGCGCCGGCGTCACCGGGGTCGGCGGCAGCGTGTCGAGGTTCAGCTCCATCGCGCTGGTGCGGCGGGGCAGCTCCAACGCCGCGACCACCACCGGGTGCAGCTCGCCGGCGTGTCCGACGACCGAGCCGTCGACCCGCAGCTCGGCGCAGCGACCCGGGTGCCACGGGGCGTACTCGGCGGCGCGCACCTCGACCCGCTCGTCCGGGATCCCGGCGGCGGCCAGCACGTCACGGGCCGCCTCGATCGCGTCCGCCCAGCCGGCCGGTCGACCCGGCCCCCACCAGCCGGCCGGGTCCAGGTCGCCGGAGAGCACCACCGCGACGTGCACCGGCTGCGCCGGCACCACCGCGTCGGCGGCGGCGAACTCCTCGTCGGTGGGGCGCCGGTCCACGCCCATCGCCGGCGGGCTGCCGGCGCCGACGCGCGGGTGGAAGACCGCACCGATCTCGTAGAGGGCGAGGTCGCGGTGACCCCGGCCGAGGTTGCGCTTGAGGATGCCGAGCAGCGGGCCGAGCAGCGTGGTGCGCAGCAGCGGCTCCTCCTCGGACAGGGGGTTGGCCAGCCGCACCGCGGGCCGGCGCGGGTCGTCGGCCGGCAGGCCGAGCTGGTCGGCCAGCTCCGGCGACACGAACGGGTGCGCGAGCACCTCCACGTACCCCCGCTCGGCCAGCGAACCGGCGACGGCCCGGCGGCGACGCTGCCGCGGCGTCAGACCACGCCCGGGGGGCGCGGTGGGCAGCACCGACGGCACCCGGTCGTACCCGTCGAGGCGGACGACCTCCTCGACCAGGTCGGCCGGGTCGGTCAGGTCGGGCCGCCAGGTCGGCGGGGTGACGCTCAGCACCGTCCCGACGCCGCTGGCCACGCCGACCGCGCCCGGGTCCTCGGACAACCGGTCCGCGCCCTGCGCGACAGTGCAGCCGACCCTCTCCAGCAGGGCGACCACCCGCGCCGGCGGGTACTCGACGCCGACCCGCCGGGTCGGCAGGTCCGCCGGAAGACTGATCGGGGTACGCGGCCGGACGTGGTCGATGTCCAGGATCTCCGCGCTGGGCGTGCCCCCACCGTGCTCGGTGAGCAGCCGCACGGCACGCTCCAGCGCGACCAGTGCCACGGCCGGGTCGACGCCCCGCTCCCAGCGCTTCGCGGCCTCGCTGAACAGCTTGTGCCGGCGGGCGGTGCGCCCGACCATCGCCGGGTCCCAGTGCGCCGCCTCGAAGAGCACTGTGGTGGTGCCGGCGACGACCTCGCTGGTCTCGCCGCCCATCACCGCCGCCAGGGAGATCGGCCCGGTGTCATCGCAGATCACCATGTCGTCGGCGGTGAGCACCCGGTTGACCCCGTCGAGGGTGGTCAGCTTCTCCCCCGCCTCGGCGCGCCGGACCACCAGCGGCCCGGCGATCCGGTCGGCGTCGAAGGCGTGCATCGGCTGGCCCAGCTCCAGCATCACGTAGTTGGTGATGTCGACGGGCAGCGAGATGCTGCGGATGCCGGCGGTGACGAGCCGCTGCTGCATCCAGGACGGTGTGGGAGCGGTCGGGTCGACCCCGCGGACCAGGCGGGCCGTGAACCGGTCGCAGCCGACAGTGTCGCGGACCTCCACCGGGTACGCGGGCGTCTCGGTGCCGCCCGGGGCTGGCGTGAGGGCCGGGTCGCGCAGCGGCACGTCGAACGCGTGCGACAGCTCCCGGGCCAGGCCGCGCAGGCTCAGCGCGTACCCCCGGTCAGGGGTGATCTCCAGATCGAGGACGACGTCGTCGAGACCCACCACCGGGCGCGCGTCGTCGCCCGGCTTGGCCGTCACGTCCGGCCCCAGCACGATGATGCCGGAGTGGTCGTCGCCCAGGCCCAGTTCCTTGGCCGAGCAGATCATGCCCGCCGAGTTGTGCCCGTACGTCTTGCGGGCGCCGATGGCGAAGCCGCCGGGCAGCACGCCGCCGGGCAGGATCACCACCACCCGGTCACCCGGGGCGAAGTTACGGGCACCGCAGACGATCTCCTGCGGCTCACCGGTGCCGTTGGCGGCACCCACGTCGACCCGGCAGAACCGGATCGGCTTCTTGAAGCCGGTGAGCTCCTCGATCTCGCGGACCTCACCGACGACCAGTTGGCCGGTGACGGTCTCGGCCAGGTCCACAGCGGACTCGACCTCGATGCCGAGGTCGACCAGGGCCTGCTCCAGGTCACCGGTGGGCAGGTCGGCGGGGAGGTCGATGTACTCCCGCAGCCAACTGACAGAAACTCGCATGACTTCAGACCACCGTTCCCGTGTCTCGTACCCGCATCGCCTACGCCCCGGTCCCGAGCGCGCGGCTGAACCGCACGTCGCCCTCGAAGAGATGGCGGATGTCGCTGACCCCGTGCCGGACCATCAGGGTCCGGTCGATGCCCATGCCGAAGGCGAATCCGGAGTAGACCTCCGGGTCGACGCCGCAGGCGCGCAGCACCCGGGGGTTGACCATGCCGCAGCCACCCCACTCGACCCACTGCGGGCCGTCGCGGTGTTCCGGGAACCACACGTCGAACTCCGCCGACGGCTCGGTGAACGGGAAGTAGTGCGGCCGCCACCGGGTCTTCGCCTCGGGGCCGAACATCGCCCGGGCGAAGTGGTCAAGCGTGCCCCGCAGGTGGGCCATCGTGATGCCCTTGTCGACCACCAGGCCCTCGGCCTGGTGGAACACCGGGCTGTGGGTGGCGTCGATCTCGTCGGTGCGGTAGACGCGACCCGGCACGATCACGTAGATCGGCGGCTTGCGGCTGAGCATCGTGCGGGTCTGCACCGTCGAGGTGTGCGTCCGCAGGACCAGGCCGGAACCCTCCGGTGCGATGTGGAAGGTGTCCATCAGCCCGCGAGCCGGGTGGTCGGCGGGGATGTTCAACGCGTCGAAGTTGACCCACTCCAGGTCGACCTCGGGCCCCTCGGCCACCTCGTAGCCCATCCCGACGAAGAGGTCGCTAATCGACTCCATCAGGGTGCTCAACGGGTGCCGGGCGCCGCGCGGACGCCGGTCGTAGGGCAGGGTGACGTCCACCCGCTCCTCGACCAGCACCCGCTCGGCCTGCTCGCGCTCGACCACCTCGGCGCGCTCGGCGTACGCGGACTCGATCGCCCGGCGGGCCTCGTTGACCCGCTTGCCGGCGTCGGACTTCGCGGCCGGCGGCAGCGCGCCGATCTCCCGGCGCGCGAGGGAGACCGGTGACCGGTCACCCAGGTGCACCGAGCGCAGCGCGCTCAGCGCGTCCGGGTCGGCGGCGGCCTCGAACGCCTTCGTGGCGTCCGTGACGGCCTCGGCCAGGGCGGCGGGGTCGAGCAGGGCAACCTGCTTCGGGTCGTACGGATCGTTGCGGTAGCTCATGGCGTACGGGCACTCCCTCACGGCGGCGCCAGCCCTCACCGGGGCGGCTAGGCGAGTCTACGGACGCGCGGCTGTGCCGCAGCCCGCCGGTAGGAGTTGCGCAGGGAGCAGGTCAGGCCCGCCGCCCGCCGACACCGGCGGGCTGGCTAAACGAACGCCGTGTCGCGTTCATGGACGGACGCTCTCCCCTGCTGTCAGTCGCGCCGGAGGCAATCACCCTCAGCGCTGCGCTCTCGCTGAAGCGTACAGGCAGACCGCCGCGGCGGCAGCCAGGTTGAGGCTCTCCGCGCGCCCGTACAGCGGCACCCGCACCGTGGTGTCGGCGGCGGCGGTCAACTCCTCGGGCAGGCCGTGCGCCTCCGAGCCGAACAGCCAGGCGGTGGGCCCGACGAGCCGACCGTAGTCGGTCAGGTCGTCCAGGTCGTTGTCGCCGTACCCGGTGGTGGCGAAGATCGACAGCCCGGCGGCGCGCAGCGCGTCGACCACCGCGACCGGGTCGGGGGCGCGCACCACGTCGACGTGGAAGAGGCTGCCGGCAGAGGCTCGCACACACTTGCCGTTGTACGGGTCGACGGCGTCTCCGGCGAAGATCACCGCACCCGCGCCGGCCGCGTCGGCGGTGCGCAGCACGGTGCCGGCGTTGCCCGGGTCACGGATCTCGGCGAGCACCGCCACCAGCCGGGGCGCACCCGCGAGGGCCTGCTCCAGTGGGACGTCCAGGTGCCGGCAGACGGCGACCAACCCCTGTGGGGCGACGGTCTCGGTCAGCGCCGCGAGGGCATCGTCGGTCACCTCGGAGACCGGCACGTCGGCGCGGGCCGCCGTGGCGGCCAACTCCGGATACCTGTCGAGCGCGGTGGTCGTACCGAACAGTTCGGTGACCACCTCCGGCCGCGCGAGGGCCTCGCGGACCGCCTGCGGGCCCTCGGCCAGGAAACGGCCTGTGGCGTCGCGGTCCCGGCGGCGTTGCAGGCGGCGGGCGGCGACGACCCTGGGGGTACGCGGGGTGAAAGCCATGGTGTGCGCTCCTCCGGCACGATTGAGGCGCCCCCCGGACGGCGGTGCCGACACGGGAGACGCCTCGCTCTGGTGCGTGGGGATCAGGCGGCCTGAGCCGCCGCGCCGCCGGTGCCCTCGGCCGTGACCGCGGCCCGGGCCAGCTCGACGATCGCCGCGAAAGAGGCGGCGTCGTTGACAGCCATGTCGGCCAGGATCTTGCGGTCGACCTCGATGCCGGCCAGACGCAGGCCCTGGATCAGACGGTTGTAGGTCATCCCGTTGGCCCGGGCGCCCGCGTTGATCCGCTGAATCCACAGCTGCCGGAAGTCGCCCTTGCGGTCGCGACGGTCCCGGTAGGCGTACTGCATCGAGTGCAGCACCTGCTCCTTGGCCTTGCGGTACAGGCGGGAGCGCTGACCGCGGTAACCACTCGCGGACTCCAGCAGGGTACGACGCTTCTTCTGGGCGTTTACAGCCCGCTTGACGCGTGCCATCTCAACTCCTAATTACGTAAAGGTGGCGCGCGTCAGCGGCCGAGCAGCTTCTTGATGCGCTTGACGTCGGCCTTGGCCAGCACGACCGTGCCGGTCAGCCGGCGGGTCTGGGTGGAGGGCTTCTTCTCCAGGTTGTGGCGGAGGCCGGCCTGCTGGGCAACGATCTTGCCCTTGCCGGTCACCTTGACCCGCTTACCCATACCCGTGTGGCTTTTCATCTTCGGCATGTGGAACGTCTTCTCCCCTGTTACTCGCTGCTGGTGTCGGCGGCGAGGCCGGTGTCACCGGCTGCTGCGGTTTCGCTGACCGCTGCGGTCTCATCGGCTTCCGGAGCGGCGGACTCGTCCCCTGCCCGGTCCCGAGGTCCGCCGCGAGACGCCGTAGCGGCGACCGCGGAGGCCTTGACGGCCCGATGCGGGGCGAGAACCATGATCATGTTTCGGCCGTCCTGCTTCGGAGCGGCCTCGACGTATCCCAGTTCCGTGATCTCGGATTCGAGCCGGCGCAGGAGCCGGTAACCCAGCTCCGGACGGCTCTGCTCGCGACCGCGGAACATGATCGTCACCTTGACCTTGTCGCCCGCCTTGAGGAACCGCACCACGTGACCCTTCTTGGTCTCGTAGTCGTGCGGGTCGATCTTCGGCCGAAGCTTCATTTCCTTGATGACGGTCTGCTGCTGATTACGCCGCGCTTCGCGCGCCTTGAGTGCGCTCTCGTACTTGAACTTGCCGAAGTCCATGAGCTTGCACACCGGCGGGCGCGCCATCGGCGCAACCTCGACCAGGTCCAGATCGACGTCCGCGGCCAGCTGAAGAGCGCGCTCCAGCGGGACGATGCCCACCTGCTCACCCTCTGGGCCGACCAGTCGGACCTCACGTGCCCGGATCTGCTCGTTCACGCGTGGTTCGACGCTGATGGGGCCTCCTCGAGTCGTTTCTGCTCACTCGCCGACCCCTGCGGCTCCCGGGAGGGAACCGACCCGAAAAGCAGAAGGCCCCGGCGCATGCCAGGGCCCGCTCGACCGGTCAGCGCGATCACCAGGATCGCGCACCCGGCACCGGGACATGCCCGGAACCGGTGACCGGACCCGGCCACCGTAGCGGCGACTCGGGTGGGAGCAGGCGCTCCGCTTTCAAGGCTGTCTGCTCGCACGCGGAGACAGCCTGGTCGACTCGATAACACTACACCGGCGCCCCGGCGACCCCCAAACCGGGCACGACCTGGTGTTCAAAGACGCCCGGCAGGTCGGCGGGTCGGCCGCGCTGGGTCAGCGGCCGACGGCGCGTTCGGCGAGGCGGACCTGGTGGGCCTCGTGCAGCCGGCGCAGCGCGCGGACCCCGTCGACGGCCAACTCCTTGTCGGCGGCCTGCAACGCGACCATCGGCAGCAGGTCGTCGTCGTGCAGCTCCAGGCTGGCCCACGGCGCGCCCCGGTCGAAGCGGACGCCCCGGACAACCTCCCAGGGCAGCTCGTAGGAGCTGATGACGTTACGGACCCGGATGCTCCGGGCGTCCGCCTCCACCCGGGGACGGGTGAACAGCAGGAAGCCCAGCGCACCGAAGATGCCGAGGCCGATCATGGCGATCTGGTCGCCGCGCTGGAAGCTGCCGTAACCATCGCCGGTCGGGCCACTCAGCGAGGTAGCGACCAGACCGAACACCACCACCAGGGCGGCCGCCGCCGACCAGCAGACCACGCGGATGCGGCGGGGCTTCAGGCGGACCAGTTCGGTTTCACTCACCCCACCAGTCTGCCACCCGCACTCGTCCACCAAACGCACCACCCGCCGAGCCACCACCCCGAGTCCTGTGGCGGCCAGCCGCCCCAAGATCGTGCTCGATCCAGGATCCAGTGGCCTCCGCCGAGCTGGAGGCCACTATTTCCATGATCGAGCGCGATCTTCCCGGTCCGGGCGGGGCCGCGGGACGGGTCCCGCGTGCGCCGGGCCGCACCGGCCGGGGACGGTCAGAGGCGGCAGGCGTGGATGTTGGTGACGAGGATGGCGCGGGCGCCCAGTTCGTACAGCTCGTCCATGATGCGGTGCACGTCGTCGCGGAGCACCATGGCCTGCACCGCCACCCAGCCCTCGCGGTGCAGCGGCGACACCGTGGGCGACTCGATGCCCGGAGTGAGCCCGCTGGCCCGGTCCAGCAGACCGGCCGGCACGTCGTAGGCGAGCATCACGTAGCGGCGGGCCACCAGCACACCGTGCAGGCGGCGCAGCAACTGCTCGGCCTGCGGTTGCGCGGGCGCGCCGGCACGCCGGACCAGCACCGCCGACGAGCGCAGCAGCGGCTCACCGAAGACCACGAGGCCCGCCTGGCGCAGGGTCGCGCCGGTCTCCACCACGTCCGCGATCACGTCAGCGACACCGAGGCGTACGGCGTTCTCCACGGCGCCGTCGAGGCGGATCACGTCGGCCTTGACGCCCACCTCGCCGAGGTGCCGTTCGACCAGCCCCGGGTACGCGGTGGCGATGCGGTGACCGCCCAGCTCCTGGACGGAGGCGATGTCGTCGGGGCGGGCGGCGAAGCGGAAGGTGGCCCGGCCGAAGGCGAGGTCGACGACCTCCTCGGCCGGCGCGGCCGAGTCGATCAGCAGGTCCCGGCCGGTGATCCCGAGGTCGAGGTCACCGGAGCCGACGTAGGTGGCGATGTCCTTCGGACGCAGGTAGAAGAATTCGACGTCGTTGGCCTCGTCGCGGCAGACGAGGTCCTTGGGGTCGGTGCGCTGGCGGTAGCCCGCCTCACGCAGCATCTGGGCGGCCGGTTCGGCCAGGGTGCCCTTGTTGGGAATGGCGACACGCAGCATGACGGAGTGCTCCTTCGATCCGGTTGGCGATCAACAGGGGTGGGGGCACTCACAGATGTCGGTAGACGTCCTTGAGCTCGAGACCACTGGCGAGCATCAGCACCTGGACCTGGTAGAGCAGTTGGGAGATCTCCTCGGCGGTGCGCTCCGGCCCCTCGTGCTCGGCGGCCATCCACGACTCGGCCGCCTCCTCGACGACCTTCTTGCCGATGAAGTGCACGCCCTTGTCCAGCGCGGCGACGGTGCCCGACCCCGGGGTGCCGGCGGCGGCCTTGGCCTGCAGCTCGGCGAACAACTCCTCGAACGTCTTCACGGGGAACGATTCTTCCAGCCACCCGCGCGGCACCCCACGTCCGGGTCCGTCGGAATCCAGCAAGCGGACAATTCCCTACCAACATGGTGGGACAATTGCCTATCGATGCCCATGGAGCTCTACGCTGTCCGCCATGGCCAGCCGCTCACGTCTCCTCGCGCTCACCTTCGCCGGCGCCGTCGTCGTAGCCACCGCCGGATGCGCGCCACAGGACGAGAAACCCACCCCCACTGTCACCGCCCCGCCGTCCTGCGCCAAGGACAGCCTGCCCACGCGTACGCCGGGCAAGCTGACCATCGCCACCGACCAGCCCGCGTACGAACCGTGGTTCGCCAAGGACAAGCCGGACAGCGGCGAGGGCTTCGAATCCGCCGTCGCGTACGCGGTGGCCGAGAAGCTCGGCTACGCCCGCGCCGACGTCACCTGGACCAGGGTCAAGTTCGACACCGCCATCGCGCCGGGGCCGAAGGGCTTCGACTTCGACATCAACCAGTTCTCCATCACCGACGAGCGCAAGCAGGCTGTCGACTTCTCCGCGCCGTACTACCTGGTGCGGCAGACAGTCATCGCGTTGAAGTCCTCGAAGATCGCCGGCCGGAAGTCGCTGGCCGACCTGCGGGACGCCCGGCTCGGCGCGCAGGTCGGCACCACCAGCTACCAGGCGATCACCGACGTGATCAAGCCGACCGCCAAGCCGCAGGTCTACAACAGCAACGACGATGCCAAGAAGGCCCTTCAGAACGGGCAGCTGGACGGTCTCGTGGTGGATCTTCCAACCGCCTTCTACATCACCGGCGCGGAGATCACCGACGCGACGATCGTCGGGCAGGTGCCGCAGGTCGGTACGCCCGAGGCGTTCGGGTTGCTGCTGGACAAGAACTCCCCACTGACCTCCTGCGTGAGCGGGGCGGTCGGTCAGCTCACCACGGCGGGCACGCTGAAGGAGCTGGAACAGAAGTGGCTCGCGCAGGTGGCGGGGGCGGCCGAGCTGCGGTGACGCTACTGGATCATGTGCCCTCGGAGGCGCAACTGCGCCGGTCGGCGTACCGGCGTCGGCAGACGATCTACAGCGTGCTCGTCGCGGCGTCCTCGACGGCGGCGCTCGGCACGCTGCTGGTGATCGCGGTGACCGGGGCGCCGGGCTGGGACCGGGTCCGGCAGTCGTTCCTGGATCCGGAGATCGCCCGCGACGCGCTGCCGACGGTGCTGAGCGGGCTCTGGCTCAACATGCGGCTGCTGGTCTGCTGTGCGGTCGGCGCGCTGCTGCTCGGGCTGGTGATCGCCGTGCTGCGGACGCTGCGCGGGCCGGTCTTCTTCCCGGTCCGCGCGCTGGCCGCCGGCTACACCTACACCTTCCGCGGCCTACCGCTGATCATCGTGCTGTACCTGCTCACCCTCGGCGTGCCCGGCCTGCGGTTGCAGGGCATGCCGCCGGTGCTGGTGCTGGGTGGGATCGCGTTGGTCCTCACCTACGGCGGCTACCTCGCCGAGGTGTTCCGAGCCGGCATCGAGTCGGTGCACTCCAGCCAACTCGCGGCGGCCCGCTCGTTGGGCCTGAGCCACCGGCAGACGATGCGGCACGTGGTCCTGCCGCAGGCCGTCCGGCGGGTGGCGCCACCCCTGCTCAACGACGTGGTGGCGTTGCAGAAGGACGTGGGGCTGGTCTCCCTCGCGGGGCCGATCGACGCGGTCCGTGCCGCGCAGATCGCCACCGCCCAGACCTTCAACTACACGCCGTACGTCGTGGCGGGGGTGCTCTTCGTGCTGCTCGCCATCCCACTGATCGCGGTCACCGACTGGGTGACGCTGCGCGCGGCCCGCCGACAGTCGGGAGGCTGACCCATGGCGTTGCTGCGCTGTCGGGGTCTGCGCAAGGAGTACGGCGGGCACGCCGTGCTCGACCACCTCGATCTGACCGTCGCCGAGCATCAGGTGGTGGCACTGATCGGCGCGTCCGGGTCCGGCAAGTCGACACTGCTGCGCTGCGTCAACCTGCTGGACGAGTTGGACGACGGCACCATCGAGTTGGACGGGGAGGACATCTCCGATCCCCGGGTGGACCCGGACCAGGTCCGGCGGCGAATCGGCATGGTGTTCCAGGCGTACAACCTCTTTCCGCACCTGAGCGTGTTGGACAACATCACCCTCGCGCCGCGCCGCGTACACCGGCGGGGCCGGGCGGAGGCCGAGGCGCAGGCCCGGGAACTGCTCGACCGGGTGGGGCTCGGCGCCAAGGCGGACGCCTACCCGGACCGGCTCTCCGGCGGGCAGCAGCAGCGGGTGGCGATCGTCCGGGCGCTGGCCAACTCACCGCGACTGATGCTGCTCGACGAGGTCACCTCCGCGCTCGACCCGGAGCTGGTCGGCGAGGTGCTGGCGATGATCCGCGACCTGAAGGCCGACGGCATGACAATGGTGCTGGCCACCCACGAGATGGGCTTCGCCCGGGAGGTCGCCGACGAGGTGTGCTTCCTCGACGCCGGACGGGTCGTCGAGAGCGGCCCGCCCGAGCAGGTGCTCGGCGAGCCGACGCAGCCTCGTACCCGGCAGTTCCTGCGCCGGATCATCGAGGCCGGCCGTCTCTGAAGGCGGGCCTTCGGAGACGGCCGAGGCGTCAACCGCCGAAGCCGACCCGCTGGGCGTTGCCCGCAGCCACCGTCCGTACGGCCAGCGCCGCGTCGAGCGCCGCCACTGTGGCGGACCAGCCCTTGTCCTCCGCCGAGCCGGGCAGACCGGCGCGGTCGCGGGCCTGCTCGATGGTCTCCACCGTCAACACCCCGTGCGCCACCGGCTTGCCCTCGTCCAGCGCCACCCGGGTCAGCCCGTCGGTGACCGAACGGCACACGTAGTCGAAGTGGGCGGTGGACCCGCGGACCACCACGCCGAGGGCGACCACCACGTCGCAGCGGCGGGCGAGGGCCTGCGCGACCACCGGCAGCTCGACCGAGCCGGCGACCCGGGCGACCACGGAACGCGCGCCGCACGCCTCGGCGGCGGCCACCGCACGCTCCAGCATGTGGTCGGTCAGCTCGCCGTGCCAGCGGGCGGCAACGACCCCGACGGTCAGCCCCGCGGCGTCGACCGCCTCGACTCCCGGCTCACCGAAACCCGCCATCGTCATGCTCCGATCTCGTCGTTGGCGACCGGGCGCCCCAGCGGCGCCTCGGACACCTCGTCCAACTCGTCCAGCAGGTGACCCATCCGGTCCCGCTTGGTGCGCAGGTAGCGCATGTTCTCCGGGTGCGCGCCGACCGGCAGCCCCTCACGGCCGGTGATGGTCAACCCGTACCCCTCCAGCCCGGCCCGCTTGGCCGGATTGTTGGTCAGCAACCGCATCGACCGCACGCCCAGGTCGTAGAGGATCTGCGCGCCGGTGCCGTAGTCGCGGGCATCGGCCGGCAGGCCCAGGTCGAGGTTGGCGTCGACGGTGTCGCGGCCCAGATCCTGCAACTGGTACGCCTGCAGCTTGTGCAGCAACCCGATGCCGCGCCCCTCGTGCCCACGCACGTAGAGCACCACGCCCCGGCCCTCCTGCCCGACCCGCGCCAGCGCGGCGTCCAGCTGCGGCCCACAGTCGCAGCGCAACGAGCCGAACACGTCCCCGGTCAAGCACTCGGAGTGCACCCGGACCAGCACGTCCTGGCCGTCACCGAGGTCACCCAGCACCATCGCGACATGCTCGGCCGGGTCGTGCTCGGCGCGGTAGCCGAGCGCCCGGAACACCCCGTGCTTCGTCGGCATCCGGGCGTCGGCGACCAGCTCGACCTGCTTCTCGGTACGCCGACGGTAGGCGATCAGGTCGGCGATGGTGACCAGCGTGAGGCCGTGCTCGGCGGAGAACTTCTCCAGGTCCGGCAGGCGCATCATGGTGCCGTCGTCGTTGACCAGCTCGCAGAGCACGCCGGCCGGGCGCAGCCCGGCCAGCCGGGTCAGGTCGATCCCCGCCTCGGTGTGTCCCGGTCGGCGCAGCACCCCACCCTCGCGAGCGCGCAGCGGCACCACGTGCCCGGGGCGGGCCAGGTCGGTCGGGTCGGTCGCCGCGTCGGCGAGCAGCCGGCTGGTGTGCGCGCGGTCGGCCGCCGAGATGCCGGTGCTGACCCCCTCGCGGGCGTCCACCGTCACCGTGTACGCGGTGCCGCGCCGGTCCTGGTTGGTGTGGTGCATCGGCGGCAGGTCGAGCCGGTCGGCTTCGCTCTCGGTCAGCGCCACGCAGACGTAGCCGGAGGTGTAGCGCACCATGAACGCCATCAGCTCCTGCGTGGCCAACTCGGCCGCGAAGATCAGGTCGCCCTCGTTCTCCCGGTCCGCGTCGTCGACCACGACGACCGGCCGGCCGGCCGCGATGTCCGCGATCGCCTGCTCAATGCTTCCGAAGCTGGTCATGCGACGGCCTCCCGGTAGATGGGCGTACGGACGGTGGCCGCGGCGCGCGAGGTGCGCCACCAGGCGGCGAAGCCCCAGACGCAGAGGGCGCCGTAGATCAGGTACATGACGGCCGACGGGTAGAACCCGCCGCGCAGCAGCAGCGGCACCCCGACCGCGTCCACGGCGATCCAGAGCAGCCAGAACTCCACCCAGCCGCGGGCCATGCCGTACGTGGCCAGCAGGCTGCCGGTGAGGATCCAGGCGTCGGGCAGCGGGCCCCACGAGCCCAGGGCCTTGAGCAGCGGGTACGCCGCGGCGGTGCCGATCACGGCGGCCACCAGCAGCATCAGTCGCTCCCGTCCGGTGGCCCAGCGCGGAACGACCGCAGCCTGCCCACCGTCGGCGCGACGGTTGCGCTGCCAGCGCCACCAGCCGTAGACGCTGACAGCGAAGAAGAACACCTGCCGGCCGGCCTGCCCGTACAGGTCGTGCTCCTGCGGGGTGGCGAACACCCCGCCGAGGAAGACGGTGAGGAGCAGCGCGTTACCGATCATGCCGACCGGCCACGCCCAGACCAGCCGGCGCAACCCGAGCAGCGCCGAGACCAGCCCGAACGCGTTGCCGACGATCTCCCTGGCCAGCACCGGCGAGCCGGCGACGTGCACCTGCGCGTCCAGCAGCCAACTGAGCGGGCCCATCAGGCCACCCCACCCGGGTTCGCGGCCAGCCCGCTGGCGTCGGCGTCGGTGAGCCGGTCGCCGAGGAGCCGCTCGACGTACTTGGCCAGCACGTCGACCTCCAGGTTGACCGGGTCGCCGACGCCCTTCGCGCCGAGCGTGGTCAGCTTGAGCGTGGTGGGGATCAGCCCGACGGCGAACTCGTCCGCGCCGACGGCGGCGACAGTCAACGAGACACCGTCGATGGTGATCGAGCCCTTCTCGACCACGTACCGGGACAGGGCGGCGGGCAGCCGGAACCGGACGGTCTCCCACTGCTCGGCCGGCTCCCGGGAGATGAGTTCACCGACGCCGTCGACGTGCCCCTGCACCAGGTGCCCGCCGAGGCGGCTACCGAGCGCGGCGGCCCGCTCCAGGTTGACCGGGTCGCCGGGGCGCAGCGCGCCCAGCGCGGAGCGGCGCAGCGTCTCCCCCATCACGTCGGCGGTGAAGACACCGTCGGCCACCTCCACGACCGTCAGGCAGACACCGTTGACGGCGATCGAGTCGCCGTGCCGGGCGTCGGAGGTGACCAGTGGGCCGCGTACGCCCACCAGCGCCGAATCGCCTGCCGTCGGCTCCACCCGGACGATCTCGCCCAATTCCTCGATAATGCCGGTGAACATCTCAGCCCTCCCTTTTGCGGGGCAAAGCGGTGATCCGGAGATCCGGACCGATCTGCGTAACGTCGACGAACTCCAGATCGATGGCCTCGGCGATGGTGGTCACTCCCGCGTCGACCAACGCGGTCGGGCCGGCGCCGAGCAGCCGCGGCGCGACGTACCCGACGATCTTGTCGACCAGGCCGGCGTTCAGGAACGCGCCGGCCAGCCGGGGGCCGCCCTCCAACAGCACCGCGCGGACCCCGCGCAGGTGCAGCGCCGCGAGCAGCGCCGACAGGTCGACCCGGCCGTCCGGGCCGGCGCCGACCTCGTCGGCGGTCGCGATCCACGTGCGTGCGGCGCCGTCGCGGACCTTGGCGTCAGCCGGGGTACGCCCCGAGCTGTCCACCACCACCCGCAGCGGCTGCCGGATGGCCAGGCTGCCGTCGCGCAGGTTGCGGGCGGTCAACCGGGGATCGTCGGCGAGCACGGTGCCCACCCCGGCGATGACCGCGTCGACAGTGCCGCGCAGCGCGTGCACGTCGATCCGGGCCGCCTCCGAGGTGATCCACATGCTGGTGCCGTCCGCCGCGGCGGAGCGCCCGTCGAGCGTGGCGGCGTACTTCCAGATCACGTACGGCCAGCCCCGGCGCATCGAGGTCAGCCACGCGACGTTGCCGGCCTCGGCCTCCTCGCCGCGTACCCCCAGATCCACCCGGACCCCGGCGGCGCGCAAGGTGGCGGCGCCCCCGGAAGCGACAGGGTTCGGGTCGGGTACGGCGATGACCACACGGCCCACCCCGGCCTGGACGAGCGCGGAACTACAGGGGCCGGTGCGGCCGGTGTGGTCGCAGGGTTCCAGAGTGACGACAGCGGTGCCGCCCTTGGCCCGCCGCCCGGCCTGCGCCAGGGCGACGATCTCGGCGTGCGGCCCCCCGGCGTACGCGTGGAAGCCCTCGCCCACGACCTCGCCGTCCTCGTCGAGGAGCACGCACCCGACCACGGGGTTGGGGCTGGTGGTGCCGAGCCCGCGCGCTGCCAACTCGATCGCACGCCGCATCGCCTCATCAACGGAGACGCTGGCCATCGCGCTGCCCCTGCCCTCTCACTCGCCCGGTCCGCGCGCGGGCGGTCAGGGAGGCGGTGGCCATGGGGCCACTGGCAGGCGGTGGCGGATTCCGGGAACGGCACAGCCGCCCCCGGGGGGTCGGCACGGCACGCTGAAGCCAGCGGCCGGCTCGGACCCGTCCGTCCCGCGCGCTGTCTCCCATCCGGACTGTCTGGGCGCGGACGAACCGCCCCCAACCGTCGGCCCCGGATTTTCACCAGGTCCACCGGACGGCAGAGCCGTCCGGGTCGCGGGCTGACCACGGTTGGACCGTGGATCACCGCCGGTTCGGAATTTCACCGAGTCCCGCCAGCGCGTGGTGGGTACCCGGAAAGTCTTACACGCCGATCCGGCTCCGTCGCCACCTAGGCGAGCTACTTCACAGCGTTATCACGCTCAGGTGACGCCGCGACGCCGGTCCACCGCCACGTACGAGCCCGGTTGACTCTTGGCCACCGTCTTCATCTCCGAGGCCACCGCGATCGCTTCGAGCGGGTCGGTGAACCGCTTGCCGGCGTCGGAGAGGGACACCCCGATGGAGAGCGTGACCAGGGCCGCCCGCCGGATGTTGCCACGTCGATCCTTCAACTCGACGAAGCCGCGCTCCCGGTCGGTCTGGTCGTAGAGCGTGTCGGCGGCGTTCTCGAAGTCGACGACCGCCCGGGACGTCAGTGGGCGCACCTGGTCCGGGGCGCAGACGATGACGAAGTCGTCACCGCCGACGTGACCGAGGAAGGCCGGTGGCAGCCCCACGCCCACCACCGCACGGTGCAGGCTGCGGGCCAGCGCGGAGATGAAGTCGTCGCCGCGCACGAAGCCGTACCGGTCGTTGACGCTCTTGAACCGGTCGATGTCGACGTAGCCGACGGCGTAGTCCACGCCGTTTCGGACCCGATCGCTGATCTCCCGACGAATCCGGCTGTTGCCGGGCAGCCCGGTCAGCGGGGAGACCTCCCGGAACTCCTTGTTGCGGCGCAGCGTGGACGAGACCCGGGCCACCAGCTCGGCGGTGTCGAACGGCTTGACCAGGTAGTCGTCCGCGCCGGCGCTGAGCCCGTGCACCTTGTCGACTGTCATTCCCTTGGCGGTCAGCATGATCACCGGAAGGGCGGACGTCATCGGGTCGGCGCGCAGCCGGCGGGTCAGCTCCAGCCCGTCGATCCGGGGCATCATGAGGTCGACCACCGCCAGGTCCGGCCGCTGGCGCTCGATGACCTCCAGGGCCTCCTGGCCGTCGCTGGCGTGGATCACCTCGAAGCCGTGCAGCCGCAGGTTGAACTCGACGAACCGAGCGATGTCCTCGTCGTCGTCCACGACGAGAATGATGTCCTTGCGATCGGCCTCGGGCTCCACCTCAGGCCCCGGGCGCCGCGCGTTCCGCCAGTGCCCGCAGGTGCCGTACCGCCTCCGCCGGGTCGGCGGCCCCGTAGACGGCGGTGCCGGCCACGAACGCGTCGGCGCCGGCCGCGGCCGCCTGCTCGATGGTGTCGGCGGCGATCCCGCCGTCCACCTCGATGCGCAGCTCCAGGTGCCCGGCCGACGCGTGCCGCCGGGCCGTCCGCACCTTCTCCAGGAGCTGCGGAATGAACCGCTGCCCACCGAAGCCCGCCTTGATCGTCATGATCAGCAGGGTGTCGAAGCTGGGCAGCAGGTCCAGGTAGGGCTCGATCGGGGTGTCCCGGTCGATGGCCAGGCCCGCCTTCGCGCCGGCCGAACGCAGGTCCTTGGCGAGCGCCACCGGGTCGTCGGACGCCTCCGCGTGGAAGGTGACGTTGTACGCCCCGGCGTCGGCGTACCCGGGGGCCCACCGGCGCGGGTCCTCGATCATCAGGTGCACGTCGAAGGGCATCGCCGTGACGGCCCGCAGGCTCTGCACCACGGGCAGCCCAATGGTCAGGTTCGGCACGAAGTGGTTGTCCATCACGTCGACGTGCAACCAGTCCGCGGCGTCCTCGACGGCGCGGACTTCTTCGGCGAGGCGGGCGAAATCGGCGGCCAGGATGCTCGGCGCGACGATCGGCGGCGGTACGGTCACGGGGCCAGTGTACGAACGTGGCCACCCGCCACCCGCATCGCGCCACCTTCGGGGACGCGCTGTGACCCAGCAGTGACCATTGGTGCAGAATTGGACGCTCCGGACCCCCGAATCCGGACGAACAGACATCAGCCACTGGCCGATCGACGGAAACGCGACGACACTCCAACCGGGACGGTGCCGTAGGCTGCACGCCCGCCGGGGTCTCGCCGCGGGGCGCGGCGACCGGCCGCCAGCTCCCGGGAGGGCGGACGATGCGACGGTGGCTTCCAGCGCTGGTGCTGGCCAGCGTCACGACGATGCTGCTGGCCGGCTGCGCGCCGGCGCGAGGCGCGGACGGTGATCTCACCGACGACTGGCCGACCCTGCGGGTTCCGAAGCCGTTCACCCCCGCCACCGACACCTGCCTGCCGCGGATCGCCACTGTCGTGCAGGCCAGCACGTACGAGACGGTGGACTGCGCGCGCAACCACCTGGCCGAGAGCATCCACGTCGGCACCTTCGTCGGGCCCGACGCGCTGACCGAGGCCCGACCGGAACCCGGATCGTCGGCGCTGCGCACGGCTCGCGCCGAGTGCGACCAGCGGGCCCGAGAGGTGCTCGGCGGCGACTGGCACACGGCCCGACTCGCGCTGTCCCTCGCGTTGCCGTCCGCGCCCGCCTGGGCCGGCGGCGCCCGCTGGTTCCGCTGCGACCTCAGTGAGACCGGCAGCATCGACAACACCCGACCGGTGAACCGCACCGGCAGCCTGCGCGGCGCGTTGATCGGCGACACGCCCCTGACGCACCGCTGCTTCGACCCCAAGCTGATCGGCGACAACCTCAACTACATGGCGCCGGTGCTCTGCACCGAGCCGCACCGCGCCGAGTTCGTGGGCGTCTACGAGGAGCGGGACATGAGCTGGGCGGAGTTCGCCAGGTCCGCCGAGCAGGCGCACCGACGCTGCATGGCGCTGATCGCCGCGTACGCGGCGGTGCCCAACAACAGCGAACTGCCGTACCGGGCCGGGTCCATCTACTACCCGCCGTCGCAACGGGAGTGGGAGGAGGGCGACCGTGGAGTGCGCTGTTTCCTGTGGAGCGACGACCGCAAACTCACCCGCTCGATGCGCGGCGCCGGTCCTGAGGGACTGCCCGCGATCTGAGCATCGTTGCCGTATGCTGCTGCGCCGTGGCGCTATCGACCGGCTGGGTCCGGTCGGGGGCCGGCAGCGGCGGGAGGTCGGGATGCGACGGTGGTTGGCGGCGTTCGCCGGGGGTGGGGCGCTGGCCCTGGCGCTGGCCGGGTGCGGCGCACCCGCCGGAGTCGACAGTGACCTCATCGACGACTGGCCGGCGCCCGTCGCGGCGCAGCAGTTCGTCCCCGCTGCCGACGTCTGCCACCAGAGCTCCCAGCAGGTCGGCTTCCTGACCGGCTACAACCCGACGGCGTGCACGGAGGCGCACCGGGTGGAGACCATGCACGTCGGCACCCTCACCGGCCCGGGTGCCGAGGGTGGCACGCCCCCGCAGCCCGGCTCGCCCGGCATGCGAGCCGCGCAGACCGGGTGCGACACGGCGGTCAACAAGGCGGTGGGAGCCGACTGGCGTTCCGGGCGGCTCGGCCTGACCGTCGTGCTGCCGTCGCCGCAGGCCTGGTCGGGCGGGGCCCGCTGGTACCGCTGCGACGTCACCGAGATCGCCAGCATCGACGACACCGCCGTCGACCTGCGCACCGGCAGCCTCAAGGGCGCGCTGTCCGGAGCGGCCCCGCTGGCGTACCGCTGCTTCAACCCGAAGCTGGTCAAGGACGACATCGACGAGATGGCCCCGGTCTCCTGCACCGCCAAGCACCACGCCGAGTTCGTCGGCGTCTGGCAGGCGCCGAACACCAGCTACGCCGAGTTCACCCGCAGCACCAAGCGGACCCACCGGGCCTGCCAGACGATGATCGCCAAGTACGCCAAGGTCCCGGACAACTCCCAGCTCGACTTCCGCGCCGGCACGATCTACTACCAGCCGTACGAGGAGGAGTGGCGCAACGGAAACCGGGGCGTGCAGTGCTTCCTCTGGATCTCCGACCGGAACCTGACCCGCTCGATGAAGAACGCCGGCACCAAGGGCCTTCCGGTCACCTAGGGCGTGGCGGTCGAGCCGAGCGTGATCGCACCGCGTCCGGCCGGTCAGCTGACCGGCCGGACGCGTGGAACGGATCAGCCTCGGCGCAGGACGGCGAGGAACATCGCGTCGGTGCCGTGGCGGTGTGGCCAGAGCTGCACGGTCGGCCCGTCACCGAGACCGGGCATGCCGGCCGGCAGCAGCGGGCGGGCGTCCACGAAGTCCACAGCGACCCCGCTACGGCGGGCCGCCTCGGTCACCGTCACGTGCGTCTCGACGGTGTGCGGCGAACAGGTGACATAGGCGACCAGGCCACCCGGGCGGACCGCCCGCAGCGCCGCGCCGAGCAGCTCCCGTTGCAGCCGGGTCAGCGGCGGCAGGTCCGACGGTTGGCGACGCCAGCGCGACTCCGGCCGACGACGCAGCGACCCCAGCCCGGTGCACGGTGCGTCGACCAGCACCCGGTCGAAGTGCTGCTCCGGCAGTTTCGGGTCCCCGCCGACCTCACGGCCGTCCATCGTCAGCACCGCCACCGGCAGGTCCCGGGTCGCCAGGGAGACCAGCCGAGCGCGGTGCTCGGCCACCTCCACCGCTGTCACCCGGGCACCCCGCTGCGCGGCCAGCGCGCCGAGCAACCCGGCCTTGCCACCCGGGCCGGCGCACAGGTCCAGCCACCGCCCGTCCGGGCCGTCCAGCGGTGCGTCGGCGAGCGCGGCGGCCACCAGTTGGGAGCCCTCGTCCTGGACGTGGGCCCGGCCGTCGACCACCGCCGGGATGTCGCCCGGCGACCCGCCGGGCAGATAGACGGCGTACGGCGAGAAGGCACCGGGCGCTCCGCCGACCTGGTCGGCCAGCTCGACCGGGTCGATCAGGCCGGGCCGGGCACACAGGTGCACCGGAGGGCGCTCATTGTCCTCGATCAGGAGGCGCTCCGTCTCGCCCAGATCGCCGCCGAGCGCCTCGGAGAACGCCCGCACGATCCACTGCGGGTGGCTGTACGCCAACGAGAGGTGCCCGACCGGATCGGTCTCCATCGGTGGGGCGAGCTTCGCCACCCAGGCGTCCGCGTCACGGGTAGACACCTCGCGCAGCACCGCGTTGGCGAAACCGGTAGCGCCCGGTGCGACCGAACGGACCAGGTCCACAGTCGACGAGACCGCGGCGTGCGGCGGCACCCGGGTGTGCAGGAGTTGGTACGCCCCGAGCCGCAGCGCGTCGCGTACCGGCGGGTCGATCCGGGCCACGTCCCGGCCGGCCGCGTCGGTCAGGATCGCGTCCAACGTGCCCAGGTGGCGCAGGGTGCCGTAGGTCAGCTCGGTGGCGAAGGCGGCATCCCGACCGAACAGCCCCTCTTCCCGCAGGATGATGGGCAGCACCAGGTTGGCGAACGCGTCGTCCCGATGCACCGCCGCCACCGCCTCGTACGCGGCCCGACGCGGTCGGTCCAGCGGTGGTCGGACCGGGCGGCGATCCCCGCCACGGCCGGTCGACGGGCCGGAGCGCGTCGGTCGGGTTCCCTCCGGTGCCGTCACGCGAAGTCCTCTCCAGTGCCGACCCGGACGCCGCGCGCCCAGTCGGTCGCGTCCATCGCCCGTTTGCCCGCGGCGCGGACCTCGCCGAGACGTACCGGCACTGTCGCCGTGCCGGCCAGCACCCGGGACTTCTCCACCAGCAACTCCCCCGGCTTCAGCTCGGGGCCGTCGGGCACCGGGACGACCGGGCCGAGCTTCACCCGCTCGTCGCGGAACGTGGTCCAGCCACCCGGCGCGGGCGTGCAGGCCCGGATCCGCCGGTCCACGGCGAAGGCCGGGTCGCTCCAGCGCACCCGCGCGTCGTCCACTGTCAGCTTCGGCGCCAGCGACACCCCGTCGGCCGGCTGCGGCTCGGCGCGGGCGGTGCCGTCGGCGATCGCGTCGAGCACCGCCACCAGCAGCCCGGCACCGGAGTCGGCGAGCCGGCCCAGCAGATCACCGGAGGTGTCGGTGGCGCGGATCTCGTCGGTCAGCGTGCCGTAGACAGGGCCGGTGTCCAGGCCCTCCTCCAGCTGGAAGACGCTGGCCCCGGTCAGCTCGTCGCCGTGCAGCACGGCGTGCTGCACGGGTGCGGCGCCGCGCCACGCGGGCAGCAGGGAGAAGTGCAGGTTGATCCAGCCGTGCTGGGGGATCTCCAGGGCCGCCGGCGGCACCAGCGCGCCGTAGGCGACCACCGGAACGCAGGCCGGCTCCAGCTCGCGCAGCCGGTCGAGGAACTCCGGCTCGCGGGGGCGGGCAGGCGTGAGCACCTCGACGCCGTGCTCGTCGGCCCACGCGCCGACCGGCGAGCGGGACAGGCCCCGCCCACGCCCGGCGGGCGCGTCGGGCCGGGTGACCACTGCCACCAGCTCGTGTCGGGAGGCGGCGACGGCGGCCAGGGCGGGAACGGCGACGGCCGGCGTACCGGCGAAGATCACGCGCATCCGGGTCAGCGCCCCAGACCGAAGGGGTCGCTGATGTGCGGGCTGAGCTTGACAGTCGGCGGGGCCGCCGCGTCGTACCACTCGGCCTGGCGGATCGCCTTCATGGCTTCCTTGCGCCCCTCCGGGTCCAGTCGGTCCAGGAAGAGCACCCCGTCGAGGTGGTCGGTCTCGTGCTGCACGCAGCGCGCCATCAGGCCGGTGCCGACGATCTGCATCGCGTCGCCGAACGAGCTGAAGCCCTTGGCGACGACGTTCTGCCGACGCTTGGTGTCGAAGTAGAGCCCGGGGATGGACAGGCAGCCCTCCGGGCCGTCCTGCTCCTCCTCGTCGGGAAACTCCAGCACCGGGTTGATCAGGTGCCCGAGGACGTCGTCGACGTCGAAGGTGAACACCCGCAGGCTCACACCGAGCTGCGGCGCGGCCAGGCCTGCGCCGTTCTGCTCACGCATCGTGTCGGTGAGGTCGGCGACCAGCCGACGTAGCTCGGCGTCGAAGTCGACGACCGGATCGGCCGGCGTGCGCAGCACCGGATCCCCAAACAGACGGATGGGCTGGACGGTCACGCGGGACGGCTCCTTCTTCGGGCGGACGAGCGGTGCCGTACCAGTCTACGGAGTGCCCGGCCGAGCGCCGGGCGGCGCACCTCGCTCAACCGCCGACGGTGTGCCCAGCGTCACCGCCGGGCTCCCCGGTCAACAGCTCCCGTACCCGCTCGGCGTCCGGGTGGCCGAGATCGTCGAGGATGACCAGGGCCCGCCGCCAGGTACGCGCGGCGCCGACCGCGTCCCCCACCGCCTGCCGGCTCTCGCCGAGCCGGGACAGGGTGTCCGCCTCGTCGTAGCGGTCGCTGACCCGCCGGTACAGCCCGATCGCACGCTGGAAGCAACGGATCGCCGCTCGGTGGTCGGCCAGTCGGGCGTGGATGAAGCCGAGGCTGTCCCAGGTGTTCGCCTCGCCGTGCCGGTCGCCTGTCGTCCGCAGCAGCGCCAACGCCTCCCGGCAGTGCCCGAGCGCCGGTTCGTACCGGCCGAGCTGGGCGTACGCCCACCCCACCGCGTTGCGGGCGCTGGCCTCCCCGGCGACGTGCCCGGCGGCCCGGTACAGCGCCAGGGCCCGCTCGCTCTGCTCCAGCGACTCGGCGTGCCGGTCGAGCCCGTCGAGCATCGCGCCGAACGCCCGGTGGGTGCGCGCCTGCCCGGTGTGGTCGCCCAGTTCGGCGAAGATCGCCAGGGCTTGCCGGTAGTTCCTCGCCGCCTCGTTCACCCGACCCAGCCGGGACAGCACCCGGGCGAGGTCGCGGTGGGCGTTCGCCTGCCCGGGTCGGTCGCCGGCCCGCTGCGCCCCGGCCAGGGCGTTGCGCTGGGCCACGGCCAGGTCCGGCCACCGCCCCCGGCGTTGCAGGAAGTCCACCAGGGTCCAGGCCAGCTGCCACGCGTGGCCGTCGAACCCGGCCCGCCTCGCGTGGGCGACCGCCGCCAGCAGCACCGGATACTCGACGCCGAACCAGGCGAGCGCCTGACCGAGGTCGCTGATCTCCTCGGGCAGCACACCCGGCGCGGCGGCGGTGAGGGTGACCGGGTCCCGTCCCGGTTGCAGCAGCAGCGCCGCCGCGTGGGCGGTGTGCAGGTAGTGGTCCAGCCCGCGCCGGATCGCGGCCCGCCGGGCGTGCTCCGGTTCGAGACGTTCGACCTGCTCGGCCGCGTACGCCCGGAGCAGGTCGTGGGCGCCGAACCGGCCGGGGGTGTGCTCGGTGACGAGGTGCGCGTGGGCCAGCTCGGCCAGCAGCCGGGGCACCCGGGCCCGGGGCAGCCCGGCCAGACTGGCCGCTGCGGCGAACCCGATGTCCGGTCCGGGATGGCAGCCGAAGAGCCGGAACAGGCGGGCCGCCGCCGGGGTCAGGCTCCGGTACGACCAGGAGAAGACGGCCTGCACGTCGGTGCCGACGTCCCCTCCGTCGAACGAGTCCAGCGGTCGCGGCGCCGCCCGCAGTTCGGCCGCGAGGGTGGCTAGCGGGAACGTCGGCTTCTCCGCACCTCTCGCGGCGAGCACGGCCAGCGCCAGCGGCAGCCGCGCACACCGCTCGATGATCTCGTCCACCGCCTGCGGTTCGGCCGTCAACCGGTCCGTGCCGAGCCGCCGGGCCAACAGTTGCCAGGCCTCCGGGGTGCTGAGCAGGTCGACGCCGATCGGCCGGGCGCCTTCGGCGGCGATCAGCCCGGCGAGCCGATTGCGGCTGGTCACCAGGACCAGGCAGTGCGGGCTGCCGACCAGCAGCGGTCGGATCTGGTCGGCGTCGCGGGCATTGTCCAGCAGCACCAGCATCCGACGGCCGGCGAGCAGGCTGCGGTAGAGGCCCACCTGCGCGGGCAGGTGGGTGGGGATGCGTTCGGGTGGTACCTCGAGGGCCTCCAGGAAGCCTCGGATCGCCTCGACGGCCGTCACCACCGTTCCGGTGGAGTCGAACCCACGCAGGTCGACGTAGAGCTGCCCGTCCGGGAAGCGATCGGCGACCCGGTGCGCGAAGGTGACCGCGAGGGTCGTCTTGCCGACCCCGGCCGTACCGGACAACGTCATGACGGTGACTGACGCCGCGCCGTCGTCCCCGGGTGCCACGACGCGAGCGCATTCGGCATCGAGCTGGGCGAGTTGAGCTGCCCGTCCGACGAAGCCGGGCAGCGCCGGGGGTAGTTGGCGGGGTATCGGGAACCGGAGGGACGTGGCCCCGGCGCGCGGGCCGCCGGCCCTGGCCCGTGCCACCGCCCGCCCGGTGGTGGCGTGGTCGCGGTTCGGGCGTCGACGTCGCTCCTCGACCCGGTCCCGCGCGGTGGCCAGCACTCCCTGTTCGGCGGGGGTGGCCCCGAGCAGTCGGATGAGGGCGTCGAACCGCTCCGGCGGCGGCAGGACGTTGCCGGCGAAGTACTCCCCGATGATCCCTCGCGACCAGCCGGTCTTCGCGGCCAACTGCCGGTACGTCAGCAGGGTCTCGCCCTGCTGACGGGCTTCGCGGCGGCGTAGCTGACGCAGCAACCCGGCCAACTCGGGCAGTGTCCGCACCTCGGTGCCGGCGCGGGCCAGCTCGGGTGACCCGTGTGACGTCTGATGAGTGCCGGAAGGTATCCACTGCTCAGACATGCGACCCCCACCCCGGTCATCCGGCCCCCCGGATGCGCACGGGCAGGGTAATTCCGGGCCGTCACGGCTCGATAGACGGCTGCCAATGTATGACAGTTCCACGTCGCCGGTACCGGCGACGTGGCCGCCCGTCGGGTCTGGGCCTGGCGGATGCACGACGAGGGCATGGCCTGAGTCTGAGCCTCAGGCGTCATCCTCGGCTGAACCGTCTCGGCGACCGCCGTACGACTCGGTGGCCGAGACGGCGCGCGCACCCGCGCGTGGGCCCGGCCTCACGCTGGGTTCAGACGCTGGCGCCCGGGTCCCCCGCGAGCACCGCGTCGCCGCGGAGCAGCGCGGGCTCGGGCAGCGGCAGTTGGATCTTGTGAGCCGCCTCCCAGTCGTAGATCAGGCCGGGGCGCACCTGAGCGGCGAAGTAGTCGATAGCGCTCATCCCACCCACTACCGGCTCGTCGACCTCGGCGACCAGTTGGGCGGGCACCATCGAGAACCCGTTCTGCAGAGCGGCGCTGAGGCGGCGGTGACCGTCGACGACGAAGAAGTACTCGCCGGTGAACCCGATCTTCAGCGGTTCGAGGGCCTCGTCGCCGGCCTCGGCCACCCCACCGACGAAGTCGGTGTCCCACAGACCGCGCAGGGTGGCGATGTCCTCGGTCGGGTAGACCCGGGCCGGGTCCAGCAGCAGCAGCGGCGGCGCGTCGCGCAGCACCTCGGCGCCGAGCGTGCCCTCGTACGCGGCGACGATGTGCTCGATCACCTCGCTGGCGGACGCCCGGGTGGTGTCGCAGATCAGGTCATAGTTGCGCAGCCGGGCCTTGTCCACCCCGTACCGGATGATGAACCGGCTGCGCTCGCTCGCGCTGCGCTCCCGGAGCTTGGCCTTGGCCTCGTCCAGGGAGGCGTAGCTCTCCGCCGGCCCGGAGGGGCGGGCGAGCACCCGGCGGGCCGCCTCACCCGGCTCGGTGATCATGTGCACCTTGAGCGCGTCGGTGAAGAAATGCCAGGCCAGCCGGGAGTCCATGATGAGACGCTCACCGGAGGCGGCGATGTCCCGCTGGAGCTGGTCGACGTAGCCGTCGACGGCCTGGTCGAGCTCGGCGTGCAGGTTGAGCTGCAGCGCGGTCATCTGCCGCTGCTGCGCCATCTCCCGGTAGAGGTCCCCCACGCTGACCCGGCGCATGCCGAGCCGCTTGGCGATCTCGACCGACACGGTGCTCTTGCCGCTGCCGAGGTCGCCGTTGAAGACGATCGATTGTCCAACGGTCACGACTGGTCCACCCCTGATCACCGGCTCATTGACATCATCGACCTCGCGCCCGACCGACGCGTTTCCGCCATCGTCGCGCCATCCCGCGGCGGCTCCAGCTCGGCGCGGCTGACGCCCCCTCGTAACCTGGAGCCCGTCGTACGCCTTGGCATGACGGGCGATGCTACCACTCGGGCGCCACCGCTTTGCCGGACGCGGTGTGCGAGGGCCCCTGGCAGCGGGCGAGGTCCGTGACCGTCGGCACCGGCCGAAACGCCTCAGAACAGGCTCAGCGGATCGACCTGGAGACGAACCGGATCGGCCGCCTTGCGAGCGGCCCGGACGCCAGCGGCCGAGTGCAACGCCTCGGCGAGCGCGGCGGCCCGG
>NZ_JAKKFE010000004.1:0-107109 GCF_022230935.1 Micromonospora hortensis
CGGGTCAGAACCGCGGTGCGGATCGGGATCGCGGTGCGGATCGGTGCGTTGCGGGTCCGCAGTGCGGTGGGGGTCTCCGGTGCGGGGTGGATCGGTGCGGTGCCCCGGTTCCCGGGTGCGGTCCGGGGTGCGGTCCTGGCGCACCGGACCCGGTGCTGGCCAGGGCAGACTGCCGTCCGAGCGCTGGCCCGGCTGTGGCCGGGGCTCGCGGTACGCGTCCTCACGAGGCGCGTCCTCGCGGTACCCGTTGTCGCGGTAGGTGTCCGGGCGGGCCTGCTCGCGGGGCCGCCGATCCGGGTACGCCTCGGCGCGGGCCGCCGCCTCACGGGGCTGCTGCCGGTGCGGGTCGGTGTCGGGCCGTCGCCGGTCGTCGTCGAGGCGGGGCTGGTCGGGCAGGTCCGGCTCGGGGCGACGCCGTCGTCCCCCGTTGGGGGAGGGTGCGGCGCCGATCCCCTCGTCCGGGCGGTAGCGCGGCTCTGGGCGGCGCGGGTCGTCGGTGGCCCGGTCCGGGTACCCGTCGGCGCGGTATCGCGCGCGGCCGTCCACGGGTGCCCACGGGTCGACCCCGTCGGCGACGCGGCCGTCGTGGTCGCGGGTGGGTCGGACGCCGTACCCGTCGCCGGTGTGCCGTTCGTAACCTGCGGCCGGTCGTTCCGGTGCGCCGCGCCGACGTGGTGTGTCGTCCGACTCGGGCACCCAGCCGGGTTCGGACCGGGGCGCGGGGGAGACCGGCGGAGAGCCCCGGTAACCCCGATCCCGCTCGGTGGGCTCCTGCCGGGGACGGCGGCTGTCGTACCGCTCGGGGGTGGGCTGGTCCCGGTGCCAGGCGGCTTCCCGCGCCGGCCCCCGCTCGTCGGCGGGGCGCCGGTCGGACCAGGCGGTACGTCGGTCCGACTCGGGCGAGCGGCGGTCGTCGCGGCGGGGTGGCTCGGGCAGCGGACGACGGTACGGCTCGTGGTCGTAGTGGCGGGAGTCGGCGTTGTCGGGCCGGCCGTAGGTGTCCGCCGAGAGCTCGTCGCTGCGGAGTCGGCTGTAGGCCGATGCCTCACCCGGCTCGTCGTCCACCCAGGAACGGCCGTGCGGTGCCTGTTCGGCCGGTGGTTCGTCGGACCAGGACCGGCCGAGGTAGGTGCCGTCCGGGCGGGTGGGCGCCAGCGGCGGCACCTCGGCGCGACCGGACACCGTCGCGCGGCCGCGCGGTGGCGGCTGGTGCGGCATGCCGATGTCGCCGGCGTACCGCTGGCCGGGGAACTGGGGGTGCCACTCGGTGGTCGGCTCGACCACCCAGGACGGTTCGTTCGGATCTGACCACCGGTCGGTGTAGCGGCCGTTCATCCGTCGAGCCCGTCGCCACACCCGGCCGCTGGGCCGATTCTCGCCGGGGGTGAGGTGTCCGCAGCCGTCGTCGGGTGACCGCTGGGCGTCCGGTCGCCGCCTGCCACGCCCCGGTGGCCGGCTCGCGTCCGCTCGCTCACGCGTTGTCACCTCGTTGCAAATTGTCGCGCTGGGGCCGCCCGTGCCGGTCAGATCGCTGCTCCGGCAGGCCGTGGCTGCGGATGGAGGGTAACGGCGTGGGCTCGCTCACCGCCACTGTGGCACCGCCCAC
Source organism: Micromonospora hortensis (assembly GCF_022230935.1). NCBI lineage: Bacteria > Bacillati > Actinomycetota > Actinomycetes > Micromonosporales > Micromonosporaceae > Micromonospora > Micromonospora hortensis. The sequence goes on from NZ_JAKKFE010000004.1 coordinate 1,607, forward strand.
CGGCGCAAACGTTATCCCATTGGTTTCGGACATTTGGTCCTATAAGCGAATCTGCTGTCCGACCATACCGCACTCGACGGCAACCCGGCTGCGGCGGGATCGCCGTCCTCGTTCAGGGGTGCTCCATGATGAGGACGGCGAACGTACCGGGAGCGAGCGCCTCGTAACGGTGCGGGGCGTCGCCGGGGAACGTGGCGTAGTCACCGGGTTCGAGGTCGACAGGTGCCGCCTCGGGCCCCACCCGCAGCCGGCCGGCAGCGACCACCACGTGCTCGATGCTGCGCGGGGTGTGTCCGTGCCCGGCTCGGACCGCGCCCGGCTCCAACCTGATCAGGTAGACGTCCCGGCGCAGGTGCGCCGCACCGGCGCTGAGCAGCGTTCCGCTGAAGTCGGCCCGTTCCGAGCGCACGCGCGGCCCGTCCCCGGCGCGGATGACCCGTACGCCGTCGTCGACGGGCTCCACCAGCCGGCTGAACGGCACACCGAGTGCGACGCCCAGCGCCCAGAGCGTCTCCACACTCGGGTTTCCGGTGCCCGACTCCAGCTGGGAGAGGGTCGACTTGGCCACCCCCGCCCGGCGGGCCAGCTCGGTCAGCGAGATGCCGACCCGTTCCCGCTCCCGGCGCAGAGCCGCGGCGATGGTGGCCAGGGGAGCAGCCGGTTCCGAAGGCATGCCTTCGCTCCATTGGTCAAATGTTCGGTCTGTCGAACAACGACCCGTTCAGCATGATGAACGCACGACGAGATCCGCGCAGTTACGGCGAAACTGCTGCCTCGGAGATGTCTGAGGCAGCAGTTTCGCTGATGTCGCGCGGATCTTGGAGATGCGGGAGTGGAGCCGGGGGTCAGACCTTGTCGCCCAGTTTGACCTGGGGCGCCGGAGCGCGCATCCGGCGGAAGGTGATCGACCGCATGACCGCGTAGAGGAAGAGCGAGCCCATCCGCTGGTCGGTCTTCGGGAAGCGTTCCCGGACCAGCTTGCTGATCTTGCGGCAGATCAGCACCGAGTCGACGACCACACCCAGCGCCAGCGCGCCCCAGAGCACGTTGGAGATCAGTCGGACCAGCGGCGGCATGGCGGCGTTCGACCCGACCAGCACGATCAGCGCGCCGCCGAAGAACCAGGTGCCGACGGTACGCCGGGAGTCGACCACGTTGCGGGCCAGCAGCCGCTCCGGGCCACGGTCGCGGGGGCCACCCTCACGGCGGAACTCCGACGCCGCCTCGGCGCGCAGTTGACGGCGACGCTCCCGCTCCTCCTCCTTGGTGAGGGGGCGAGTGGGGCCGGCCGGGCGACGGCCGACGGTCGGCCGCTTGGGCGTCTCCCGACCCTTGGCCGGGGTGTAACCCCGGGAACGCTCAGCGGTCTCCTCGGGGGTCACCGAGGTGACGGCCTCGTCGACGAGGTCGGTGGACTTGCGGCGAAAGAGCGACGGCACGCGGCAAGGGTAGCCAACGGTCCGCGCCCTGTGCACATCGCGGTACAGCGGCCGACGGCTCCAGGTCGCAGCGCGACCTGGAGCCGTCGTATCCGAACGATGAGTGACCGAGGTTACGGACGCTCGGCGTGCGCGCCCAGGTCGGCGAGCTTCGCCTCGAAGTCCTCGTAGCCCCGGTTGATCAGATCCACGCCGTACACCCGGGAGGTGCCCTCGGCCGCGAGCGCGGCGATCAGGTGGCTGAACCCGGCCCGCAGATCCGGGATCACCAGGTCGGCGGCGTGCAGCTTGCTCGGCCCGGCGATCACCGCGGAGTGCTTGAAGTTACGCCGGCCGAAGCGGCACGGGGTGCCGCCGAGGCAGTCCCGGTAGACCTGGATGTTGGCGCCCATCGAGTTGAGGGCCTCGGTGTAGCCCAGCCGCTGCTCGTAGACCGTCTCGTGGACGATCGACAGGCCACGGGCCTGGGTCAGCGCCACGACCAGCGGCTGCTGCCAGTCGGTCATGAAACCGGGGTGCACGTCGGTCTCCAGCGCCACAGCGTTCAGCTCGCCACCCGGGTGCCAGAAGCGGATGCCGCCCTCCTGGCCGGGGTCGCCCAGCTTCGGCGCGCGGGCGTCGGTGACCTCGTACTCGCCGCCGACCGAGCGGAAGATGTTCAGGAAGGTCATCATGTCGGCCTGCTGCGCGCCCAGCACCTCGACGTGACCACGGGTCGCCAGGGCGGCGGCCGCCCAGCTCGCCGCCTCGATCCGGTCCGGGATCGGCCGGTGGGTGTAGCCGTGCAGCTTGGGCACGCCCTGGATCTCGATCACCCGGTCGGTGTGGACCTTGATGATCGCGCCCATCTTCTGCAGGATGCAGATCAGGTCGATGATCTCCGGCTCCACGGCGGCGTTGCGTAGCTCGGTGACGCCCTCGGCCATCACGGCGGTCAGCAGCACCTGCTCGGTGGCGCCGACGCTCGGGTACGGCAGGGCGAACTTGGTGCCGTGCAGCCCGTTCGGCGCGGACAGGTGCAGACCCTCGGGCCGCTTCTCGACGGTGGCGCCGAACTCGCGCAGCGCCTGGAGGTGGAAGTCGATCGGGCGCGGGCCGATGTGGCAGCCACCCAGATCCGGGATGAACGCGTGCCCGAGGCGGTGCAGCAGCGGGCCGCAGAACAGGATCGGGATCCGGCTGGAACCGGCGTGCACGTTGATCTGGTCGGTGCTGGCGCTCTCCACGTTCGCCGGGTCGAAGACGAGCTCGCCGTCCTCGGTGCCGTCGGTGACCTTGACGCCGTGCAGGCCGAGCAGACCTCGCACCACCTCGACATCGCGGATCTTGGGCACGTCGAACAGCCGGCTCGGGCTGTCGCCGAGCAACGCGGCAACCATCGCCTTCGATACCAGGTTCTTCGCGCCGCGCACGCGGATCCGCCCTTCGAGCGGAGTACCTCCGTGCACAACCAGGACGTCGTCGGTCAACGCAACCTCCAGCGCGTCGGTGCTGCCGTGTTGATGGTGGGGAGCCTGAACGTTGTCGCTACCCCGGATGCGGCCATGTCGAAACGGCCCGCGTGTGTCGTCGCTTGGGCAGCATAGCCCTCGGTGACGAAAAAGGACTCGGTCACATCGGCGTGTGTGGCATTAATCGGTGATCCGGCACTTTTGCGTACCAAGAGCGCTACGGATCGTGATCAGGACACCGTCGGCGGCGGAGTGTCCGCGCCGGGCAGCGCGAGCATCTGATCAAGCGCGACCCGCGCGTGGTGCGCGGTGTCGGTGTCGACAGTGATCTGGTTGACGACCCGGCCCGCGACCAGCTCCTCCAGGGCCCAGACCAGGTGCGGCAGATCGATCCGGTTCATCGTCGAGCAGTAGCAGACGGCCTTGTCCAGGAACATGATCTGCTTGTCCGGGTGCGCCAGCGCGAGCCGGCGCACCAGGTTCAACTCGGTGCCGAGCGCCCACGCCGAGCCGGCCGGGGCCGCCTCGATGGTCTTGATGATGTACTCGGTGGACCCGACGTGGTCGGAGGCCGTGACCACCTCGTGCCGGCACTCCGGGTGGACCAGGACGTTGACCCCGGGCACCCGCTCCCGTACGTCGTTGACGCTCTCCAGGGTGAACCGGCCGTGCACCGAGCAGTGCCCCCGCCACAGGATCATCTTGGCGTCGCGCAGCTGTTCCGGGGTGAGCCCGCCACCGGGCTTGTGCGGGTCGTAGAGCACGCAGTCGTCCAGCGACAGGCCCATCTCCAACACCGCGGTGTTACGGCCCAGGTGCTGATCCGGCAGGAAGAGCACCTTCGACCCCTGCTCGAAGGCCCAGTCCAGGGCGCGCTTGGCGTTGGACGAGGTGCAGACCACGCCGCCGTTGCGGCCCACGAAGCCCTTGATGTCGGCCGAGGAGTTCATGTACGTCACCGGCACTGTGTCGCCGGCGATGCCCAGCTCGGTCAGCGTGTCCCACGCGGCCTCGACCTGGCCCAGCACCGCCATGTCCGCCATCGAGCAACCCGCCGCGAGGTCGGGCAGGATCACCCGTTGGGCGTCGGTGGTGAGGATGTCGGCGCTCTCGGCCATGAAGTGCACGCCGCAGAAGACGATGTACTCCGCGTCCGGGCGGGCCGCCGCCTCCCGGGCCAGCTTGAACGAGTCACCCGTCACGTCGGCGAACTGGATCACCTCGTCGCGCTGGTAGTGGTGCCCCAGCACGAAGACCTTGCTGCCCAGCTTCGCCTTCGCGGCGGTGGCGCGGGCCACCAGATCCGGATCGCTGGGCGCCGGTAGGTCGCCCGGACACTCGACGCCGCGCTCGGTGTCGGGGTCGCTGCCCCGGCCGAGCAGCAGCAGAGCCGTCGCCGTGTTGGAGGGTTCCACCCAGGTCGAAGTCACGTAGCCCATGGTCCCACAGCGCGAGCGCGACGCAGCCTCGCTCGGTGTGGGCTGCCACACTGCTCGGCATGCGCGTGCTGCTCTGCCCGGACAAGTTCGCCGGCACCCTGTCCGCACCGGAGGTGGCCGCCGCCGTCGCCGCCGGTTGGCGCACCGTCACCGACGGAGACGATCTGCTGATCCGGCCCCTCGCCGACGGCGGACCGGGCTTCGTGGAGGTGCTCGCCGAGGCCCTCGGCGGCCGGCGGGTGCAGGTGCCGACCGTCGATCCGCTGGGCCGTCCGGCGGCCGGTGAGATCCTGCTCACCGCCGACGGCGCGACCGCCTACCTGGAGAGCGCGCAGGCGTGTGGCCTGCACCTGCTCTCCGCCGCCGAGCGCGACCCGAAGGCCACCACCTCGTACGGGCTGGGTCTGCTGGTGACCGCCGCGGTGGAGAGCGGTGCCCGCACCGTGGTGATCGGGCTGGGCGGCTCCGGCACCAACGACGCCGGCGCCGGAATGCTCGCCGCGCTGGGCGTGACCCCCCTCGACCAGGGTGGCGCCGCGCTGCCGTACGGCGGGGCCGCGCTCGCCGCGGTCGACGCGTTGGACGGCGCGCCCCGGCTACGCGGCGTCCGGCTGGTCGCGGCCACCGACGTGGACAACCCCCTGCTCGGCCTGCACGGGGCCAGCAACGTGTTCGGGCCGCAGAAGGGCGCCGACCGCGCCGACGTGTTGCTGCTCGACGCGGCCCTGGAGCGTTTCGCGGCGGTGCTGGAACGGGACCTGGCCGGCTGCCCGGCGGGGCTCGGCGCGCTGCCCGGGGGCGGGGCCGCCGGTGGCATCGGCGCGGCGCTCCTCGCCCTGGGCGGCGACTGCGAGTCGGGGATCGGCCTGGTCACCCGCGCCACCCGACTCGACACCGCGCTGGACACCGCCGACCTGGTGATCACGGGTGAGGGGTCGTTCGACCACCAGTCGTTGCGCGGCAAGGTCGTCGCCGGGGTGGCAGGCGCCGCCCGTGACCGGGGAGTGCCCTGCGTGGTGGTGGCCGGGCAGGTGAGCACCGGTCGGCGGGAGGCCGCCTCGGCCGGGGTGACCGACGCGTACAGCCTGGTGGAGCACTTCGGCGGCGAGGAGGGCGGCGGGCTCGACGCGGCGCTGAGCCGGCCCGCGGAGGGGCTGCGCGAGCTGGGCGCCCGACTGGCCCGGCAGTGGAGCCGCTGAGCCTCCCGACCGCCCGTCAGTCCGCCCCGACCGAGGGCCTACCTGCGGCGGGGGTCACGCCACGCGGGTGAGCCCGGCCAAGGCGGCGTACGATCGGGTGAGGACCACAACCGGGAATCACTGGACGACGCGCGACGTTGGCCAGTGCGTCCGGACCCAAACCGCGCAGGGAGACTTCCACGTGACCACGCCAGCGCAGACCGAGTCGACCGAGGCCAAGGCCCCTACTTCCGTCGTCCTCACCGACGTCGCGGCGCAGAAGGTCAAGGCCCTGATCGAGCAGGAGGGCCGCGACGACCTGCGGCTCCGCGTCGCCGTGCAGCCGGGCGGCTGCTCCGGCCTGCGGTACCAGCTCTTCTTCGACGAGCGTTCGCTCGACGGTGACGTCGTGACCGACTTCGGTGGTGTCGAGGTCGTCGTCGACCGGATGAGCGCCCCGTACCTTTCCGGCGCGACGATCGACTTCGCCGACCGGATCGACGCCCAGGGCTTCACCATCGACAACCCCAACGCGGGCAGCTCCTGCGCCTGCGGTGACTCGTTCAACTGAGTCACACCACACACCAGCGACGATGGGGCCGTTCTTCGGGACGGCCCCATCGGCGTATTTGTCGGCGGTCGCACCCGTCCGGGAGCGGTCCCGAAGGGGGTCGTGGCGGCCTGGTTGCCGTTGTCCGACCGAGCGGTGACCATCGGGTTGCCGTCCCGGTAGGCTGACCGCGCCCTGCTCCCGACCCCGAGGGTTGACATGAAGATCGCCGTCACCGGCTCGATCGCCACCGATCACCTGATGAGCTTCCCCGGTCGCTTCGCCGACCAGCTCATCGCCGATCAACTGCACAAGGTGTCCCTCTCCTTCCTGGTGGACGACCTGGTGCTCCGCCGTGGCGGGGTGGCGGCGAACATCTCCTTCGGGATGGGTCAGCTCGGGCTGCGCCCGGTGCTGCTCGGGGCGGTCGGCGCCGACTTCGCCGACTACCGCTCCTGGCTGGAGCGCCACGGCGTGGACTGCGACTCGGTGCACATCAGCGAGGTGGCGCACACCGCCCGCTTCGTCTGCACCACCGACACCGACATGTGCCAGATCGCGTCGTTCTACGCCGGTGCGATGAGCGAGGCCCGCAACATCGAGCTGGCCCCGGTCGCCGACCGGCTGGGTGGTTTGGACCTGGTGCTGGTCGGCGCGAACGACCCCGAGGCGATGCTGCGCCACTCGGCCGAGTGCCGCACCCGCGGGTACGCCTTCGCCGCCGACCCGTCCCAGCAGCTCGCCCGGATGCCCGGCGAGGACGTGGTGGCGCTGATCGAGGGCGCCGAGTACCTGATGACCAACGACTACGAGAAGTCGCTGCTGCAGAGCAAGGCGCAGCTCAGCGACGACCAACTGCTGGACCTGGTCAAGGTGCGGGTCACCACGCTGGGCAAGCACGGTGTGGAGATCGCCGGGCGCGGCATCGACCCGATCCACGTACCGATCGCGCGGGAGATCCGCGCGGTCGACCCGACCGGCGTCGGCGACGGCTTCCGGGCCGGCTTCTTCACCGCGCTCTCCTGGGGTCTCGGCCTGGAACGCGCCGCCCAGGTCGGCTCGCTGCTGGCCACGCTGGTCCTGGAGACCGTCGGCACCCAGGAGTACGACGTCCGCCGCGACCTGTTCGTCAAGCGGCTCGCCGAGTCCTACGGCGACACCGCAGCGGAAGAGGTCCGCCCCCACCTCCTCCCGGCTTAACCCCGCCCCCACCCCGGCGATCTTGCACTTTCTGTCGCCGTCTTGCGGCTTCTGCACCCCTTTGTCCGCGCAGAAACTGCAAGATCGCGGGGGTGGCCGGGGTGGCGCCGGGTTAGTGGGTGCGGCGGATGTCGTGGGCGGGGCCGTCTGGGCCGTTGACGGACCCTAGGAACTCCTGGCCGCGCATCCGGCACCAGGCGGGGATGTCGACCGCCGCCGCCGGGTCGTCGGCCAGCACCCGGACCACAGTGCCGACCGGCACCTCGGGCATCCGTCGTGCCGCCGCGATCACCGGCAGCGGACAGCGCTGCCCCCGGCAGTCGATCACCTCGTCCGGCGTCGTCACAGCCCCACGACCCCGGCCTCGGCCCGCAGCCCGGCGACGATCCCCGGCAGTTCGGTCAGGAACCGTTCCACGTCCGCCTCGGTCGTCTCCCGGTGCAGGCTGACCCGCACGTTGCCGTGCGAGAGCACCCCCATCGCCTCCAGCACGTGCGACGGACGCAACGTGGACGAGGTGCAGGACGAGCCGGACGACACGGCGAAGCCCCGCCGGTCCAGGGCGTGCAGCAACGCCTCCCCGTCGACGTACAGGCAGGAGAAGGTCACCAGGTGCGGGAGCCGGAGCACCGGGTCGCCGACCACCTCCACGTCGGGCACCTCCGCCGCTACCCGCTCCCGGATCCGGTCCACCAGGGCGGCCAACCGGGTCGCGTCGGCCGCCGCGTCGGCCGCCGCCGCCCGCAGGCTCGCCGCCGCCGCCACGACCGCGGGCAGGTTCACCACTCCGGGGGTACGTCCGCTCTCCCGCTCGTCGGCCGGCCAGGGTGACTCCCAGCGAACGCCCTTCCGGACCGCCAGCACCCCCACGCCGGGTGGCCCACCCCACTTGTGGGCGCTCGCCGTGAGCACCGACCAGCCGGCCGGCAGGGGCACCCGGCCCACCGACTGCGCCGCGTCCACGTACAGCGGCACACCCACGTCGGCGCACGCGGCCGCCGCCTCGGCGACGGGCTGCACCGTCCCCACCTCGTGACTGGCGGTAATCAACGCGGCCAGCGCGACCCCCGGGGCCCGAACGGCTGTCGACCACGCGGTCAGGTCCAGCCGGCCCAACCGGTCGACCGGCACCGCGGTGGCCGTCCCGCCCGCGTTGACGTGCCGTTCCGCCGCGTGCAGCACCGCCGAGTGCTCGATCGCCGAGTGCACCAGCGTCGACCCGACCCGGCGCCGCCCCACCAGGCCGCCGAGCACCGCGCCGTGGGCTGCGGTCGTACCACTGGGGGTGAAGGAGACCTCGTCGGCGCGGACGCCGAGCGTCAGCGCGGTGGCCTCGCGGGCGGCGTCGAGTAGTTGCCGGGCCCGGCGGGCCTGCGTGTACAGCTTGCCCGGGTCGGCCCAGCCGTCGTCGAGGGCGGCCAGCAGGGCCTGCCGCGCGACCGGGTGCATCGGCGCGGCGGTCGCCGCGTCCAGGTAGACCGGGGATGCGCTCACAGACCTGCCTTCGTTCGCGGTCGCGGGGCTCGCGACCCCGGCTCGCTCCTCGCGCTCACAGACCAAACGCTATCGCGGCGGTATGCCTAGGATCCCCCCGATGGGGGTCGGACAGTGACCCCACCACGGCCGAGTCCGTCATGGTCGAGTAATCTGCGACCGTCGGTGACGCCTTTGCCGCGGGTGCTGAGGAAAGACGCACCGCGGCGCGCTAGGGAGGCAGGACCAGGTGGTCGCAAGGAGTTCGGAGGTACGGTCGTCGGCCGTACGGCACAGCGCTTCCCCAGGGGTTGGTGGACGCCGGGGGCGTGGTGCTGGTCGCCTGGCCGGGCTCGGTCTCGGTGGCGTGGCGTTGCTGGTTCTGCTCACGGGCTGTGACGTGGGTCAGACGTTCCACGGCTTCGGCTGGCCGCAGGGCGGCATCTCGCCGGAGTCCAAGCGGATGTACGACCTGTGGATCGCCTCCTGCATCGCCGCGCTCGCGGTCGGCGTCTTCGTGTGGGGCCTGATCTTCTGGTGCGTCGTGCGCTACCGCAAGCGTGGCAACGCGCTGCCGGTGCAGACCCGCTACAACATGCCGATGGAGTTCCTCTACACCATCGCGCCGATCCTGATCGTCTCCGTGCTCTTCTACTACACGGCGATCGTGCAGACCGACGTCGACAAGTTGTCGAAGAACCCGGACGTCACTGTCGAGGTCGTCGCGTTCAAGTGGAACTGGCAGTTCAACTACCGGGACGGCCAGGGCACTGAAGCCCGCACCACCGCGTCGACGCTCGGCACCAGTGAGGTCATCCCGGTGCTGGTGCTGCCGACCAACCGGTCCATCCGGTTCGAGGAGACCAGCCGCGACGTCATCCACTCGTTCTGGGTGCCCGAGCTGCTCTTCAAGCGGGACGTCATGCCGGGCAAGATCCGCAACGTGTTCGAGGTCTCGAGCCTGGACGCCGAGGGCGCCTACGTCGGGCGCTGCGCCGAACTGTGCGGCAGCTACCACGCGTTCATGAACTTCGAGCTGCGGGTGGTCTCGCCGGAGAAGTACGACCAGTTCCTCGCGGCCAAGCAGAGCGGCAAGTCGACCCAGGATGCGCTGTCCGCGATCGGTGAGCAGCCGTACGCGACGACCACGCAGCCGTTCGACACGCGGCGGACGCAGGACAACTTCAACCCGGACGACGTTCCGGCCCGCACGGGAAGCTGAGGCAGCCGCATGAAGACCGAGTGGCGTATCTTCCTGATCATCGCCGGGTTCCTCTTCGGCGCCACCATCCTCTACGGCGCCTGGACGAACGGTGCGTCGGGCGGCATCGAGTGGGTCGGCACCGTCGCCCTGCTGCTGTCGTTCCTGCTCTGCTCGATGTGCGGTGGCTTCTTCTGGTTCGTCTCCCGCCGCATCGACCTGCGCCCGGAGGACCGCCCGGACGCCGAGATCGCCGACGGCGCCGGTGAGGTCGGCTTCTTCAGCCCGGGCAGCTACTGGCCGTTCGGTCTGGCGCTGGCCGCCGCGATCGCCGCGCTCGGCATGGTGTTCTGGCAGTACTGGCTGATCGGCGCCGGTCTGCTGGCCGTCGTCTTCTCCGCCTGTGGGCTCCTGTTCGAGTACTACAGCGGCACCCGGCGTACCGCCGAGCACTGATCCGCCCGGTCGCCGTCGCGACCGACCCGGCACGACGAAGGCCCGTTCCCCGGAAGGGGAGCGGGCCTTCGGTCATGTTCCACCCCGCCGAGAGTGGCGCGGCGGTCAGGCGGCGCGGCGGGCGGGCTGGCGGCGGCGGGTGGCCAGCCGGGTGACCGGGAAGGCGAACGTGCCGACCACGATTGCGGCGCCGCAGTCGGTGCAGATCAGCTCTGGACAGTCGGTGCCGTGGCTGTCGACGCAGGGCGGCGCCTCGAACAGCGCCACGCCCTCGCAGACGTCGCAGTAGAGCTCGCGATGCGACACGGGCGTCTCCTCTCGGATACCAGGCGGACCGCCCCCGGATGCGACAACGACGCACCGACGGCAGCAGAGAACTACTCACCTGTAGTTTCCCAGACGGGTCCGACAAATCTCCGCGCACGGTCGCCCCCTGGTCGGCATCCGCGCGACGTCCACGAATCCGCCCGCGGACGACGCCGGCGATTCGGGTGGTGGTGAGGTCAGGCGGCGGCGGTCTCGATCCAGCGGTCCAGGGTCGCGGCGGCCGCGCCGGAGTCGATCGACTCGGCCGCGCGGGCCAGGCCGGCGCGGAGCGCCTCGGTCAGGTCGCCGTCCAGCGGGCCCTGGGTGGCCAGCGCCGCCGCCGCGTTGACCAGGACCGCGTCCCGGACCGGGCCCGTCTCGCCGGCCAGCAGGCGACGGGCCACGCCAGCGTTGTACGCGGCGTCACCGCCCCGCAGATCGGCGAGGGTGGACCGGGGTACCCCCAGGTCGGTCGCGTCCAGCACGACCTCGCGTACGGTGCCGCCCTGGGCCGCCCAGATCCGGGTGGGCGCGGCGGTGGTGAACTCGTCCAGCCCGTCCTCGCCGCGCATCACGATCGCCGAGTCGCCACGGGCCGCGAACACGCTGGCCATCACCGGGGCCATCCGCAGGTCGAAGCAGCCGACCGCGCCGGCCCGGGGGCGGGCCGGGTTGGTCAGCGGGCCGAGGAAGTTGAAGAAGGTGGGCACGCCCACCTCGCGGCGGACCGGGCCGGCGTGCCGCATCCCGGGGTGGAAGCGGGCCGCGAAGCAGAACCCGATGCCGGCCTCCTCGACACAGCGGGCAACCTGCTCCGGCCCGAGATCGAGCGGGATGCCGAGGAACTCCAGCAGGTCGGCGGTGCCGCACAGGGAGGAGGCGGCCCGGTTGCCGTGCTTCACGACACGGACGCCCGTGCCGGCGACCACCAGCGCCGTCATCGTGGAGATGTTCACCGTGTGGGCGAGGTCACCGCCGGTGCCGACCACGTCGAGCGCGGTACGGCGCAGCTCCTCGGGGAGCGCCACCGGGACCGCGCGTCCGAGCATCGCCTCCACCAGGCCGGCCAGCTCAGCGGGGGTCTCCCCCTTGGCCCGCAGCGCCACGGCGAAGGCGGCGATCTGCGCCGCGCTCGCCGAGCCGGTCATGATCTCGTCCATCGCCCAGGCGGTGTCGGCGGTGGAGAGTTCGTCACCGCGCAGCAGCGCGTTGAGCAGGTGCGGCCAGGTCCGATCGCCCATGGCGGGCCTCCCGAGCATGCGAAGTGCGGGTGGGCTGGAACCGGCGCCGAGGAGATCCGGCGCCGTGGGGGTGCCGGAGGAGCGTGGGACGTCAGGCGGGTGCGTGCGTCCGCAGCAACTCGGCCACCGTGCCGCCGGTGGTCACCGGGTCGAGCGGGTGCACCAGCGTCGCGTCGACCTCGGCGTACGCGGCGAGCCATCGGTCGGCGGCGCGGGCGATCACCAGGCAGGTCGGGGGAGCGTCGTCCCGGTCGTCCTTGACCTGCCGCGCGATGCCGATGCCGCCGCCCGGGCTGGCCTCACCGTCGAGCAGCAGCAGGTCGATCTCGTAGTCGTCGACCAGCCGGATCGTCTCCGCGTAGGTCGACGCCTCGACGAACTCGATCTGCAGACCGGGAGCGGGCCTGGTGCCGACGGCCATCCGCATCCGATCACGGACCTGCGGGTCGTCGCTGTAGAGCAACACGGTGCAAAGACGATCGGTCATGCCGGAACTCCCACCTCGTAGCTGCCCGCAGATCGTACCGGTCGGCGTGACGTAGCCGACATCCCGCCCGGCGTCGCGCGTCGGGGCGTACCGTCCGGGCAGCTCAGGCGGGCGCGGCGTCGGCGGCGCGTTCGCGGGCCTCCTGGCGGTCCAGCTCGCGGTCCACCCGGCGGGCCTCCCGTTCGGACTGCTTGACCCACTGCACCACCAGCACCGCGAGCATCGTCACACTGACGAACTCGCCACCGGCCCAGAGGATGCCGCCGGCGACCACCTGGTCCTGCCACGGGTCGACCCAACCGAGGTTCAGCGACGGGTACCAGTCACCGCCGAAGAGCGTGCTGCTCTGCATGATGGTGAGGCCGAGCACTGTGTGGAACGGCACGGAGAGCAGCATCAGCAGCGCACGCGCCGGGTACGGCCAGCGGCCGGGCAGCGGGTCGAGGCCGAGCAGCGGCCAGAAGAACACGCAGCCGGTCATGATGAAGTGCGCGTGCACCAGCTCGTGCGCCCAGGCGTGTTCGAGGGTGTAGCGGTACAGATCACTGAAGTACAGCACGAACGGGTTGACCACGAAGATGGCGAACGCCACCAGCGGGAAGCTGTAGACCCGGGCGACGCGGCTGTGCACGATCGCGAGCAGACGCTTGCGTGGCGCTACCGGCAGGGTGCGCAGGGCCAGGGTCATCGGCGCGCCAAGCGCCAGGAAGATCGGCGCCACCATGGAGAGCACCATGTGCTGGATCATGTGCACGGACAGCAGGGCGGTGTCGTAGGCGTGCAGCCCGCTGACCGTGACGAGCGCGATGCCGCCCAGGCCGGGGCCAAGGAAGAACACGGTTCGGGCGATCGGCCAACGGTCGCCCCGTAGGCGTAGCCGGTACACGCCGTAGAGGTACAGGCCGGCGGCGAGCACCAGGCCGAGGGCCAGCCAGCTGTCCAGCCGGGTCTCGGTCAGCACCGCGCCGACGGTGAACGGCGGCGGGGCCGAGGTGGCGGCGAAGATCGGATCGACGTGCAGCACGCTTTTCAGGCTAGGCCAGGCGAACCGGACCCTGACGCTCGGGCCACGGAAGGCGCGGGTTTGCCACCCCGCTGATCGGCGGCCCCGGTCAGGGGCAATAATGACGGCGTGACTGCGGCCCCAGCCATTGACAAGAGCCGGATCCACTCTCTGACCCGACCAAACATGGTCAGCGTCGGGACGATCGTGTGGCTCTCCAGCGAACTCATGTTCTTCGCGGCGCTGTTCGCGATGTACTTCTCCATCCGCGCGGCTGCGCCGGAGCAATGGGAGAAGCACACCGAGGCGCTGAACATCCCGTACGCGACCACCTTCACGGTGATCCTGGTGCTGTCCTCGGTGACGTGCCAGCTCGGCGTCTTCGCGGCGGAGAAGGGTGACGTGCACGCGCTGCGGCGCTGGTTCACCGTCACCTTCGTGATGGGCCTGATCTTCGTCCTCGGCCAGCTGAACGAGTACCGGCACCTGGTCGCCGACGGCATCAAGATCAACGAAGACGGGTACGGGTCGGTGTTCTACCTGACCACCGGCTTCCACGGCCTGCACGTGACCGGTGGTCTGATCGCCTTCATCATCTTCATGGTCCGTACGACCATGGGCCGGTTCACTCCGGCGCAGGCGACGTCGGCGATCGTCGTGTCGTACTACTGGCACTTCGTCGACGTCGTGTGGATCGGGCTGTACGCCATGATCTACTGGCTCCAGTGATCTTGCGCGTCACATTCCGCGCTGCTGCTCCGTCCCCTGAGACAGGTCCAACCGGTTAAGGACACCGCTCATGACTTCTGACAACGACCGCCGACGCGGTCTGCTCGCGCGGTTGCGCGAGCGGCCCGCCGCGCGCAGCAGGGGCCGCCGCCGGCTGGGCGCCGCGGTCCGGCTGATCGCCGCGCTGATGCTCGCCGGTGGCGCGTACACCGTCTTCGCCCCGGGCGCCCAGGCGCAGGACAACCCGCAGCTGACCGGCGCCGCCGCCGAGGGCAAGGCGCTGTTCGACGTGAGCTGCGTGACCTGCCACGGCCGCAACGCCCAGGGCGTCGAGGGCCGCGGGCCGAGCCTGATCGGCGTCGGCGCGGCGTCGGTCGAGTTCCAGGTCAGCTCCGGGCGGATGCCGCTGGCCCGCCAGGAGGCCCAGGCGCACCGCAAGCCCCCGGTCTTCACCGACGAGCAGACCCGTCAGCTGGCCCAGTACGTCCAGGAGCTCGGCGGCGGCCCGGTCGTGCCCGAGGGCGACGACCTCCGCGAGGACGGCAACATCGCCGCCGGCGGTGAGCTGTTCCGGATCAACTGCTCGCAGTGCCACGCCTTCGGTGGCGGCGGTGGTGCGCTCTCCTCGGGCAAGTTCGCCCCGAGCCTGCACCCCGCGACCGACCGCCAGATCTACGCGGCGATGTTGAGCGGCCCGCAGAACATGCCGGTGTTCGGCGACAACCAGCTCCGGCCGGAGCAGAAGGCCGACATCATCGCCTACATCCAGGAGACGCTGAAGCACGACCAGGACCCGGGTGGGTTGAACCTCGGGCGGTACGGCCCGTCCACCGAGGGCCTGGCGATCTTCCTGGTTGGCATCGTGGCGCTCGTCTTCGCTAGCCTGTGGATTGCGGGTAAGTCGTGATCGAGCAGGCCATCCGATTCAGTGCTGTGGTGCCGCTCGGCGCCACCCGTAGCGAGGTGACGGCATGAGCACCCACCCCGAGCACCGGGCCTCACAGGGTCCGGAGCCGCTCGATGTGAACGACCCCAAGCTGACCCGGTTCGACATCGTTCGTGAGGGCGCGCGTCGGGACGACATCGAGATCGTCCACTACGAGCCACAGGTGCTGCCGGGCACCAAGGCCGAGCGTCGGCTGACCCGGGTGGTCGCCGGTTTCTTCCTGATCACCGGCCTGGCCGCGACCGCGTTCCTGGCCATCTACATCTGGTGGCCCTGGCAGTACGAGGCGGGCCGGGGCGGCGACAAGTTCTACACCCCGCTGCTCGGCTTCACCCTCGGCGTGGCGCTGCTCGCCGTCGGCTTCGGCATCCTGACCTGGGGCAAGAAGCTGCTGCCCAAGGAGGTCTCGATCCAGGACCGGCACGAGGGCCAGGTGGACTCCGACGGCCGCACCATCACCGGCCAGACCATGCTCTACATGGCGGACGAGCTGGGCGTGAAGCGTCGTCCTCTGCTCGGCATCTCGCTGTTGGCCGGTCTCGCGCCGGTCGCCGCGGTCGCCGCGGCGCCGCTGGTCGGCGGCCTGATCTCGCAGCCGCACAAGAACAACCAGATGTTCACCACCGGGTTCGGCACGTCCGAGGGCGGCGAGCGGATCCGCCTGGTCCGCGAGGACGGCCGTCCGGTCCGCCCGGCGGACGTCAGCACCGGTGGCCAGATCACCGTCTTCCCCGGCATCGACCATGGTGTGAGCAACAAGCACGCCGACTCGCCGACGCTGCTGATCCACCTCCGCGACTCGGACGCACAGGAATCGCGCCGGGCCAACGAGAAGATCGGCCATGGCGACTACATGTGGGGCAACTACGCGGCGTTCTCCAAGATCTGCACGCACGCGGGATGCCCGGCCAGCCTGTACGAGCAGCAGACCAACCGGCTGCTCTGCCCGTGCCACCAGTCCCAGTTCCTGATCACCGACAACGCCCGGCCAGTCTTCGGCCCCGCCAGCCGGCGGCTGCCGCAGCTGCCGATCGAGGTGGACTCCGAGGGCTTCTTCGTGGCGAAGTCCGACTACACCGAGACCGTCGGGCCTGATTTCTGGGAGCGGCCATGAAGCGTCGAAAGTTTGACCTTGCGGCGACGCCGGGCAAGGCCGCGGTGGGAGTGGACGACCGCTTCCAGGTGGCCACCCCGCTGCGCAGGCTGCTGAACAAGGTCTTCCCGGACCACTGGTCCTTCCTGCTCGGCGAGATCGCGCTGTTCTCGTTCATCGTGCTGTTGCTGACCGGTGTGTTCCTCACCTTCTTCTACGAGCCGGCGATGACCGAGGTGGTCTACGACGGCAGCTTCGCACCGCTGCAGGGCACCCCGATGTCCGCCGCGTACGCCTCCAGCCTGGACATCTCGTTCGACGTCCGCGGCGGTCTGGTGATGCGGCAGATGCACCACTGGGCGGCGCTGCTGTTCATGGCCGCGATCGTCGTGCACATGCTGCGGGTCTTCTTCACCGGCGCCTTCCGCAAGCCGCGCGAGACCAACTGGATCATCGGTTCGCTGCTGTTCTGGGTTGGCTTCCTGGCCGGCTTCACCGGCTACTCGCTGCCGGACGACGGCCTGTCCGGCACCGGCCTGCGGATCGCCTCGGCGATCATGCTGTCCATCCCGGTGATCGGCTCCTGGGTCACCTCGTCGGTCTTCGCCGGCGAATTCCCGGGCACGATCATCATCAGCCGGTTCTTCATCGCCCACGTGCTGCTCATCCCGGGTCTGCTGGTCGCGCTGATCAGCGTCCACCTGGGTCTGGTCTTCAAGCAGAAGCACACCCAGTGGCCCGGCCCCGGCCGGACCAACAACAACGTGGTCGGCGAGCGGATGTTCCCGCGGTACGCGCTGAAGCAGGGCGGCTTCTTCATGGTCGTCTTCGGCGTCATCGCGCTGATGGGCGGTCTGTTCCAGATCAACCCGATCTGGTTGTTCGGCCCGTACGAGGCGTGGGTGGTCTCGGCCGCCAGCCAGCCCGACTGGTACGTCATGTTCCTCGACGGGTCGACCCGACTCATGCCGGCCTGGGAAATCAACATCCCGCTCGGCGACGGGTACGTCATCCCGCCGCTGTTCTGGCCGACTGTCGTGCTGCCCGGCATCCTGGTGGGCCTGTCGACGATGTACCCGTTCCTGGAAGCCCGGCACCTCAAGGACCGCAAGAGCCACAACCTGCTCGAGCGTCCCCGGGACGCTCCGGCCCGGACCGCCGTCGGCGCCATGGCCGTCTCGTTCTACATCGTGCTGACGCTCTCGGGCGCCAACGACGTGATCGCGGACAAGTTCCAGATCAGCCTGAACGCGATGACCTGGGCGGGCCGCATCGGCCTGCTGGTGGTCCCGCCGCTGGCGTACTACGTCACCTACCGGCTCTGCCTGGGTCTGCAGCAGCACGACCGGGAGGTGCTGGCGCACGGCGTGGAGACCGGCATCATCCGGCGCATGCCGGACGGTCGGTTCGTCGAGGTGCACCAGCCGCTCAGCGCGTCCAACGGGCACGCTGACGGTCACGGCCAGCTGGACTACGTCGGCTGGGTAGTGCCCAAGAAGATGAACCGGCTGGGGGCCCTCGGCCCGGCCATCCGGGGCTTCTTCTACCCGATCGAGAAGCCGGTCGAGGCACCGGTCTCGCCGGGGCACCCGCCGGTCGAGGCCCGACCCGAGCGCGAGGAGATCGGCAGCGGCGAAAGCCGCCGCTGACCGCCCAGTTACACGGTTACGGAGCGCCCGCCGGATTCCGGCGGGCGCTCCGTCGTATCCACACCCCCCGACCCATCCGACCAGGAGTCGGACGCCCCTGATGGGACCGGTCGACCCCGCGCGACGGGCGATCGCAGGAATAACCACGGTGAGCCGGGTATCCGTGCGGTCCAACGTCTCAAGGGGGGGAAGCATGTTGGGTATCAAACGCCTCGGCCTGTTGGCCGCGCTGGTACTTGTCGGTGTCGCGCCGGCTGCGGCCGCGCAGGCCGCGGCACAGCCGTCAACGCAGGACACCCAGTACCTGCAGGCGGTACACCAGGTCAACCTGTTCGAGATCACCGCTGGTGACCTGGCTCAGCAGAAGGGTCAGGACCAGGGGGTCAAGGACCTGGGCGCGATGCTGAAGACCGACCACACCCAGCTGGACCAGACGGTGCAGCAGACCGCGTCGCAGCTCGGGGTGGAACTGCCGAACGAGCCCAGTGCCGATCAGCAGGCGGTCATCGACAAGCTGAACAACGCCAGCGGCGCGGAGTTCGACCGGCTCTGGGTGACCAGTGAGCTGGCCGGCCACGTCCAGGCCATCCAGGCCACCCAGACGGAGATCTCGCAGGGCTCCGAGCAGTCGGTGGTCCAGTTGGCGCAGACGGCGCTTCCGACGCTGCAGACGCACTACGACGAGTTGGTGGCGCTCGCCAACAAGCTGGGCATCCCGGTTCCGCAGACCAGCGCCAGCGGTACGCCCAGCCCGGGCGGCACCGGCACTGAGTCCCCGGCTCCGGGCGGCACTGTCACCGAGTCGCCGGCTCCGGGCGGCACCGGCACCGAGTCGCCGGCTCCCGGCGGCGGCAGCACCGAGGTACCGGCTCCCAGCGAGAGCTGACGTAGCCACAGCAGACGGCCGGTCCACCCTCGTGGTGGGCCGGCCGCCCTGTGCGCGCTACGCGCCGCCGTGGGGCCCGGCGCGTGCCCCGCAACGGCGAGCCGGTCAGTCGGCGCTGGCCAGACCGATCGCGAACGCCTCCTCCAGGTCGTGCTGCGAGTACGCCCGGAAGGCGATGTGGGACTCGGTGTTGAGCACGCCCGGGACCTTGGAGATGCTGCCCGCGATGACCTGGGCGATCTGGTCGAACTCGCGGACCCGGACGATGGCGATGAGGTCGACGTGCCCGGCCACCGAGTAGACCTCGCTGACACCGGGAAGGTTGGCCAGGTTCTCCGCCACCTCGGGGATCGCATCGGTGGCGCAGTCGATCAGCACGATCGCGGTGATCACGGGGCATTTCTCCGTTCGTCGGCGTCGTCGCCCATGCTAGATGTTCCGCCCCCGGACCGGAGGCGGGAGCCGTCAGGGCTCAGCCCTGGGCGGGGCAGGGCACGGTCAGGTCGCTCCCGGCCCGGATCACGTTCCGCAGCCGCTCGTCGGCCCGTACGGTCGCGCCCGGCCACACCACGGTGCGGAACACGTCACCGTCCACCCGCGCGCCCGCGCCGACGACCGACTCCACACAGTGGCCGGTCACCGTCGCGGACTCCTCGACGAGAACGCCGCCGGCCGCGGCGTGCAGGTTGGCCGACAGGTAGTCGGCCGGGGTGCCGGTGTCGAAGAAGGTGCCCGGGTACGGCACCACCGTCAGAGCGCTCGCGGCCTCGGCCGGACGCCACACGGCGCGAACCAGGTCCGAGAAGACGACAGGCAGGTCCCGGACCAGCCGCCAGGGCAGCAGCGAGAACCCGGTGAAGCAGTGCCCGGCGAAGGTGCCCGGCGCCGCCGGGTCCGCGGCGGGCTGGCCGAGCAGGCGTACGGTGTGCCCGTCCCAGCCGTCGAGCAGGGCGGCCACGTCCGGGCCCGGGGGAGCAGCCGGGTCGGCGAGGTACGCGTCGGCGTTGCCGACCAGCACCGGCCGCCCGTCGATCCAGTCCCGCAGGTTGGCCACCCCGCCCGCGGTGCCCAGCGGGTCGCCCGGCTCCACCGACAGGTGTGCGCGGTCGCCGACGTGCGCCACCACCTGATCGCCGAGGTAGCAGGCGTTCACCGCCACCCGATCGGGACCGGTCAGGCCCAGGCCGGCCAGCCGCGCCAACGCCCGATCCAGCAGAGCGACGTTGCCTACCGGGCAGAGCGCCTTGGGCAGCCGTTCGGTGAGCGGGCGAAGCCGCGTGCCCTCGCCGGCGGCCAGCACCACCGCGCACAGCTCCGCCGGCACCCCGGCCGCCCCGGTCACGGGGTGTCGTCGGGCACCGGCGGCGGGAACTGCCCGGCCAACGGCCCGATGTCGTAGTAGGCGAGCAGCCGGGCCGTCGGCCAGGTCAGCTTGGGCAGGTCGTCCAGGGGGTGCCAGGCGGCCTCGAACACCTCCCCGCCGTCGACGGTCAGCTCGGTGCTGGACGCCGGCACCTCGGCCTCGAAGACCATGTCCACCCAGCCCTTGGCGTGCACGATCGCGTTCGGCACCGCCGGGCGCAGCCGCGACGGTGGGAGCCGGACGCCGGACTCCTCGAACAGCTCACGGGCCGCGCCCACCACCGGGGCCTCACCCCGATTGAGCAGGCCGGCGGGGAGTGACCAACCCTTGCCGGGCGGCTGGCGCAGCATCAGCAACCGACCCGCGCCCGTCGCCTCGGTGTCCCGGACCAGGGTCACCGCGCCAACGATGTACTTGGGCACGGCCAGCCGGACCAGCTGCCGACGCACCGGCAGCGGCAGCCGGTAGAAGGCCTGGTAGAAGAGGGCCCGACCGGTGGCGCGGGAGCGGGGGATCATGACTCCAGGCTAGTGGTCACGAATGTCCCTCGGTCGCGCTGGGGCCTGGCGGGTCACTGCCGATGGTCGACCAGGTCGATGAGCTGGCGGACCACGGTGTCCGGTTCGATCACCCGGTCGAAGACCGCTACCAACAGGGTCTCCAGGTCGGGGTAGCCCAACTCCTCCGAAAGGCGCAGCAGTGGCAGGTCACTGGCGAGGCCCCGGTTGTGCTGGCGCAGGGCGAGCCCGATGGTGGCCCGACCGAGGCGTACCTTGTCGCTGATCGTGATGCCGGGCTCGGTGTGCTCGGCGAACCACCTGTTGATCTGCATCTGCGCGTGCGGCGACTTGACGAAGGTCAGCCACTCCCGCCGGGGGCCGCGCGGCGCCACACCGGCCTCGAAGCCGTTGTCGCCGTCGTTCTCGGTGAAGATCTCCACCACGTCGCCCTCGTCCAGCTCCGAACTGAGCGGGGCCAGCCGACCGTTGATGCGTGCGGCGAGGCAGTGGTCGCCCCGGTCGTTGCCCAGCTCGTACGCGAGATCGACAGGCGTGGCACCGGCCGGCAGCACGACCTGCCGTCCGTCGGCGAACACCTGGATCTGCCCCTCGGCCAGGTCGCAGCGCAGCGACTCGTAGAACTGTGCCGGATCGGCGGCGTCCGGCTCCCAGTCGAGCACCCGGCGCAGCCAGTCCAACTGTTCGGCACGGGCCGCGGCGGTGCTGCCGGAGCGGGGGAACCGGAAGTCGGCAGCGATGCCGTACTCGGCCGAGCGGTGCATCTCCTCGGTGCGGATCAGCACCTCCACCGTGCGGTCCTGAGGGCCGCAGACGCTGGTGTGCAGCGAACGGTAGAGGTTGTTCTTCGGTGAGGCGATGAAGTCCTTGAAACGGCCGGGCACCGGTCGCCAGGTGCCGTGGATCGCGCCCAGCGCCGCGTAACAGTCGGTGGCCGGGCCGTCGACCACCACCACGATGCGGGGCAGGTCGTACGGGGCGGTGTGGCCGCCGGCGATGGTGTCCTTCCAGATCGAGTAGAGGTGCCGGGGACGGGGGCTGACCTCGGCGTCGACCCGGCTGCGGCGCAGCGCCACCCGGGTCCGGGTGACGACCGAGTCGAGGTAGGAATCCCAGCCCGGCCGATCGTGCACGTGCCGGGCCAGCCGGGCGTGCTCGTCGGGCTCGAGGTGCAGCAGCACCACGTCGTCCAGCTCGCGTTTGAGCGTCTGGATGCCCAGCCGATCACAGAGCGGGACCAGCACCTCCTGGGTCTTGCGGGCGATCCGTTCCCGCGACGACGCGGAGCGCACTCCGAGCGTCCGCATGTTGTGCAGGCGGTCGGCCAGCTTGATGATCAGCACCCGGACGTCCTTGGCGGCCGCGACGATCATCTTGCGGACCGTCTCCGCCTCGGCGGCCTTGCCGTAGAACGCCTTGTCGAACTTGGTCACCCCGTCGACCAGGTGGGCCACCTCGCCGCCGAAGTCCTCGGAGAGCGCCTGGAGGGTGTAGCGAGTGTCCTCCACGGTGTCGTGCAGCAGCGCCGCGACCAGGGTGGTGGTGTCCATCCCCAGCTCGGCGCAGATCTGCGCCACCGCGAGGGGATGGGTGATGTACGGTTCCCCGCTCTTGCGGAACTGCCCGCGGTGCATGTTTTCCGCGATCGTGTAGGCACGGCGCAACACCGCGGGGTCGGTGCCGGCGTGGATGCCCCGGTGGGTGCGGACCAGTTGGGTGACCGGGTCCGAGTCGGTGGTCGGCCAGCTGAGCAGCGACCGCAGCCGGCGGGCGAGCGGCAGCTCACCCGGCTGTGTCGGCAGGGCGCCCCCCAGGGCGGCGCCGTGTCCGGCGTCGACGTCCACGAGGGACACCTCCTCACCCCGGCTCCGCACCGCCGGGACCCGGCGGGGGAGCAGGCCCACGAATCGGGCAGGACTGCACTTCTCTAACAGCCTAAGCGAGTCGACGTAGTCCGATCGGTCAGTTGGTCATGAGCGTTCGGTCGAGAGTTGGTGGGACGCGCCGCTCTCGGCCTTCGCCAGCAGGTCACGGAAGCGGCCCGCGCCACTCGCCGGAGAGGACCAACCGGAGGACATCTCGACGAGTCGGGTCTCCGGTCGCTCCAACCAGGACAGGATCCGCTCGGACTCCTCGGCGGTGGCGGCCGGCACCGGACCGTGTCCACCCGACACCGTCTCGGCGGTGGCCCGGATCGTGGTCAGCGTGGGACGCGGGTGCACGCCCGGCGGGGACACCCCCGCGCCGGCCAGTCTGCCGTGCCGGACCAGCGCCAACTCCCAGCCGCCCCGGGCGGCCGGCCGGGCCGCGGCCAACTCGACGATCCCGGTCAGCGCGGCCAGCCGCTGCATCCGCACTGTGGCCCGCAGCACGGCGGCCAGGCGGAACCGCACCACGGCGGCCTCCTCGTAGCGCTGGTCGCGGGAGAGCACGTCGATCCGTGCGAGCAGCGCGTCCACCACCGGCTGCGGATCGCTGGCCGTCGCGGTGCGGAAGGGCGCGGCGGCCCTGTCGTCGTACTCCTCGGGCGTGATCTTGTGTTCGCAGGGCGCCGGGCAGCGACCCAGCTCGGCCAGCGCGCAGGCTGGCGTGACGGTGCGTAGGGAGAGCCGGTGCGTGCACTGGCGCAGCGGCACCGCGTCGTGGAAACCGGCGGCGGCCAGCTCGGCGGCCCGCCGGGAGGTGAACGGCCCGAGGTACGCGGTGTCGGTGGGGGAGAGGTCGCGGACGATCGACAGCCGAGGGTACGGACCGTCGGTCAGCTTGAGCCAGACCATTCGTTCCGGGTATTTGGACCGGCGGTTGTACGGCGGGGCGTGCGCGGCGATCAACCGCAGCTCACGGACCTCAGCCTCCAACGAGTGGGCGCACTCCACCGCCTCCACCCGCTCGGCCGCGCCCAGCATCTCGGAGATCCGGGCGCGCTTCTCGCCGGCGGTGAAGTAGCTGCGCACCCGGGTGGCGATGTCGACCGAGGTGCCCACGTAGAGCGGCCGGTCGTCGGCGGCCCGGAAGATGTAGACGCCGGGGACCTTGGGCAGCCCTTCGGCCAGGTGCCGTTTGCGGCGCTGGGTCGGGGAGACAGCGCGGGCGAACTCGATGGCGTCGCCGACAGTGTCCACCCGGTGCCCGCCGAGCCGACCGATCAGCCCGTGCAGCACGTCGACAGTGGCCTTCGCGTCGTCCAACGCCCGGTGGGTGGGCTGGGTGGCGGTGCGGAAGTAGGCGGCCAGGGTGCCAAGCTTGCGGTTGGGCACCTCGTCGCGGGTCAGCACCCGGCGGGCGAGTGCCGCCGTGTCCAGGACCCGGGGGTTGGGCCAGCGGTAGCCGTGCTTGGCGCAGGCGGCCTTGAGGAAGCCCACGTCGTACGGGGCGTTGTGAGCCACCAGCACCGCGTCGTCGATGAACTCCAGGAAGCTCGGCAGCACCTGCTCGATCGGTGGCGCCGGCACCAGCATGGCCTGGGTGATGCCGGTCAGCACCGTGATGAACGGCGGAATCGGCTGGCCCGGGTTGACCAGGGTCGCCAGCACCCCCAACTGCTCGCCACCGCGCACCTTGACCGCGCCGATCTCGGTGATGCCGCCGCCGTCCGGCGCGCCGCCGGTGGTCTCCAGGTCGACCACCACGAACGTCGTCGCGTAGAGCGGCAGCGCCGGGTCCACCCCGCCCACCGCCGGGTCGAGACCGGCCAGTGACTCCTGGACGTACTCCGCCTGTGCCATCGGCGGCACGCTAGCGCCCCGGTCCGACACTCCCGTCGCAGCCGTCCCATCCGTCACCATGGGGCTAGGATGAGAGATCGGCTCACTCACCGGGCGGTGGGCCCGGTCGCGGTGGGAGACTTGCCACATGCCCCTCACCGAGCCGTACGACGACCACCTCCCGCAGGAGGATCCGGTCGCGCTCGACGGGGCCCTGGGCAACCCGGACGACAACGTAGTCACCGACACATCTGGCGCATCAGGCCCGACGACGACTGGTGACGGCCCCGCCGCCGAGCCGGAGCCGACCCTGCCCGAGCCGGTCCGGCAGCGGATCGTGACGCTGACCGCCGCGGTGCTGCCCACCCTTCCCACCGACGAGGTCCCGGTGCCGTTGCGCCGGGTGGCCAAGTTCGCCCCCAACCGACGCGCCCGACTCGGCGCGCCGGTCATCGCCGCCCAGCTGACCGCCGACCCGCTGTTCCGGCAGCGGGTCACCGCACGGGTCCTGGCCGACGCCGGCGACCTCGGCGCGGCAGTGGTCGAGGGCACCGCACCGGCCGCCGCCGACCCGGTCGAGGTGGCCGCGCTGGCCTACCTGGCCCGGCCCCGTGGCTGGCGGGAGCTGATCGACGCCAGCGGCGCGGCAGTGCGCGCCGAGGCGGACAGCGCGGTCGTCGCCGAGTTGGTCCGCGAGGCCGAGCAGCGGGCCACCCGGGCCGAGCACGACCGCGCGGTGGCCCGGGTCGAGGCCGAGAAGCTCCGCGACGAGTTGGCCCGCGTCCGCGAGGAGCTGGGTCAGCTCCGCGAGGAGTCCCGACAGGTGGCCCGCACCCTGCGGGAGACCCAGGCCCGCGAGCGGAAGGCCACCGAACTGCTGGCCACCGAGCGAGGCCGGGCCGCCCGCGCCAGCGCCGACGTGGACGCCGAACTCCGCCGCGCCCGGGCCCGGCTGGCCGAGGCCGAGGCCGCCGCCGGGGTGGCCCGGGCCAGCGCCAAGGAGGCCCGCTCGGTCGACGACGCCCGGCTCTGGCTGCTCCTGGAGACCATCGGCCAGGCCGCCGTCGGGCTGCGCCGGGAGCTGGCGCTCGACCCGGTGGACAAACTCCCCGCCGACTTCGTCGCCGACGCGTTCGCCGAGCAGCCGGGCACCGCCCCGGCCGGCCCCGCCGCCCGCGCCCGCGACACCGACGACCCGGCCCGGCTCGACCAGTTGCTCGCCCTGCCCCGGGCGCACCTGGTGGTGGACGGCTACAACGTCACCAAGCGTGGCTTCGGCGAGATGTCCCTGGAGCAGCAGCGCAAGCGCCTGATCACCGGGCTGGGCGGGATCGCCGCGCAGACCGGCGACGAGGTCACTGTGGTCTTCGACGGCGCCGAGCGGATGCACGGGCTGCCGCCCGCGCCGCGCGGCGTACGGGTGCTCTTCTCCCGCAAGGGTGAGACCGCCGACGAGCTGATCCGGCGACTGGTCCGTGCCGAGCCGGCGGGCCGGCCGGTGGTAGTGGTCTCGTCGGACCGCGAGGTCGCCGACGGGGTACGCCGGCACGGCGCCTACCCGCTGGGCGCGGACTCGCTGCTACGGCGGCTCGCCCGCTCCTGACCGCAGCGGGCCGACCCGTCGACGGGCCGGGTCCCGGCGAGGGTTGGTGAGCCCGGCCGGCGCGCCCCACGTCGCGCTGTGCCTCAACCTGTCCCACCCCGGCGCTAGCATCGCCGCGACCGCCGAGGGATGGGAGTCGCCATGGCACAGGACGACGTCAAGGACTTCGTCGACCGGGACCTGCGAGGTGCCCGGTTCAACAGGTCGACGCTGGCCGGTGCGGTGATGCGCGGCGTCGATGTGGATGCTCTGGACATCGACGCGCCGTGGCTGGCCGAGGGCACGTTCCTGATCAACGGCGTCGATGTCGTGCCGCTGGTCGAGGCCGAACTCAACAGGCGGTTTCCCGGTCGCGACCTCCGGCACGCCGACAATCCGGACGACCTCCGGGTGGCGTGGGCGGCACTCGAACGGGCCTGGGCGGCGGCGGTCGACCGGGCCGTGTCCATGCCCGAGGGTGCTGTCGACGTCTCGATCGACGGGGAGTGGTCGTTCGCGCAGACACTGCGCCACCTCGCGTTCGCCGCCGACACCTGGTTGGGCAAGTCGATCCTGCGCCTGCCGCAGCCCTTCCACCCGCTCGGGCAACCCCATGCCGAGTACGAGACGGAGGGCTTCGACGTGTCGATCTTCGCCGTCGAGCAGCCGACGTTCGCCGCGACCCTCGAGCTGCGGGCCGAGCGGCAGGCGATGGTGCGCGACTTTCTCGTGGCCGTCACACCGGAGCTGCTCGCCGAGACTCGGCCGGCCGCCTGGTGGCCCGAGAAGCAGGTGTCGGTCCTGCACTGCCTTCACGTCATCGTCGGCGAGGAGTGGCAGCACCTCCGCTTCGCCCTGCGTGACCTCGACGCGCAGGGCTGAGACCTCGCCCCAACGGCCGCTCGCCCCAACGGCCGCTCGGCGGCTCTGCGCCTCGGCGGCTCCGGTGCGCCGACGCTCCGGCGTTCGACCGCTCGGCATGGCCGGCGCTCGGGGCGGCCGCCGGTCAGGTGGTCGGCAGTCGCCGGGCCAGCTCACGACGCAGTGTGTCGGGGCCCGGCGTCATCCAGTTGAGCCGGACGACCAGCTCGTAGGGGCCGCGTCCGGGCGTCGACCACTGCCCGGGTCGCATGGGGGGCCGGGTCTGCTCCGGGTCGCGTGGCGTGACCACCAGCCGCGGATCCAGGCGGCCTCGGACCTGGGCGCTGGTCATGTTGACCCAGTCGATGCTGAGCCCGGTGCCGTTCGGTCCGGTCAGGTGCAGCGTCTCGTCGGTCAGCCGCAGCGGCAGACGAGGCTGCCGGCGCAGTTGCCAGTTGAGGACGAGCGCGACGACGGCGCCGATCCAGCCGAACCGCAGCGGTGCCTGCCACCAGGGCTCGTCGAACAGCGCCGCGTAGGCGGCCAGCAGAGCCGCGGCGCCCAGCACAGCGACGACCTTGGCGCGGCGGTGTCGGCGAGGGGAGTACCGGAAGTCCACGACGGACGAAGCATCGAGGTCGGCCACCGTCGCCCAGTGCCCGGGTGGCCGGTCGGCCAAACGACGCCCCTCCGTCGGTTGATCGGCATGAGTTCGTCGGGTTCCTCGGTGTCGGGGTTCCGGCCGGGTGGGATACCCCGATATCGCTGATCTGGAGTGGATCTAGCCCTGAAACGGGCGGTCGGACGGGGTTCCTGTCGTACCCGGTGGTTAGTGTCGATGTCACCGACGGTGCTCGGTCGGCGACGAAAGGGCGTCGACCGAGCACCGAGAGCCGATCAGGAGGCACGATGCTCATCGACTGCGACGGGTGCGCGAAGCGGGCCGACGGCTGTTCCGGCTGCCCGCTGACCGCCCTGTTCGACGAGACGTCCCCGGCGGCCGGGTTGGTCGCCGCCGAGGTCGAAGCCATCGAGGTGTTTGCCCGGGCTGGCTTCGACGTGGAGGTGCTGGCCGCGCCCGCGCGCCCGGAGGCAGCTCGCCGTCGTGCCACCCGCCGCGTCGCCTGAGCGCGGCACCGCGCCCGGAAGCGGGCTTCTCGCGGGCCATAGGATGAGCGGTCACGGCAGGAGGAGCGGCG
Source organism: Micromonospora hortensis (assembly GCF_022230935.1). Taxonomy (NCBI): domain Bacteria; kingdom Bacillati; phylum Actinomycetota; class Actinomycetes; order Micromonosporales; family Micromonosporaceae; genus Micromonospora; species Micromonospora hortensis. The sequence continues at coordinate 29,561 of NZ_JAKKFE010000004.1, forward strand.
CGATGAACGGGGAACAACGGGCGGTGACGCGGTGACCCCGCGCGGCTGGGCGCTGCTGACCCTGGCCGGGCTCACCCTCGCGCTGGTCGTGCTGGCCGCGCTGCTCATCCCGTGGCACCGCCCGCCGGCACCCCGGGCCGACCAACTCGCCGCGCTACGCGACCTTCCGGCCGAGCAGGTGGCCAGGGGGCGGGAGTTCCGGGCCGCGCTGCGTCCCGGTGGCTATGCCGCACTCGCCGTCGGGCTGCTGATCGCCCTCGCGCTCGGGTTGACCCCGCTGGGCAGTCGCCTGGTCGAGCTGGTGGGCCGGCCGTTCGGTGGGCACTGGGCAGCACAGGCTGTGCTCGGCGGGCTGGCGGTGGTGCTCGTCGCCGACCTGGTGACGCTCCCGTTCGCCGCCTGGCGGCAGAGCGTGCTCACCCGCTACGGCTTGAGCACCAACGGCTGGAGCGGCTGGGCGGTCGACCTGCTCAAGTCGTACGCCGTCAGCGCGGTGATCGGCGCGGTGGCGCTGTTCGGCTTCTACGCGGTCATCCGGCTCGCGCCGCGCTGGTGGTGGGCGTTCGGTGCGGCCGGCGCGGCGGTGCTGGTGGTGCTGCTGTCGTTCGTGCTGCCGGTGCTGGTGGAGCCGGTGTTCAACCGGTTCACCCCGATGGAGCAGGGCCCGTTGCGCACCGAGCTGATGAGCATGGCCGCCCGCGACGGGGTGCCGGTGCGTGACGTGCTGGTCGCCGATGCCTCCCGGCGCACCAGGGCGGTCAACGCGTACGTCTCCGGTCTCGGGCCGACCCGACGGGTGGTCGTCTACGACACCCTGCTGCGGGAGGCGACCCCGGCCGAGGTGACCGCCGTCGTGGCGCACGAGTTGGGGCACGCGAAGGGCTCCGACGTGGCGGCCGGCACGCTGACCGGGGCGCTGGGCGCCGCGGCCGCCGTGGTGGCGCTCTACCTGCTCGGCTCGTGGGGGCCACTGCTGCGGCTGGCCGGTGTCGACTCGGTGGCCCAACCGCGTGCGTTCCCACTGCTGGTCGCCCTGGTCACGGTGGCCGGGCTGGTTGCCGCTCCGGTGCAGGCGCTGATGTCCCGACGGGTGGAGGCGCGGGCCGACGCGCACGCGCTCGCGCTCACCAACGACCCGGAGTCCTTCGAGTCGATGCAGCGCCGGCTCGGCTCGGTCAACCTCGGCGACCCCGACCCGCCCCGCTGGGAATACCTCTATTCGGCCTCACATCCGTCGACAGTGGAGCGGATGGCCGCCGCCCGCGCGTACGCCCGGGAGGCCGGCCGATGAACCGCACCCTGCTGATCACCAATGACTTTCCGCCCCGCCCGGGTGGGATCCAGTCGTTCGTGCACAACCTCGCGGTCCGTCAACCGGCCGGCTCGGTGGTCGTCTACGCGTCGAGCTGGCGCGGGGCCGCGAAGTTCGACGCCGACCAGCCGTTCGAGGTGATCCGGGAGCGTACCCGGGTGTTGTTGCCGACCCCGTTGATCGCCCGCAGGGCGGCCCGGTTGGCTCGCTCGTACGACTGCGACACCGTGTGGTTCGGCGCGGCGGCCCCGTTGGGCCTGCTCGCGGCCGGCCTGCGGCGTCGGGCCGGCATCCGCCGGGTGGTGGCGCAGACCCACGGGCACGAGGTCGGTTGGGCGGCGGTGCCGGCCGCCCGGCCGGCGCTGCGGCGCATCGGTCGGGGTGTGGACGTGACCACCTATCTCGGCGAGTACACCCGCAGCCGGTTGGCCCGGGTGCTGGACGGGGTGACCGAGCTGCGCCGCCTCGCGCCCGGGGTCGACGTGGACACCTACCACCCGAGCGTGGACGGTGAACAGGTCCGGGCCCGGCTGGGGTTGACCGACCGGCCGGTGGTCGTCTGTGTGTCCCGGCTGGTGCCGCGCAAGGGTCAGGACACCCTGATCCGGGCCCTGCCGGAGATCCGCCGCCAGGTGCCCGACGCGGCGCTGCTGATCGTCGGTGGCGGGCCGTACCGGGCGACCCTGGAGAAGCTGGCCCGCCAGACCGGTGTGGAACGAGATGTGGTGTTCACCGGCACCGTGCCGTCGGTGGAGTTGCCGGCGCACTACGCGGCCGGTGACGTCTACGCGATGCCGTGCCGCACCCGCAACCGCGGCCTCGACGTCGAAGGGCTGGGCATCGTCTACCTGGAGGCATCCGCGACCGGCCTGCCGGTGGTGGCAGGTGATTCCGGTGGCGCGCCGGACGCGGTCCGGGAGGGGGAGACCGGCTACGTCGTCCGCGGTCGGGACGTCGCCCAGCTTGCCGACCGGGTCGCCCGCCTGCTCGCCGACCGGGACCTGGCCCGTCAGCTGGGCGCGGCTGGCCGGGCGTGGGTGGAACGGGAGTGGCGCTGGGAGGCGCAGGCGGAACGCATGGCGGCACTGCTCGCCGGCTGATCGCCGCCGTCGTTCAGCTCTCCCGGGCGGGCGCGTAGTGCGGCACGTACTCCTGGCCGGTGAGTTTCTGGATCGCCGCCATCACCTCGTCGGTGACCGTCCGGATGTCGCGTGGCCCGTTGATCCGCTCGGCGACCGGGATCGGCGGGCCGAACCGCAGGGCGATCGGGTGTCGACGGGGCAGCCGCGCGTCGACAGGCAGCACCTCGGCGGTGCCGGTCACGCCGACCGGGATGATCGGCACTTCGGCGTCGCGGGCCAGCCGGGTCATCCCGACCCGGCCCCGGTAGAGCCGCCCGTCCGGGGAGCGGGTGCCCTCCGGGTAGACGGCGACCAGGCCGCCGGCGCGCAGCACCGGTACGGCGGCGTCGAGGGCGCGCAGGGCGGCCCGGCCGTCGGCGCGGTCGACCGGGATGGCGCCCATGCCGGCGACGATCCGCCGGTTCAGCCAGCCGCCCGGACCCCGCCCGTTGAAGTACTCGACCTTCGCCCAGAAGGTGACGTGTCGGGGCGTCGCGGTGACGAGGAACAGCTCGTCGGCGACGGACAGGTGATTGCCGGCGAGGATCGCGCCGCCGTGTCGGGGCAGATGCTCCAGCCCTTCCACCCGGGGCCGCCAGCCAAACCGCAGCGCGGTGCCGACGGTCAGCTTGGTGACGTCGTACAGCAGGGGCACGTGTCCTCCGGGGTCGAGTTTCAGACGGGCGCGGGGCCGAGGTGGGCCTCCAACGCGGCGCGCAGCAGGGCGTCGTCGTCGGTGGCTCCGGTGGCCAGCGGCAGGCTGCCCCAGGCCCAGAGTTGGGCGATGCCGTGCAGGTTCGCCCAGAGCGCGCCGGCCAGCACCGCCGCGGGCGCGTCGGTGGGCCGGCGCGCCTGCGCCACCAGGTCGGCCAGGACGGCGAACAGCGGCAGGCTCGTCTCGCGCAGCCGCAGTCGGCCGCTGTCCAGTAGGTCGTGGCGGAACATCAGCTCGAACATGCCACGGTGGTCCGCCGCGAAGTCCAGGTACGTCCGGGCCAGCGCGGTCAATCGGGTACGCGGGTCCGGGCCGAGGTCACGCAGCGTTCGCTCGACCCGGGCGGTGAGGTCGGCGAAGCCCTCCCGGGCGATGGCGGAGAGCAGGTCGACGTGGGTGGGGAAGTAGCGGCGCGGTGCGCCGTGCGAGACCCCGGCACGGCGGGCGATCTCCCGCAGCGACACCGCCGACTGGCCCTCGCGCAGCACCAGGTCAACACCGGCGGCCACCAACCGAGCCCGCAGCCCCGTCTCGTCCGCGCTCATAGACAGTGTCTACCAGCTTCCGTAGACGCCGTCTACCTCGGCGGTGGGGCCGCAGTTTGGGGGAGTGGGCGGGCCCGAGGGTCAGCGGATGCGGGCCAGGATGCGATCGGCGGGGGCCGGGCGGCCGAAGTGCCAGCCCTGCGCTGCGTCACAGCCGATCGCGCGTAGCCGCTCGGCCTGCCCGGCGGTCTCCACACCTTCGGCGGTGACGGTCAGGTCCAGCGCGTGCGCCAGCGAGACCAGCGAGGCGAGGATCCGCTCGTCGGTGCGGCCGACGGAGGGCGAGCGCAGGCCGGCCACGAACTCCCCGGCCACCTTCAGCTCGGTCACCGGCAGGTCCCGCAGGTACGCCAGGTTGCTGTAGCCGGTGCCGAAGTCGTCGATGGCGATGCGTACCCCGAGGTCGGCAAGGACCCGCAGGGCGCGGACCGGCTCCTCGGCGGTGCTCATCATCGTGCTCTCGGTGATCTCCAGTTGGAGCCGTTCCGGTGGCAGGCCGGTCTGCCGCAGCAGCGCGCGGACCTCCTGCACCAACCCGGGCCGGTGCACCTGCCGTACCGCCAGGTTGACGCTGACGAAGGGCGCGGTGACACCCCCGGCCGACCACGCCTCGGCCTCGCGGCACGCCTCGGCCAACACCCAACCGCCCAGCTGGACGATCAGGCCGGTCTCCTCGGCCAACCCGATGAAGCTGTCCGGGCGTAGCACCCCCAACTCGGGGTGCCGCCAGCGGACCAGCGCCTCCACGCCGACCAGGCTGCCATCGCGCAGCGAGGTCAGCGGCTGGTAGTCGAGGTAGAACTCGCCCCGCTCCAACGCCGCCGGGATGGCCGCGGAGAGCGCGTAGCGGGCCAGTTCACGTTGGTTGCGCTCGGCGTCGTAGAGCGCCCAGCGCGCCCCACCGGCGGACTTCGCCCAGTGCAGGGTGCTGTCGGCGGCCCGCATCAGGTCGGTCGGGTTGGCCCCGGCCACCTGGCGCTCGACGATGCCGATGCTCGCCGAGATCTGCAGCTCGTGCCCGTCGACCAGCGCCGGTGTGCGTACCGCGGCGAGCGCGGTCTCGGCCACCGCCACCATGTCGTCGGTGCCGGCGGTGTGTTCCACCAGGATGACGAACTCGTCGCCACCGAGCCGGGCCACCAGGTGCTCGCCCATGGCCTTGCGCAGCCGCTCGGCCACAGTGGCCAGCAGCAGGTCGCCGATCTGGTGCCCCAGCGTGTCGTTGACCACCTTGAAGCGGTCCAGGTCCAGGAAGCACACCCCGACCCGCTGCGCGCCCCGGCCCGGCTCGTTGAGCGCCGCGGCGAGCCGTTCGGTGAACAGCGTCCGGTTGGGCAGACCGGTGAGCGGGTCGTGGGTGGCCTGATGCCGGAACCGGGCCTCGCTGGCCCGCAGCGCCCGCTCGGCCTGCGTACGGGCCCGCATGGCGGCGCGGCGGATCGACTCCTGCTCGTCGAGCGTCCGGTCGCGCAGCGCGCGGGCGTAGCCGGTCGCCACGGCCGCCAGCAGCCGGGCCATCCGGTCCTCGACGTCCTCGGCCACCAGGCCCAGGTCGCGCACCAGGCGGAGCTGGATGACCTCGACGGTACGACCCAGCCCTTCGGCGGAGGCGATGTGCGCGGCGACCAGCTCGGCGCCGACCCGGTGCCCGGCACGCAGGTCGAACGGCTCGGTGAGCAACGCCCCGGCCAGTTGCCCGGTGAGCCGGTCCAGCAGGGACTCCAACTGGGCCTGGGTCATCGGTAGGTAGCTGGTACCGGAGACCGCCTTCGCCCAGGCCCGGGCGAACGTCCCCGGGTAGGGGTTCGCCCGGGGCGACTCAGTCACCGAGGCGCCCGACGCCGCCCATGAAGACCGCCCGCTCGGCGTCCTCCGCGCTCTCCGGAGTGTCCGGTCGCCACTCGGGCACCCAGACCACGCCGGGGTCGAGCAGCTCGAAGCCGTCGAAGAGCGCGGTCAGCTCGGCGCGGCTGCGCACCGACAGCGGGTTGTCGGTGCGCCGGTAGACCCGCTCCGCCTCGGCGCGTTCGTCCTCGCTGCGCCCGTCGTCGCTGGCCTGCGACAGCACCAGGTAGCTGCCGGGCGCCAACGCGTCCCGCAGCGTCCGCAGCAGCTCCGCCGGCCGGTCCTCGTCGGGGACGAAGTGCAGGACGGCCACCACCATCACGGCCACCGGTTGGCTCAGGTCGAGCAGCTTGCGGACGTCCGGATGGGCCAGGATCGCCTCCGGGTTGCGCAGGTCCTCCTGCACGACCGCGGCCTGCTCGTTGCCGGCGAGGATCTCACGGCTGTGCGCCACCGCCACCGGGTCGACGTCCACATAGACCACTCGCGACTGCGGGTCGAGCTGCTGGGCGATCTCGTGCACGTTGCCGACCGTCGGGATGCCCGAACCGATGTCCAGGAACTGCCGGATCCCGGCGTCGGCGAGGTGGTGCACGGCACGGCGCAGGAACGCCCGGTTGGCCTGGGCCATCAACGGTGCCTCGGGCACCGCGGCGACCATGGCCTGCGCCGCGGCCCGGTCGGCGGCGAAGTTGTGTGAGCCGCCGAGGTAGTAGTCGTACATCCGCGCGACGCTCGGGCGCTCGATGTCGATGGTGTCGGGTGCCCAGTCCGGCCGCTGCATGCGTTTCACCCCTCGAATCCGCGACGCGAGCATCGTCGCCCGCGCGGGTATTGTGCACCCGCCACGCACGCCAGACCATAGCGCGCCGAAGGTTGCCCGCCGACGTCGGTCGCGTCGTCCCGCCGAACGAGCGGGAGGCAGGTCAGAACTTCGGCGCGTCCGGTGCCTCGAGCAGGCCCAGCCGGAGCGCGGTCATCAGGGCCTGAGCCCGGTTGGCCGCGCCGAGCTTCTCGTAGAGCTTCGAGATGTGCGTCTTCGCCGTGGACTCGCTGACGAACAGCTGCTTGGCGATGCCCGCCACGCTCATCCCGTCGGCGAGCAGCCGCAGCACCTGCCCCTCCCGGGGAGACAACTGCGGGCCGGACGGGGCGAGCCGGCGCTTCATCGCCTCGGCCAGGTCGGCCGCGGTGAACGCGCTGGGGGAGGAGGCGGCGTGCCGTGCGGCGGCCACCACCTCGTCGGCCGGGGCGGTCTTCGGCACGAAGGCGCTCGCGCCGGCCTCCAGGGCGCCGAAGAGCTGGTCGTCGCCGGCGTACATGGTCAGCACCACGATGCCCATCGACGCGCTGGACTTCCGCAGTGCGCGGGTGGCCTCCAGGCCGCTGCCGTCGGGCAGCCGCAGATCCATGATCACCACGTCCGGCTGCAAGGCGCCGGCCTGGCGTACTCCCTCCGCCGCCGTGGCCGCCTCACCGACGACCTCGAACTGGCGGTCCCGCTCGAAGGCGTGCCGCAAACCCTTGCGAATCAGGTCATGATCGTCGACAAGGAGGACCTTGGTACGGGTGGCCGGTATCGGACTTGTGGTCATCCTCGGGTTACTCCCCTTCTGGTGCTGCGCTGCCGCGCACGTTATCGCGCCGGGCCGAGGTGCCGAGAACCACCGCCACAGTCGTGCCGCTGGGTTGCCGCGGCCTGATCTCCAACCGGCCCCGGATACGTTCCGCCCTCTCGGCCATGATCGCAAGACCGTACCGCCCGTCCGGGCGCTGGTCAGCCATCCCCTGACCGTCATCCGACACTTCTATTTGCGCGTACGGGGGGTCGACCTCACACGTGACCCACAAATTCGACGCCCCGGCGTGCTTGCGCGCGTTGGTCACCGCCTCCTGCGCGATGCGCAGCAACTCGGCTTCGGTGGCGGCCGGCAGCCGGGCGGTGGACTCGTCCAGCGAGAGGTGCACCCGCAGCCCGCCGGACGCGCCCACTGTGCGCGCGTACTCGGCGATCGCCGCGGCCAACCCACCCTGCCGGTCCACCTCGCTGCGCAGCTCGAAGAGGCTCAGCCGCAGCTCCTGGATCACCCGCGTCACCTCCCCGCGTAGCGTACGCAGGGCCTCGGCGGTCTCGTCGGCGTCGTCGAAGACGGTGGCCAGGGCGTTGTCGATGCCGTAGCCGACCATCACCAGTTCCTGGGCCACCCCGTCGTGGATCTCCCGGGCCAGCCGCTGCCGCTCCTCGTTGGTGGCCAGCGAGCGCACCTCGTCGAAGAGCAGCGCCGCCTCCAGCCGCAGTGCGGCTGGTCGGGTCAGTGCTGTCACCCGGGACACCACCGGCGGAGGGTACGCGTGCGCGGCATCGGCCTCCAGCACCACCAGCCCCACAGTGCGCACCCCGGCGACCAGCGGAATGATCAGCGCGGACACGTCGCCACCGCGGTGCGAGCGGGACTGCGACCTGGCGGCAGTGGTGGCCTGCTGGGTGGCCCAGGCGTCGGCGATCGCCGAGTCCGCGTCCAGCGTCGTCTCCCAGTCAACCCGGTCGACGCCGGCCTGGGCGAGCACCACGAGCCGACCTCCGCCGCTGGCCGACAGCACCGCGCCCCGGTCCGCGCGGGCCACGGTGCGCAGCTCCTCCAGCAGGTGCTCGGAGATGCCGCCCGGATCCAGGGTCGCCCCGGGCAGCTGCCGGGCCACAGTCCGCAGCTGGGTCAGCAGCCGGGTCGCCTCGGCGTACGGCTGGGGTTTGCCCTCACCGCGGACCGCCATCACCCGGTGTAGCGTGCCGGCGGCGTAGAGCCCCAGCGCCGCCAGGATCAGCCACTGCGCGCAGACCGCGAGGTAACCCAGTTGGCCGAGCTGGAGATCACCGTCGACCCGGGTCAGCGCGCCGCTGAGCAGCAGGGTCGCGGCGGTGACCACGAGCAGCGCGGCGCCCTCCGGGAAGCGGCGGCGCAGCGCGGTGACGGTCACCGGGACCGCCAGGTAGGGCAGCACCGCCGAGGCGCCCAGGCCGTCGACTGTGCCACCGATGGACGCCACAGCGGCGACGTGGCTCGCGGCCAGCCCCAGCACCACCACCTCGGCCACCCGGCTCAGCGGGCCGACCAGCCGGTGCTGCGGTGCCAGCAGCGACGGCAGCCCGGCCACCGCCAGCAGCGCGATCCACCAGAGCTGGGTGACGTCGCGGGTGGCGAACAGGGTCAGGATGGCGATCAGCGCCAGCATCACCACGCGGGCGGCCGCGGCGAGGGGATGCGGGTGCGGGGCGGTGGCTGTGGATGCGGGCACGTGACGGATGGTAGTCAGCCTCGGTAGATATCGGCGATCTCCGCCGCGTACGTCTTGTGGACAACCTGGCGCTTGACCTTGAGCGACGGGGTCAGCTCGCCGGTCGCCTCGGTGAAGTCGTGGGGCAGGACCCGGAACACCTTGATCGCCTCGGCCTTCGACACGGCCTGGTTCGCGGCGTCGATCGCGGCCTGGATCTCCGTGCGGAGGCCCTCGTGCTCGCGCAGCTGCTCGATGGTGGTGTCGAGGGGCATGCCGGCGCTCTCCAGCCAGGTCGGCAGCGCCTCCTCGTCGACGGTGACCAGTGCCGCGATGAACGGCTTCCGGTCACCGACCACGACACACTGGCTGATCAGCGGGTGCGCCCGGACCAGGTCCTCCAGTACCGCCGGGGCGACGTTCTTGCCGCCGGCGGTGACGATCAGCTCCTTCTTGCGGCCGGTGATGCTCAGGTAGCCGTCGGAGTCGAGCTGGCCCAGGTCGCCGGTGCGGAACCAGCCGTCGGCGCTGATCGTCTCGGCGGTCGCTGTCTCGTTGCGCCAGTAGCCCTGGAAGACCAGCTCGCCGGAGATCAGGATCTCGCCGTCGTCCTCGATCCGCACTGTCACGCCGGGCAGCGGACGGCCGACGCTGCCCATCCGGGTGCCGCTGGGCAGGTTCGCGGCGGCGGCGGGCGAGGTCTCGGTGAGGCCGTAGCCCTCCAGGACCGTCACGCCGATGCCCCGGAAGAAGTGGCCGAGCCGGGCGCCGAGGGGAGCGCCGCCGGAGATCGCGTCCCGGCACCGTCCGCCGAGCGCGGCGCGCAGCTTGCGGTAGACCAGCCGGTCGAAGACCACGTGCTGGGCGCGCAGCGCCAGGCCGGGGCCGCCCGGGGTCTCGAGCGCCTCGCTGTACGCGATGGCGACCTGCTCGGCGCGGGCGAAGATGCCGCCCTTGCCGTCCGCCTCGGCCTTCTGCTTGGCGGCGTTGTAGACCTTCTCGAAGACCCGGGGTACGGAGAGCACGAAGGTCGGCCGGAACGCCTGTAGCTCGGCGACCAGGTTCTTGGTGTCGGCGCAGTGCGCCATGGTGGCTCGCGCCTGAACGACGCCGATCTGGATGAGTCGGGCGAAGGCGTGCGCCAGCGGGAGGAAGAGCAGGGTGCTCGCGCCGGCGTTGAACAGGTTCGGCAGCACCGGCACCGCGTTGGCGATGTCGGCGTACATGTTGCGGTGGGTGAGCACGCAGCCCTTGGGCCGGCCGGTGGTGCCGCTGGTGTAGATGATCGTGGCCAGGTCGCCGGCGCGGACGGCCTTGCGCCGCCGCTCGACCTCGGCCAGCTCGACGGTGGCACCGGTGGTGACCAGCTCGTCGACCCCGCCGCTGTCGATCTGCCAGACCTGGCCCAGCTCCGGCAGTCGATGCCGGACACCGGCGATCAGGGCGGCGTGGGCCTCGCTCTCCACCACGACGGCGACCGCGTTGGAGTCCTCGAGGATCCACGCGGCCTGCTCGGCGCTGGACGTCTCGTAGATAGGCACCGTCACGGCGCCGACGGTCCAGATGGCGTAGTCGAGCAGCGTCCACTCGTAGCGGGTGCGGCTCATCAGCCCGACCCGGACACCGGGCTCGATGCCGGCGGCGATCAGCCCGCGGGCCACGGCGGCCACCTCGTCGCGGAACTGGAGGCAGGTCACGTCGGTCCATTCGGTGACGGTGCCGTCGGAGCGCGGGGTGGGGCGGGCGAACTGGACGGTGTCGGGCGCGACTTCGGCGTTGTCCCAGACCGGATCGGTGAGGTTGGCCGCGTCGCCAACGGTGACGATCGGCGGGACGGAGAACTCGCGCACCTGCACTCCTTCGTGCTCGCACTGGTTGGGCCGGCCGCCGCCGTGGCGTCGGCATGTGTCGAAACCTACCCGGCGGGCGGTCGGGGTGAGACAACCAGGAGGCGGGTAGCCTCCCCCCATGGCGGACTCCTCCACCCAGTCGATCATCATCGGCGCCGCACCGGATCGGGTGACGGCGGTCATCTGCGACTTCGCGCGCTACCCGGAGTGGACCGACGCGGTGCGTCGCGCCGAGGTCGTCGAGGAGTACGAGGACGGCTACCCCAGTCAGGTGCGTTTCACCATCGACGCCGGGGTGATGGCCGACGAGTACGTGCTCGCCTACGAGTACGCCGAGGACCTGTCCCGGATCGAGTGGCACCTGGTCGCCCCCTCGAAGATGCAGAAGGCCCAGCGTGGTTCGTACGACCTGGTGGGTAACCCGGACGGCAGCACGACGGTGACCTACACGCTGGAGGTCGACCTGTCGGTCGGCATGCTCGGGATGTTTCGGCGCAAAGCCGAAAAGATGATCATGGACACCGCGTTGAAGCAGCTCAAGCGCCGGGTAGAAGCAACCGGTGCGGCGCAGTGACGTGTCCGGTGGCACGGTAGAGGAGCCGACGGTGGGTGGAACGGATCCGGGTTCGGCCCGGGAAGAGGCGGAGCGACTGGTCGCCACCCTGCTGGCGGGGGCGCGACTGGCCTCCGCCGGCTCGGCGGGCGGCGCGTTCGGCTCGTTGGGCGGGATGCTGTCCGGTGTCCTCGGTCACAGCGCGGGCCCGGACGCCCGCTCCGGCGCCGGTGGTGCTTTCGCCACCGGTTCGGCCGAATGCTGCGTCTGCCCGGTCTGTCGGGGCATCGCCGCGTTGCGGGACCCGAGTCCGGAATTCGCCGAACGGCTCGCGACCGGCGCCGGTGACCTCGCCGCGGGCGTCGCCAGCCTGCTCCGCGCGTTCTCCCCGCCGGAACCGTCCGCGCCGAGCCCCGCCGAGCCGGCCGCCGAGCCGACCACCCCGCCCTCGCCGGCACCCGCCGCGAGCAGCGACGGCGTGCTCCCCGAGCCACCCCCGAGCGCCCCGCCCACAGCGACAGTCGACGACCACGTGTGGCGCGATGCCACCCGTACCGGGCATGATTCTCAGCCGGCGCCGGAGCGGGATGTCTGGTCGGTCGCCACCCGGACGGCGGACCCACTCGCCCCGGCCGCCGTACCACCCGTCGACGAGGCCGGGACGGCGACCGTACCGGCACCGACCACCCGTCCCGTGGTGCCCGCCTCGCGGGTGCCCGATGACGCCGACGCGGAAGCATCGGGCGACGGCGCCTGAGCGCGGGACCTTCCGACCCGGACCGGCACTGGGCCGGAACCTGGGCCGGACAGCACAGCAGAGGGGGGCGGTAGCGGTGACGCTGACCATCGGAGTCGACGTCGGTGGCACGAAGGTGGCCGGCGGTGTCGTGGACGACACCGGCACGGTCCTCGTGCAGACCCGACGGGACACTCCCGCCGATGACGTGGCCAAGACCCGCGACGTCATCATCGAGTTGGTCGGCGAGCTGGCTGCCGGGCGGACCATCGAGGCCGTCGGCATCGGCGCGGCCGGTTGGATCGACGCCAACCGTTCGACTGTGCTCTTCGCTCCCAACCTGGCCTGGCGTGACGAACCGCTGCGCGAGTACGTCAGCGAGGCCGTCGGGCTGCCCGTGATCGTGGAGAACGACGGGAACGTCGCCGCGTGGGCCGAGTTCCGCTACGGCGCGGCCCGCGACGCCGACGACTCGATGATCATGTTCACCATCGGCACCGGTGTGGGTGGCGGCATCGTCCTCGGTGGCGACCTGATGCGCGGCGCGCACGGCATCGCCGCGGAGTTGGGCCACATGCTTGCCGTGCCGGACGGGCACCAGTGCGGCTGCGGCCGGCTGGGCTGCATCGAGCAGTACGCCAGCGGCAGCGCCCTGGTGCGGTTCGCCCGTGCCGGCGCCCGGCAGGAGCCCAACCGGGCCACCGCCCTGCTGAAGCTGGCCGGCGGTGAGGCCGAGGCGATCACCGGCCCGATGGTGACCGCCGCCGCGCAGGGCGGCGACCCGGTCTCCGCCGAGGCGTTCGCCCAGATCGGCCGGTGGCTGGGCACCAGCCTCGCCGACATGGCACAGATCCTCGACCCGCAGACCCTGGTGGTCGGCGGTGGCGTGATCGACGCCGGTGACCTGCTGCTCGGTCCCACCCGCCGCTCGTACCTCGACGCGCTCGCCCAGCGCGGTCGCCTGCCGGTGGCCGAGGTGCTCCCGGCGGAGCTGGGCAACAGCGCCGGGGTGATCGGCGCCGCTGACCTGGCCCGCCGGATCTGAGGCGGTCCGGGATGGGCGTGCCACTGCGCGTGGTGTCGTACAACATCCACAGCCAGCGCGACGACACCGCCGCGCTGGCTGCGGTGGTCCGGGCCGCGACGCCGGACGTGGTGATCGTGCAGGAGGGGCCGCGCCGGTTCCGGTGGCGGCAGAAGTCCGCCACGTTGGCCGAGTCGTTCGGCCTGGTGGTGGCCGCTGGTGGGCTGCCCGCCCTGGGCAACCTGCTGCTGACCAGTCTGCGGGTCCAGGTGCTGGGCACCCGATGCCAGCGTTTCCCGCTGACCCCCGGTCGGCACCTGCGCGGGGCCGCGTACGCCGACTGCCGGGTCGGTGACGCCCGGTTCACCCTCGCCGGCTCGCACCTGTCCACCGACCCGGCCGAGCGGCCCTCCCAGGCCACCGAGCTCAAGCGTGGCCTGGAGGCGGCGACCAGCCCGGTGCTGGCCGGGGCGGACCTCAACGAGGGTCCGGACGGGCCGGCCTGGGCCACCGTGTCGCGTGGGTTGACCGACGCGGCGGTGGCGGCCGACCGGGCCGAGCGGCTCACCTACTCCTGCGCCGACCCGCGCCGACGTATCGACGCGCTCTTCGTCGACCCGCGGATCACAGTTGTCGACTACGACGTGGTGGACACCCCGCAGACCCGTCGGGCCAGCGACCACTTCCCGGTCCTGGTCGACCTGCTGCTACCCGCCACCGGCTGACCCCCGACCCCGGCTCGACCGTCGGCGCATCCGGCCCCAGGACTGGACATCCGGCCCGGTTGTGGAGAGGATTTCGCGGCGACCGGCACGCCTGCCGTACCAAAAGGAGATGTCCCCGGTGTCCACCTCCACCGACCACGGCCGGCCCGACCCGGAGGCGACCACGCCCGCGGCGAACAGCGAGGGCCGCCCGGTCTCCGACCGGGGCGACACGGTCTGCGTCATCGGGGCCGGGGCCAGCGGCCTGACGGCCATCAAGAACCTGCGTGAGCACGGTTTCGGCGTTGACTGCTACGAGCGGGAGACGGGCGTCGGCGGCGCCTGGAACTGGCGGCACGACCGCAGCCCCGTGTACGCCAGCACCCACCTGATCTCGTCGAAGCCGTTCACCCAGTTCCCCGACTTCCCGATGCCGGACTCCTGGCCCGACTACCCGCACCACAGTCAGCTGCTGTCCTACTTCGAGCGCTACGCCGACCACTTCGACCTGCGATCGCACATCTGGTTCGGCACCGAGGTGATCCGGGTCCAGCCCGTCGAGGGCGACCGGTGGGACGTGACCACCCGCTCCACCGGCGGGTACGGCCCCGAGCGCACCGCCCGGTACGCCGCCGTGGTGATCGCCAACGGCCACAACTGGTCGCCGAAGCTGCCCCGCTACGAGGGCCTCGAACAGTTCCGCGGCGAGATCATGCACGCCTCGTCCTACAAGGACCCGGCGCAGCTGCGCGGCAAGCGGGTGCTGGTCGTCGGCGCCGGCAACACCGGCTGCGACATCGCCGTCGAGGCCGCCCAGCAGGCATCGCGCTGCTGGCACTCCACCCGCCGGGGTTACTGGTACGCGCCGAAGTTCGTGCTCGGTCGCCCCGCCGACCAGGTCAACGACAGCCTGTTGGCGCTGCGGGTGCCGCTGCGGGTGCGGCAGTGGCTCTACCACTGGACGCTGCGGCTGACCGTCGGCGACCTGACCCGCTTCGGCCTGCCCAAGCCCGACCACCGGGTGTACGAGACGCACCCGATCGCGAACAGTCAGCTCGTCTACTACGTGGGCCACGGCGGGATCGGCCCGGTGCCGGACGTCGCCCGGTTCCACCCGTACGCGGTGGAGTTGGCCGACGGCCGCGAGATCGACCCCGAGGTGGTCGTCTTCGCCACCGGTTACCTGCCGCGCTTCGAGTTCCTCGACGCGTCGGTGTTCGGAGACAGCGCGGGCGCGGGTCGGCCCACGCTGTGGCTCAACGCGTTCACCCCGGGGCATCCGACCTTGGCCGTCGCCGGCCTGCTGCAACCGGACTCCGGGCTGTTCACCCTGTCGCACTGGCAGACGGTGCTGTTCGCCCGGCTGCTACAGGCCCGTCGGGACCGGCCGGAACGGGCCACGGCGTTCGCGCAGCGGGTACGGGACCGGGCGGGGGAGCGGTACTCCGGGCCGGTCAAGGACAGCAGCCGGCACTGGTTCGAGGTCGGGCACGCCGACTATCTGCGCGCCATCCAACGCGCCCTGGTCGAGCTGGAGGGCAAGTGAGCGCGAGGAGTGAGCTGCGGATCATGCGGGGCCGGGAGTGGTCCCGGCCGGTGCGGCCGGCCCGGCGGGAGGTGCTCAGCGCCGTCCCCGAGCTGGAGCAGGGGCGTCCGCCGCTGCTGTTCGTACCCGGGTTCGGGCATGGCGCGTGGGCGTTCGCCGAGCACTGGTTGGGTCACGTGGCGTCGCGAGGGTTCCCGGCGTACGCGGTGAGCCTGCGGGGGCACGGTGGCAGCGAGCCGGCGCCGGAGGCGACGCTGCGGGCGTACGCCCACGATGTGGTCCAGGTGGCCGCGAGCCTGCCTCGGCAGGCGGTGCTGGTGGGGCACGGCGCCGGAGCCCTGGTGGTGGCGCACGCGTTGGCCCGCTACCCGGCGCGGGGCGCGGTGCTGGTGGCGCCGGTCTTCGGCGGCTGGGGAGTGCTCGGCGCGGCGTTGCGCCGCAACCCGGCGGGCACGTTGCCGGCGGTGTTCGGCGGGCCGTTGCGGCTCAACCGGGGGCAGTTGTTCAGCCGCGAGTTGCCCGACGATGAGGCCCGGCGGTATGTCGGACGCCTCGGTCGGGCGGGTCGGCGGGCCCAGTGGGCGCTGCTGGGTGAGCCGGAGGCCGAGCCGGCCGTTGGCGCGCCCCCGGTGTTGGTGCTGGGTAGCCCGGACGACCGGGTGGTGCCGGCGTCGACGTTGACCCGGGTGGCCCGCCGGTACGGGTCGGCCCCGCTGCTCTTTCCCGGAATGGGCCACGACCTGATGCTGGACGCGCGGTGGGCGGAGCCGATCGACGCGATCCTGGACTGGCTGGAGAAGGAGCCGGTGGCGCACTGACCAGCCCGGGCCGCCGGCGGTCAGCCGCCGGCCTGGTGGACGGCCGGGCTGCCAGCCGGGGTGGCCGGTCGGGGCACCCGAGCGGCGCCGTCGGAACCGGTGTCGGTGCTGGTCAGGCGACTGATCAGGCCGCCGCCCTCGTCCAGGGCGCGAAGGTAGGAGCGGGCCCAGGCTCGGATGTCGTGTGTGTGCAGGTGGGCGCGCATGCCGCGCATTCGCTGGGTGGTGTCGGCCGGGTCGGCCCGCAGCGCCGCGCGCAGGCCCTGCTTGAGCCCTTCCAGGTCGTGCGGGTTGACCAGGTACGCCTGGGACAGCTCGGCGGCGGTGCCGGCGAACTCGCTGAGCAGCAGCGCGCCGGTGTCGTCGACCCGCGCGGCCACGTACTCCTTGGCGACCAGGTTCATTCCGTCGCGCAACGGGGTCACCGCCATCACGTCGGCGACCCGGTAGAGCGCGGCCAGCTCGGCCCGGTCGAAGGGCTGGGTGAGGTAGTGGATCGCCGGCTCACCGACCCGGCCGAACTCGCCGTTGATCCGGCCGACTTCGCGTTCGATGCGCTCACGGAGGATCTGGTACTGGCCGACGCGTTCCCGGCTCGGCATGGCGACCTGCACCAGCACCGTGTCGCGGACCTTGACGTCGCCGCTGGCGAGCAACTCGCTGTACGCCTTGAGGCGCTGCTCGATGCCCTTCGTGTAGTCCATCCGGTCCACGCTGAGGACGACCTGCCGGGGATCGCCGAGATCCTGACGGAGCCGGTGGGCCCGGGCGGCCACGTCCGGACGGTCGGCGAGCGCTGCCATCTCGGCGGTGTCGATGGAGACCGGGAACGCGCCGATGCGGACGACCCGGTCGTCGACGCCGATCCGCCGGTCGGTGGCCGGCAGGTCCAGCACCCGGGTCACCAACTGGGCGAAGTTGTGCGCCGCCTGCACCCGCTGGAAGCCGACCAGGTCGGCGCCGAGCATGCCGCGCAGCAGTTCGGCCCGGCGGGGCAGTTGCATGAACAGCTCCGGTGGCGGGAACGGCACGTGCAGGAAGAAGCCGATGCGCAGGTCCGGGCGGAGCGCGCGCAGCAGACCGGGGACCAGTTGCAGGTGGTAGTCCTGCACCCAGACCACCCCGCCCTGCTCGGCCACCTCCGCTGTCGCCTCGGCGAAGCGCTGGTTGACCCGCTGGTACGCCTCCCACCACCGGCGGTGGTGCTGCGGCTGCTCGACGGAGTCGTGGTAGAGCGGCCAGAGGGTGGCGTTGGCGAACCCCTCGTAGTGGTCGCGCAGGTCTTCCGGGCTGAGCGCGACGGTGTGCATCCGCACGCCGTCGACGTCCGGCAGGGCGGGGGCAGGCCCGGTGCCACCGGCCCAGCCGACCCAGGTCGCCGGTGTGTGCCTCAGGAGCGGGTGCAGCGCGCTGACCAACCCGCCCGGGCTGCGCCGCCACTCGCAGGCCCCGTCGGGGGCCTGATTGTCGTCGATGGGGAGGCGGTTGGCCACCACCACGAGAGAACTCTGTCGCATCTCGGGCATTCCGATCAGCAGAGGACTGACCGCCGCGAGCAAGGAAAAACCGGTCAGTCAGCGGGGGAAGTGACGTACAGCGGTATTCCTACTGACAGTAAGTTACACCACTGTTACGCCCCCGGCGGGGCGCTGCTGTCCCGGGATGCGGGCCGACCCTCAGACGACGGCGCCGTTGTCCGGGTCGTCCTCGTCCTCGTCGCCGGGACGCAGCCGCCAGATCAGCGTGACGAAGCCGGCCAGGATGCCGGTGAACCCGAACAGCGTGACCGCGGAGCGGTCGATCGGGAGCAGCCAGGGGAAGAGGAACAGCACGAACCCGACGACCACCCCGAGCACGCCGATCACCGCGTACTTGCTGACCCGCGGCAGCGGCGGCGGTGGCGGCGGGTGGTAGCCCTCGTCGTCCTCGTCGTCGGGCAGGTCGGCGCCGAAGGTGTCCAACCCGTCCAGCAGCGACGGCTCGTCCGGTCGGGTGCCCCGCCCCACGGAAATCCCGGAGATGTCCGTCGCGGACGGCAGCCGGCGAACGTCGGTGGCGGTCGGACCGGGTTCGTCGGTGCCGGATCGGGTCAGCGGCCCGGAGGTCGGCTCGTCCCGGCCGTCCCGTTCGTCCACGTCCTCCGAGGCCGGCCACGGGTGGTCACCGGGCGTGGAGGTGGTGTGGAAGCCCGCCACGATCCGCGCCCATTCGGCGTCGATGTCCGGTTCGTCGCGAGCCGGCGGCTGCTCCGGAGCGGTCTCGTCGGCGAGTTGGGTCAGGTAGTCCCGGGCGGTGGTCAGGTGCGAGCGGTCGACGTAGAGCCGGTCGACCGGCCGGGCCGGCACCGTGGTGGTGCGGGTGACCGGGTTGAGGTCGGCCGAGGGCTGGAGGTAGGCGGCGATCCCGCCGGCGGCCAGCACGTCGAGCAGGTGCTCACCGACGCGCGGATCGACGTCGCCGACGACGGCGTACTCGTTCGCGTCGAGCCCGTTGTCCCGCCGTCCCCGGCGGGCCCCACCCGCTGACACCCGGACATCCCCCTTAACGCGCCTTCCGGCGCGGCCACCCCTGCCCTTCGGCGCCATCCGCACGCCGTGCTCTGAATCGTGACACGTCAGGGCATGGTTCCGGGAGTGCGTTGTGTCGCGTCTTCCAAAGTCACGGCTGCTTCCGCAGGTCGCGGCGGGGCTCCTTTGTCCGTTCTTGCGCGACAAGTGCGATCTCGGTGATCGCGGGAAGGCTCGATGCCTCGGCCCCCGAACGTCGTCCGTTGTGGTGAGAGCGCTCGCTTCGTAGGCTCGGCGGCGACGACGGCTGGCGCTGTCGCGGGCACACCACGGGAAAGGACGCCGGTGCTCTACTGGCTGCTGAAGTACGTCATCCTCGGTCCGCTGCTCAAGCTGATCTTCCGCCCGCAGGTGGAGGGCCTGCACAACGTGCCGGCGACCGGCCCGGTGATCCTGGCGAGCAACCACCTCTCCTTCTCCGACTCGATCTTCACACCGTTGATCACCGCGCGGAAGGTCACCTTCGTCGCCAAGGCCGAGTACTTCACCGGCAAGGGAATCAAGGGCTGGTTGACCAAGATGTTCTTCGTCGGCACCGGCACGATTCCGGTGGACCGCTCCGGTGGCCGGGCCGCGCGCGCCGCCCTGGACACCCAGTTGCAGGTGCTGCGGGCCGGGGGAGTGGCCGGCATCTACCCCGAGGGCACCCGCTCCCCGGACGGCCGGCTCTACCGGGGCAAGACCGGGGTGGCCCGGCTCGCCCTGGAGAGCGGCGCGGTGGTGGTGCCGGTGGCGATGCTCAACGCCGACGAGATCCAGCCGCCGGGCAAGCTCATCCCCAAGATCGACCGGGTGCGGATCCGGTTCGGGGCGCCGCTGGACTTCTCCCGCTACGCCGGGCTGGCCGGCGACCGGTTCGTCGAACGCGCGGTCACCGACGAGATCATGTACGAGTTGATGGAGCTCTCCGGTCGGGAGTACGTGGACGTCTACGCCCAGAAGCTCAAGCAGCCCGTCCCGACGCCACTGGCCGCCTGAGCCACCGCCGGCCCGGCCCGGTCGGCGGTCAGGGCAGGTGGAGCAGGGCGGGGGCGTGGTGACGGGTGGCGAAGTCGTGCAGGCGGGCGCGGGTCGCCACGGCGGCGGGTGGGTCGGCCTCGGCCAGCGGGCCGATGGCCAGCGCCAACGTGATGATCTCGTCGGTCACGTCGGTCATCCGGGCGTAGCTCGCCGCCGCCGAGCGCAGCAGGTTCGCCGCGGTCGAGGCGTCCCCGGCGTGCCGGGCCACCGTGGCGTCGGCGACCTGACCGGCCGCGTGAGCCCACGGGGTCGTCCGGGGCGCCCGGTCGAGCAACCGCCGGACCAGCCGGGCCGCGTCCGCGCCGAGCACCCCGGCGACGTGCCCGACGGCCGGCACCCACTCCGCGAACGGAATCATCCGGGTCCGTTGCCAGTCCTCGTCCAGTTCGGTGAGCAGCGCCATCGCCTCGTCACGGCGGCCCTGCACCGCCCGGCAGAGGGCGGCGTGCGCCAGGGTGGAGCGCAGCACCCGGTGGAAGCCGGTGCGCCGCGCCGCGACCAGCGCCTGCTCGACCAGATCCCCACCCGTTGCGGCCGGCCCCGCAGTTTCGTCGGGCCCGTCGGGGCCGGCCAGCTCGGCTCCGGCCAGCCCGCGCATCCAACCCGAGACCGCCACGATGTGCAGATCCCACTCCGCGGTCGGCCGTCGGGTCGACTCCGCCGCCATCGCCAGCGCCGCCGTCCAGTCACCCGCGTAGTACGACCGGGCCCACTGGTCGGCGAAGCTGGTGGCGAGGCTGTGCTCGCCGCCCAGGTCGAGGGTGAGCTGCTCGTCGACCAACCGGGCCGAGCCGGCCAGGTCGCCCTCCTCCTGCAACGCCCAGGCCAGGTTCTGCACCGCCCGACGCCGACTGGTCAGCCGCTCCACCCGGCAGTGCTCGGTCACCTCCGCCAGCTCCGGGAACGCCGAGGCGGAGCCGGCCAGGTAGCGCGCCACGGCCAGGGTGATCCGCGCGTTGGCCTGGACCTCGCGCAGCTGGAGCCGCTCGGCGAGGGACGCTGCCGCCCGCGCCGCGGTGCACGCCGGCTCGGTCTCCGCGTTGAGCATGTGCACCCGGGCCAGCTCGAGCAGGGCGCCCGCCTTCTCCTGACTGTCCGGTAGGTCGCCGTAGATGCCGATCGCCTGGTCCAGGCAGCGCAACGTCGCCGACCGGTCGGCCCGACTCCAGGCGGCGGTGGCGAGCAGCGTCCAGGCGCGCGCCGCCCCCGTCCGGTCGCCGCTCGTGGCGAGCCGCTCGGCCAGCCGGGTGAGGGTGTCAGTGCCCCCCGCCACCAGGAAGGCGTCCCCGTCCCGATAGAACGCCAGCTCGGCGTCGAACAGCTCCAGCGCCGGGTCCGGCCCGACGTCCAGGGCCAGCGCCCGGCCGACCAGCGCGGCGGCGGTGTCCAACGCGTGCAGCTCGTACGCGCGGCGGGCCGCCCGGTGCAGCGCGGCCCGCGCCGACGGGGCGTAGGGGGCGGTGTCCAGCCCGACCGTCCGGGCGATCTCGTGGGCCGCCCAGCGATGGTTGGCCAGCACCTCGGCCAGGTCGTACTGCCGGCCGTCGGTGAGCTGTGCCATCCAGTCGGCGGTGCGTTGGTGGCGCAGCACCCGTTCGGCCCTGGGCAGCCGCTGGTAGCAGACGTCGCGCACCAGGATGTGCCGGAACCGGTACTCGGACTGACCGGGCATCGTCGACGTGCTCTGCTCGTACACCAGGTCGCGACGTTGCAGGCGGTCCAGCGCACGCTCCACCCACTCCACCGGCCGGCCCAACGCCATCGCCACCGGCGCGGCCCAGAACACCACGCCGACCACGGCGGCGGCTTGGAGCACCGCCCGGTCGGCCGGGTCCAGCAGGTCGAGCCGGTTGGCGATGACCGCCTGCACGGTGCGGGGCATCTCCGCGCCACCGTCGAGGTCGAGGCGGGCGGTCGAACCGACCGCGTCGAGCAGGCCGCCGTCCAGCAGCATCCGGGCGTACTCCTGGGCGTAGAGCGGGTTGCCGTCGGCGAACTCGATCAGCGGGGTACGCGAGCTGGACGGCAGCGTCGCCTGCCCGAGGAGCAGCGAGTAGAGCGCGTCGATGTCGGTGTCGTGCATCGGCGGCACCGAGATGGACATCGCCCCACTGATCGTGCCGGTCCAGGCCGGGTTCCGTTCCCGCAGCTCCGGTCGGGCCGTCGCGACGACAAGCAGCGGTACGCCGCGCGCTGACGCGCCCAACTGCTCGACGAAGGCGAGCATCGCCTGGTCCGCCCAGTGCATGTCCTCGAAGACCAGCACTGTCGGGCCGGTGGTCGCCAGGGCGAGCAGGAACCGCCGCCAGGCGGCCTCGGTCTCGACAGGGGTGAGCCGTTCACCGGGTACGCCGATCAGCGGCCCGAGCGCCTCGGCCAGCCGGATCGCGTGCGGGTCGGCGAGCTGCCCCAGCCGGGACCGCAGCCGCTCGCGCAGCGCAACCGGGTCGTCGACCTCCGGCACGCCCACCCAGGTCTTCACGATGTCCGACAGGGCGGCCCAGGTGACGTTCTCGCCGAACGGCGGGCACTGCCCGACGAGCCAGGTGATCGGCGGGCCGGGCAGGCTGCCGGCGTGCCGGGCCAGCTCGCGCAACAGCCGGCTCTTGCCCACACCGGCCGGGCCGAACACCGTCACCAGTTGGGAGGTCCGCTCGGTCACCATCCGGTGCAGCGCGTTGACCAGCAGGCCGCGTTCGTGCTCCCGGTCCACCATCGGGGTCAGTTCGGCGCCGCGCGGGTCCCGATGTGGTCGCACCTGGACGGCGAGCCAGATCCGGCTGACCGCGGACCGGCCGCGCAGGGTGACCGGTGGTTGGTCGGCGTACTCCATCTCGTTTCGGGTGGCCGACCAGGTGCTCTCGTCGACGACGACACCGCCAGGCGGGGCGAACCCCTGGAGGCGGGAAGCGGTGTTGACCACGTCCCCGGTCACGAAGGCCTGCCCCCCGTCGCGGGTGGCGGAGAGGTCGACCAGGGCCTCGCCGGTCGCGATGCCGACCCGGAAGCTCAGCGGCGGCTGCGGACCGGCGGGCTGGCGGGCCAGGTTCCGTTGCAGCTCCAGCCCGGCGCGGACACATCGCAACGCGTCGTTGTCGGTGGCCACCGGCGCGCCGAACAGCGCCATCGCCGCGTCGCCGATGTACTTCTCGACCACCCCGCCGTACTGGTGCACGATCCGGCGCACCGTGGCGAAGTAGGTCTGCTGCAGACCGCGGGCCTGCTCCGGGTCGGCCCGCTCCGCGTAGCTGGTGAAGTCCACGATGTCGACGAAGAGCACGCTGACCTGACGCCGGTCCTCCTGCACCGCGACGGCGTTGTCCCGCAGCGGCTGACCACAGCTGGTGCAGAAGTTGACCTCGGTGCTGTTGGCGTGGCCGCAGTGCGCACAGTTGACCCCGAGCGGCTGGCCACACCCGCCGCAGAAGCGGTCGTCCGGCCCGGCCGCGCGTGCGCAGTGTCCACACTTGAGGTCGATGTTCAGCTCCGTGGGCGAAAGAGGTCAGTATCGCGGCCGGTCGGCCCAGTCGGGTACCCGACGTGCGGACGGGCAACGTCATCGATCGGTCGGGGTTAGTGTTCCGTACCAGGAAGTTTCATGTCAGGGAGAGTGCCGTGCAGGTACGACTGTCCGCCTCGTGGACCGATCCGGGTGGCACGCTGTGGGCGCCGGGGGACACGATCGACGTCGATGCGGTCACTCTCGCCGAACTGGAGGAGCAGGGCATGGTGGAAGAGCCTGAGGGTCAGTCGGGCGGGTCGGGGGAGACCACGACCACCTCGTCGAGCACGTCCACGGCTGGTAAGCCGACCGATCCGAAGAAGATCGGTCCGGGGCCGGGCGCGCCGCCGGCCGACAGCACGGAGAACTGATCGTCCAGGTGCGGTCGGCGGGCCATCGGTCCACCGGCCGCACCTGTCCGTCCTAAGCGTTCGCTGATGCCGGTTGCCAGTGGCGGCCGGCATCAGCCGTGGGTACGGGTGGGCCGGCGACCGGTGACGGACGTCCACACCGGAGCTCGGGTCGGTGACGAGGCCGGCGCGGGCCGGTCGGTCAGCGGTCGGCCATGCCGGCGCGGCGGCGCAGCGCGGCCACGTCGGTCACCACGATCCGGCGGCCCTCGGTACGCAGCCAGCCACGGCTGGCGAACGAGCCGATCGCCTGGTTGACGCTCTGCCGGGAACCACCGGCCATCTCGGCCAGTTGGCTCTGGTTGAGCTCGATCGTGATCATCGGTGCCTGGCTCTCGCCGGCCAACCGCACCAGCGTCTTCGCGACCCGACCGGGCAGGTCGAGGAAGACGTGATCGGCGTTCTGCTCGGTGAGTCGGCGGATCAGCCCGCCCAGTGAGCGCATCACCGCGTCCAGGATGCGGGGGTTGGAGTGCACCAACTCCATGAACGCACCCCGCGAGAGCGCGAGCGCCGCGCAGTCCTCGATGGCCTCCGCCGAGGCGGACCGGGTGGACGCGTCGAGCAGGGAGACCTCACCGAGCACGTCCGGTGGACGGATAACCGACAGCACGGCCCGCTCCCCGGTGGGAGCGGTGCGAAAGACCGCCACCGCGCCGCGGCGCAGCACGATCAGCGACTCGCCGGGGTCGTTCTCCACGAAGAGCAGTTGACCCTTGCGGTAGGTGCGCGGAACGGCGGCGGCGATGACACGCTGCCGCACCTCGGGCTCCAGCCCGGCGAACATCTCGACACCCGTGAGCGCGTCACCCGGCTCCGGCAGGCGAACCTCCACGGCCCAACCCCTCCCCCGGTCATGGACCACAACTCGCTCACCGGGCGAACCTGATGGGCCCCGACAAGGTGAACTGACACCGATTCGGCGTCCGGTAGCGGTACACATCAGATCATGACGGTCCGGTCGCTTGCTGTACACCCCTCGAAGCACTTCCGTGACCGTCACGAGCTGCGACGTGCCGTTCACGAGGTGTCGTCGGAGTTCGGTCGACCTCCGGACGGGCCCCGCCGGGCGCGGCCGTGCGGCGGTGGGCGAGGATGCCCGGAATGGTCTACCGCTACTTCTACGACTGCGAGTTCATCGAGGACGGCACGACCGTCGACCTCGTCTCGATCGGTGTCGTCGACGAGTACGGCCGCGAGTTCTACGCGGTCTCCACCGAGTTCGACGACTCCCGCGCCGTGCCCTGGGTCCGACGCAACGTGCTGGACAAGCTGCCCTCCCCGGCGGACCGGGCGTGGCGCTCGCGTGAGCGCATTCGCGACGACCTGTACGACTTCCTGATGGAGCCGATCCGGGACCGGCCGGGGGAGCAGCTGGAGCTGTGGGCCTGGTTCGCCGCGTACGACCACGTGGTGCTCGCCCAGCTCTGGGGCGCGATGCCGGCGCTGCCCCGGGAGATTCCCCGCTACACCAAGGAACTGCGGCAGCTCTGGGACGACCGGGGCCGGCCGCCCCTGCCGGAGGCGGACGCGGCCCGGCACGACGCTCTGGTCGATGCCCGGCACAATCTGGCCCGCTGGCGGGCGATGACCGCTCGTTGAGTGGTGGCCACGCCGCCGCAGGTTTTGACCGGTTCTGTCCCGGGCAACGGTTCGACCAGCCGAGCCGAGGGAGATAGCCATGAGCGACCAGCCCAGCAGCGCCGCGGAGGCACGCGCCCGGGTCACCGGCCTGGCCCGGGCCGCGCGCATCTGCATGCTCACCACTACTGCTCTGGACGGGCGGCAGGTGAGTCGACCGATGGCCCTCCAGGAGGCCGAGTTCGACGGCGAGTTGTGGTTCTTCGCCTACGCCGACTCGGCCAAGATCCGCCAGATCCGGGTGAACCCGGAGGTCAACGTCGCCTTCTCCGACCAGAAGCACAACGCGTGGGTGTCGATCTCCGGCACCGCCACCGAGGGGTTCGACCGGGCCCGGGCCGAGCGGCTGTGGAGCCCGCTGCTCAAGGCGTGGTTCCCCGACGGGCTGGACACCTCCGGTCTCACGCTGATCAAGGTGCACGCCAGCTCCGCCGAGTACTGGGACTCGCCGAACAGCACGGTGGTGAACCTGCTCGACTACGCGAGGGCCGCGGTCACCGGCCGGCCACCGAAGGTCGGCGAGAGCCACGAGGTGACCTACTGACCGGGGGTGGGTGCCCGGGGCGCGCTGTCGTCGTACTGGCGGGCCGACTACAGTTCGCAGTGACGGCCCGCCCCGGGCCGGCAACGGCGCCGATGGTCTGACCTGACACATACCCTGGGGCATATCGGGCTTTACCTGATGCTCCAGGAGGATGAGCGGATCATGCGTATCGGCGTGCTCACCGGCGGCGGCGACTGCCCCGGTCTCAACGCGGTCATCCGGGCGGTGGTCCGCAAGGGCGTCGCCACTTACGGTCACGAGTTCGTGGGCTTCCGGGACGGCTGGAAGGGCCCGCTCGAGGGTCTGTCCCGCCCGCTGGACATTGCCGACGTTCGCGGCATTCTGCCCCGCGGCGGCACCATCCTCGGCTCGTCCCGTACCAACCCGTTCAAGATCGAGAACGGCGTCGAGCGGATCAAGGACAACCTCGCCGCCCAGGGCGTGGACGCGCTGATCGCGATCGGCGGCGAGGACACCCTCGGCGTTGCCACCAAGCTCTACGAGCTGGGCGTGCACGTCGTCGGCGTGCCGAAGACGATCGACAACGACCTCGGCGCCACCGACTACACCTTCGGCTTCGACACCGCTGTCAACATCGCGATGGAGGCCATCGACCGGCTGCACACCACAGCGGAGAGCCACCACCGCACCCTGGTCGTCGAGGTGATGGGCCGGCACGCCGGCTGGATCGCCCTGCACGCCGGCCTGGCCGGCGGCGCCAACGTGATCCTGCTACCCGAGCGTCAGTTCGACGTCGAGCAGGTGGCCGGCTACGTCGAGAAGCGCTTCCAGCACCAGTACGCCCCGATCGTCGTGGTCGCCGAGGGCGCCCAGCCGCTCGACGGCCAGATGGTCCTCGCCAACCAGGAGCTCGACTCGTTCGGCCACGTCCGCCTCGGCGGCATCGGCCAGTGGCTCGCCGAGCAGTTGGAGGCCAAGACCGGCAAGGAGGCCCGCACCGTGGTGCTGGGTCACATCCAGCGCGGTGGCACCCCGACCGCCTTCGACCGGGTGCTCGCCACCCGCCTGGGCCTGCAGGCCATCGACGCCGTCAACGACGGCGACTGGGGCAAGATGGTCGCGATGCAGAGCACCGACATCGTCCGGGTGCCCCTCGCCGAGGCCACCCGCGAGCTGAAGACCGTGCCGCTGGAGCGGTACGCCGAGGCCGAGGTGTTCTTCGGCAGCTGATCGATCGTCGGCGGCGCGGCGGGCCTGCGGGTCCGCCGCGCCGCGACCCGATGCGAGGGGGTACGGGCCGACATGTCCGCCGGAGTGCACACTGTCGCGGTGATCGGCGCGGGCAAGATCGGTGAGCTGATGCTCTCCGGGCTGCTGCGCTCAGGATGGCCGGTGGACCGGCTGCTGGCCACCGCCCGCCGACCCGCTCGCGCGGAGGAGTTGACCGCCCGGTACGGCGTACGGGTGGTCGACAACCTCACCGCTGTGGACGAGGCCGCTGTGCTCGCGGTCTCGGTCAAGCCGCAGGACGCCGCCGCGCTTCTCGACGAGATCGGCCCCAAGGTGCCGGCCGACAAGCTCGTCATCTCGCTCTGCGCGGGGCTGCCTACCAGCTTCTTCAGCCGCCGGTTGCCCGAGGGCACCCCGGTGGTGCGGGTGATGACCAACACCCCGGCGCTGGTCGACGAGGCGATGACCGCGATCTCCGCCGGCGCGCACGCCACCGGGGCGCACCTCACGCTTGCCGAGGAGATGTTCAAGCCGCTCGGCCAGACGATCCGGGTGCCCGAGTCGCAGCAGGACGCCGTCACCGCCCTCTCCGGCTCCGGCCCGGCCTACTTCTACCTGCTGGTCGAAGCCATGATCGACGCGGGGATCCTGCTCGGGCTGCCCCGTCAGGTGGCGCACGAGTTGATCGTGCAGACGGCGATCGGGTCGGCGGTGATGCTGCGCGACTCCGGCGAGCACCCGGTCAAGCTGCGCGAGGCGGTCACCTCGCCGGCCGGCACCACCATCTCCGCGATTCGTGAGCTGGAGAAGCACGGCGTACGCGCTGCGCTGCTCGCCGCGCTGGAGGCCGCCCGGGATCGCGCCCGCGAGCTGGCGGCACAGGCCGACTGAGCGGTCGGGGCGCGTCGCGGGGCCGTGTGTGCCGCATACTGGCTCGGTGTTCACACTTGCCCAGGCCCGGCACCTGGTGGCCACCCTGCAACCGCGCGTCGACGAGTTGATCCGGGTCCGGGCCGACCTGGCCGAGCTGCGCGTCGACCTGGCCGACCACGGCGTGAGCGCGCTCGGCGGGCTGGCCGAGGTCAAGGCACTGGAAGCTCGACTGCACGCCGTCGTCGACGAGCTGCACCAGCACGACATCCAGGTCAAGGGCATAGCCCCGGTGCTGCTCGACTTCCCCGGCGAGCGGGCCGGCCGCGCCGTGCTCTGGTGCTGGCTGGAGGGCGACTCCGACGTGCGCTGGTACCACCGGGCCGAGTGCGGCTTCGCCGGCCGCCGTCCCCTCTGACTCAGCCTGCGGCGGACGTCGGCAGGACCGGGTCGGGGGCCTCGGTCACCGCGAACACCACCACGTTGTCGACGTAGTGGCCCCGCCGCCGGTCGAAGTCGCCCCCGCAGGTGACCAGGCGCAGCTCCGCCCCGGGCGTCGGGCCGTAGACCACGGCAGTCGGAAACTGGTCCTTGCGGGTACGCAGCGACCCGGTCACCCGGAACGGCAACCGCTGCCCGCCGCGCCACACCTCCACCAGGTCCCCGGGCCGTAGCTCGCCGAGCCGGGCGAAGACCGCCGGGCCGCGTCGTGAGTCCAGGTGCCCGGCGAGTACGGCCGGACCGGTGTCGCCCGGGGCCGGGCCGCCGCCGTACCAGCCGGCGGTGTGGAAGTCGGTCGGCGGAATCAGCACGCCGGCGCGGTCCAGACCCAGCACGGTGAGCGGTGAGTCGACGTCGATGTGCGGTACGCGTACCCGCGTGGGTGGACCGTGTGGTGTGGGCGCGGCGGCCACCGACGGGCAGTCGTCGCCGCAGCCGGGGTGCCAGGCCGCCACCGGCGGTGGCGAGCCGGTGGTGGCCAGCCCGACCCCGGTGCCGGCGGCCAGGCAGACCGCCGCGCCGGCCGCGACCAGCGCGGCCAGCGGTATCCGGCGCTCACGGTGCCGCCGGATCGACGGGTCCGGCCCGGCGCTCACCAGGTGGTGCGCCGCCGCCGGCGCCAGAGCAACAGGGCCACCGCGCCGGCCGCCGCGGCCAGACCGCCGGCCACCACTGGGTACGCGTCGAGCCCGGCTCCGGCGGTGCCACCGGCGCCGGTGTCCACCCCGCCGGCCGGCACGACGCTGCCGCCCTCGGCGTCGCGGCGCAGCTCGGCGGTGAGCCCGCCCTGTTTCGCGTCGAGCACCAGCAGCGAGTAGACCGCGCCGCCGGTGAGCCGCACCTCGGCGTCGGTGCTCGGCCCGCCGGCGCCCGTCAGCTTCAGCCGCCAACTGCCCGGCTCGACCTGCTGGTAGTCGGTAGTGGTGGCGAACTGCACCCCGTCGGCGATCATCGGGCCGTCGGCGGCGGCCACGTCGAGCACCGGGGTCCGCACCGACGCCTGCACGACCCGCACCTTGGCGCGGCCGTCGGTGGGGGCGCTGAGATCGTCGGTGAGCACCCGCAGGCCGAGGTCGGCGTGCCGGCCGACACCGGCCACAGTGAAGGCGTTCCCGCTGGTCACCGCGACCTCGGTGGTGAGCACCGGGGGGTCGCTGGCGGGGGCGCCGGCCTCGCGCATGGCCACCGCGTACCGGCCCGGCGCTAGTTCCAGGTAGTCGGAGACCACGCCGTAACCGACCCCGGGGAAGACCTGCGGCTTCGCAGCGCCCGGCGCGGCCAGGTAGACGTCTACCGCCGGGGTGTCCGGGGAGAGGTGCGCGAGTCGGACGTATCCGACGGTGTCCGCGCCGGTCGCGGCGTTGGCCGGAATCGGAACGGCGGCGGTGGCGAGGGCGGTGCCGAGCAGGAGCGCGCCGGAGCCGGCCAGCAGCCGGCGGGGCACGGTACGGAGCGTGTGCATGTCGCCTCCGGGGGGCACGTTCGGTGAGCGGGTGGCAACCCAGAGAACAGGGTCCCGTGAACAGGACTGTGGCGCAAGTTGCCACAGCGATGTTTCTGCCGGCTGTCGCTACCGAAGCCCCGCGTCTGCCGTTGCGGGTCCCACACGGACCAAGACGCTCGCCTATTCTCGGGCGATGCGGGATCGCCGGGTGGCGCTGGCGTGGGCGGCCTTCGTCGTCGTCGCGCTGGTGTCCTGTGTGCTCGTTCTACGCCGTCCGGATCGCCTCTCCGACCTGCACATCTACTACGGCGCGCTGTCCGACCTGAACGCCGGCAAGCCGCTGTACGGATATGTGGCGGAGAACGGCGGCCCGTTCACCTATCCGCCGTTCGCCGCTCTCGTGCTGTGGCCGATCACCGCCGTCAGCGAGGGCGTACTCCAGGGGATCTGGCTGGTGGCGACGTGCGCGGCGGTCGTCGCCATCGCCGGGTCGGTGGGTGTCGCGCTGACCACCCGACGTTCCCGGCGCCCGCTCGTCGTGGCGCTGGCGGCCACCGCGCTGATGCTGTCCGCGCCGGTGCAGAGCAACCTACGCTTCGGGCAGGTCAGCATCTTCATCGTGCTGATGGCCCTTCTCGACGGGCTGGGCGTCGTCCCACCCCGACTGCGCGGAACGCTGGTCGGGGTGGCCGCGGCGATCAAGCTCACCCCGCTGCTGTTCGTGGTCTACTTCCTCGCCGTCGGGCGCTACCGGGACGCCGGCCGGTCGGCGGCCACGTTCGTGGCCTGCGCGGGGCTCGCCGCGATCGTGCTGCCCTCGGAGAGTTGGTCCTACTGGACCGAGACCGTGCGACAGACCTCGCGCATCGGCAATCTGTCCTCGTTGGGCAACCAGTCAGTGCACGGAATGTTGCTACGCGTCGGCGTCGAAGAGGCGGCGCTGCCAGTGCTCTGGGCCGGCATGGTGGCACTGATCTGCGGGGCGGCACTGCTGCGGGCCCGACAGTTGACGCGGCAGGGCCGACCCGGGCACGCCGCCGTCCTCGTCGGCTGCGCCACAGTGGCCGCGTCCCCGGTGTCCTGGACCCACCACCAGGTGTGGCCGGTGCTCGCCGCGATGCTGCTGGTCGGCGCGTCCGGCGTCACCCAGCGGGCCGCCGGCACGGCGCTGCTCGCCGCCATGGTCGTCTCGTTGGGCGCGGTGCTCAGCCCGATCTCGACGCGGCCGGGGGTGCAGTTCCTCTTCGAGAACGCCCGTGCCGTCGGGGTGTGCGTCCTGTGCCTCGTCGGTTTCGGCGGTGTCGCCGTCGCCGCCCACCGTACGAGCAGACGACCGGCCGCCGGCCGTGCCTGGCTGCGGGTGGGCGTCACGGCCACGGTGGCGGTCGCGTTCTTCGCCGTGCAGCCGCTGCCGGCCGGAGCCGACCCCACCTTCAAGGCGTACACCCTCGACGACGTGGTCAACCCGCGATACTTCTTCGTCTGCCGTGGTCCGGCCGAATGCGCCGCCTACGCCACCGACGTGCCGGTCACCTTCGGCACCCGCGCCGAGAAGACCAAGGTCCGGGTCAACGGCGTGGTCTCCCCGCAGGTGACCCGCCTGGAGTACTACTCCGCACCGGGTGGAGCACCCAGGGCCATCCCGCTGCTCGCCGCGTACCCGGGTTCGCGTACCTTCTCGTTCCGGTCAGCGACGATGGCCCACGGTCGGCTCGTCGCGTACGCCTCGGACGGGCAGCAGATTGCCAGCTACGACGACGAACTCGCCGCCGCCCTCCGTACGACCACCCGGTAGGAGGTTGGACGAGGTGTCAGACGGTGTACGGGTCCATGCGCCTAGGTCTCGGGGCGACAGGACCTGGGTCGACCTGGTCACGAATCCGCAGGGCCTCCGGGAGATTTTTCCGGAAGGGCCTCCGTCACTGAGTGGGGTCAGCCTGCACGGGTTGGTCGTCGAGCGTGAGGGACCTACTCTTCGGCTCAGACTGGACCTGCCCGCCTACCCGGCCAACCCGCCAGCCAAATGGCTTCGCGCCGGATTCAACACGGTTCAGGTCGAACTTCTCTTCGGCGGCGTCAGTGAGCTGCGGCTGGTCGGCATCTCCACCGAACTGGTCGCCGACCTGGAGATTCGAGCCGCAAGCGGGGTGAGCCTCGACGTTCGCTCCGCGTCGATGGTCGTATCGGCGTTCGCGGCTTCGGTCACGGTGTCCGAGCTGGTGGCGTACACGGACAGACAGTGGGCGGGAAGCTGACCGTTAGGCGGCTCGCCGCCGCCCTCCGTACGACCACCCGGTAGGTGATCGCCGGCTGGGCGGCGGCTGGCCTTGCTCAGCGGGTGGCGGCGGCCAGGGCGGCGCGCAGCTTCGCGGCGTCGCCCGGGGCCGGGTGCTCCCAGTCGGTCGGGCTGGCGGAGTAGAGCGTGCCGTACGCCGGGGTGTCCGGCTGGTACCGCCACCCCTCGGCCAGCGGGCCGACGTCCACCGCGTCGTAGCCGATCCGGTCCAGGAAGGCGGTCACCTCGGCCTTCGCGGCGGCGTCGTCACCGGCGATCGCGAGGGCGCTGCGGTCGGCCGCACCGGTTGGCCGGGGGAGGGCGGCCAGGCCCTTGAAGTTGATGTTGTTGAAGACCTTGACCACCCGCGAGTCCGGCAGGTGGCGCTGGAGCAACTCGCTGCTGGTGGTCTCGCCGGAGTCCAGCTCCGGGAAGGTGCCATCACGCTGCGGGTAGTAGTTGTTGGTGTCGAGAACGACCTTGCCGGCCAGCGGTTCCACTGGCACCGCGCGGTACGCCTTCAGCGGCACACTGACCATCACCAGGTCACCGACCTGCGCCGCGTCCTGCGTGGTGCCGGCGCTGGCGTGCTCGCCCAGGGTCTCCACCAGGTCGGTGAGGGTCTCCGGGCCCCGCGAGTTGCTCAGCACCACGTCGTAGCCGGCGTCGACGGCCAGCCGGGCCACGGTGCCGCCGATGTTGCCACTGCCGATCAGTCCCACAGTTGTCATGCTCGTTCCCAACTTCGTTCACCCACGACGCATTCCCAACCAGACTGGTGGGTTATTCCGATTGCCCGCTGCCGGGTAGCTGCGCAGGCTGCTCGCGACCTTCGCCGTCGCGGCGGGTGCCTGGTGGCGCGCGAGCCCGTCCTGCACAACGTACTGCTCGCGCTGGTCGCCGACCGGCTCTCCGGGGACGTGCCACTCTCCGGTGGTGAGCGGTTCGGGCGGGTGGTCGATGTGGACCGCCGGTCGTCCTGCGATGCCGGCCCCGCAAGATCGCGCTCGATCCGGGATGTAGTGGCATCCGACAGTTGGCAGGCCACTACATCCATGTTCGAGCGTGATCAAGGCGGTGCGGCGAGCGCCCGGGGCGTCAGGAGGTGGGGAGGGTCTTCTCGATGGCCGCGCGCAGGTCGTCGGAGTCGGGCGCGACAGTGGGGGCGAAGCGGGCGGCGACCGAGCCGTCCGGGGCCACCAGGAACTTCTCGAAGTTCCAGCGCACGTCACCGGTGTGCCCGTCGGCGTCCGGGGTGTCCACGAGCGCGGCGTAGAGCGGGTGCCGGTCGGGGCCGTTGACGTCGACCTTCTCGGTCAACGGGAAGGTGACCCCGTAGTTGACCTGGCAGAAGTCGCTGATCTCGGCGGCGCTGCCCGGCTCCTGCCCGGCGAACTGGTTGCACGGCACGCCGAGCACCACGAGGCCCCGGTCGGCGTAGGAGTCGGCGAGCGTCTGGAGGCCGGCGTACTGCGGGGTGAGGCCGCAGCGGGAGGCCACGTTGACGACCAGCAACGCCTTGCCGCGGTGGCGGGCCAGGTCGGCGGGGCCGCCGTTGAGGGCGTCGATCGGGATGTCGAAGACGGTCATGGGCCGAGGCTACGCGCCGGCCGGGTGTCGACCCGGGGTGGGCGCAGCGTACGCACTCCGTGCACCAGGAGAAATCGAAACATGCGCATCTTGACGAACTGATGACGGCGTGAGTACCGTCTCACCATCTCTTTTGGAAAGTTTCCTAACAGTTCGGGAGACGCCTCATGAAAAGATCGCTCCGCCGGGCCCTCTGGGCCGGTGCCGTGGTCGCCGTGACCGTCGCAGCGGTGCCGGTGACCACCGCGTTCGGCGCCGGCACTGTCACCACCACCTTCACCAAGGCGCAGGACTGGGGGACCGGTCACGAGACGAGGGTGACCGTCACCAACGGCTCCAGCGCCACCGTCACCACCTGGCGCATCGAGTTCGACCTGCCGTCGGGCACCACCATCAGCAGCGCGTGGGACGCCGACGTCACCAGCAGCGGCAACCACTACGTCGCGGTCAAGAAGAGCTGGGCCGGCGGCATCGCCCCCGGCGCCTCGTTCAGCTGGGGCTACAACGGCAGCGGCGCCTACAAGGCACCACTGAACTGCACCATCAACGGTGCCGCGTGCGGCGGCGGGACGACCCCGCCGACCACCACTCCGCCGACCACCACCCCACCGACGACGACGCCGCCCACCACCCCTCCGCCCACCACGCCACCGCCGACCACCAACCCGCCGAACCCGGGCGGCAAGAAGATCGTCGGTTACTTCGCCGAGTGGGGCGTCTACGGGCGCAACTACCACGTCAAGAACATCCAGACCAGCGGCTCGGCCGCCAAGCTGACCCACATCCTGTACGCCTTCGGCAACACCACCGGTGGCCGGTGTGCCATCGGTGACAGCTACGCCGACTACGAGAAGGCGTACACGGCTGCGGAGAGCGTGGACGGCGTCGCCGACACGTGGGACCAGCCGCTGCGCGGCAGCTTCAACCAGTTGCGCAAGCTCAAGCAGCTGAACCCGCACCTCAAGGTGATCTGGTCGTTCGGTGGCTGGACCTGGTCCGGTGGCTTCACCCAGGCCGCGCAGAACCCGGCCGCGTTCGCCGAGAGCTGCTACAACCTGGTCGAGGACCCGCGCTGGGCGGACGTCTTCGACGGCATCGACGTCGACTGGGAGTACCCGAACGCCTGCGGTCTGACCTGTGACACCAGCGGCCCGAACGCGTTCAAGAACGTGATCAGCGCGTTGCGGTCGAAGTTCGGGTCCAGCGCCCTGGTCACCGCGGCCATCACCGCGGACGGCAGCAACGGCGGCAAGATCGATGCCACCGACTACGCCGGCGCCATCGGCAACCTCAACTGGCTGATGCCGATGACCTACGACTACTTCGGCGCCTTCGCCGCACAGGGTCCGACGGCACCGCACTCCCCGCTCACCTCGTACACCGGCATCCCGCAGCAGGGCTTCAACTCCGACGCGGCGATCCAGAAGCTCAAGAGCAAGGGCGTCCCGGCCAACAAGCTGCTGCTCGGCATCGGTTTCTACGGTCGGGGCTGGACCGGTGTCACCCAGGCCGCTCCGGGTGGCAGCGCCACCGGCGCGGCGCCGGGCACCTACGAGGCCGGCATCGAGGACTACAAGGTCCTCAAGAACACCTGCCCGGCCACCGGCACGATCGCCGGCACCGCGTACGCCAAGTGCGGCAGCAACTGGTGGAGCTACGACACCCCGTCGACCATCAACGGCAAGATGACGTACGCGAACAACCAGGGCCTCGGTGGCGCGTTCTTCTGGGAGCTCTCCGGTGACACGAGCAACGGCGAGCTCATCGGCGCCATCAAGGGCGGTCTCGGCTGAGCCGAGGGCCGACGCACCACCCACACGGCGGGAAGGGGCCCGCACCGTCCCTTCCCGCCCGTGACACAGCGGCCCGGCCGACGCCCAGCGTCGACCGGGCCGCCGCCATTGGGCTCGGTCAGCCGGATGTGGCAGACTCGCGGCTCGGCACGTCTCGATCTCACCGCCGACGGAGGTGATCATGCGCCCGACGCACCGCAGGCTCGCGGCGACCGCCGCCGGGCTGATGCTGCTGCCGGTCGCCCTCATCGGTTGCGGGATCGGCGACAAGGACGAGGAGAAGTCCGCCGCCAAGCCCGCCCGAGCCCCCGCCGACGAGGCCGCCACCCGCTCCCGTGAGCGCGTGCAGGCGTACCTCGACGCGATGGCGGCCAAGGACGTCGCCGCCGGCCGTAGCCAGCTCTGCGCTCTGCTGCACGACGGCTTCGACCTGGGCGCCACCGGCCCCAACGGTGACTTCGCCGATCACTTCCAGGTGCCGGAAGCGGCCATCACGGACATCCGGTCCGGTCCGCTCGGGCAGGAAGTCCGCGTCTCGGTCTCGGTCGCGGTCGGCAAGCGCACCGTCGTCCGGCCACTGGTCTTCACCGTCACCCGGGACGGCAGCGACTGGTGCATCGCCGCCGAAGCGCCGGGTGAGCCGGCCGCCCCGACGCCGGCCGGCGTCGCCCCTACCCCCGCGTCCTGACCAGCGCCCGGCAGATTGATCTCCCATCTGCCGGAACCGTCCCCCTCGCCGCCCGGTCACCCCGACCGTCGCCGTACGCTTTCTGTCATGCGCCATGAGTGGCATCAGCTGAGCCATCCCGCGGTGGGCAGCCCGGGCCTGCAGACCAGCCGACCGACCATCGACTCCGCCGAGGACGCCGCGCTCGGTCTGGACCGATGGCGGGAGCTGCCCCGCGAGCAGGTCCCGCCGTGGTCCGACCCGGCTGCCGTGGCGGCGGTCTGCAAGGTCCTCGACACCGTGCCGTCGGTCGTCGCGCCCTACGAGGTGGACCAGCTCCGGCAGAAGCTCGCCCTGGTCTGCGAGGGCAAGGCCTTCCTGCTGCAGGGTGGTGACTGCGCCGAGACGTTCGTGGACAACACCGAGAGCCACCTGCTGGCCAACGCCCGCACCCTGCTCCAGATGGCGATCGTGCTCACCTACGGCGCGTCGCTGCCGGTGGTCAAGGTCGCCCGGGTCGCCGGGCAGTACACGAAGCCCCGCTCGCTGCCGACCGACGCCCGCGGCCTGCCCGCGTACCGCGGCGACATGATCAACTCGCTGGAGGCCGACCCGGCCGCCCGGGTCGCCGACCCGCAACGCATGATCCGCGCGTACGCCAACTCGGCGGCGGCGATGAACATGCTCCGGGCGTACCTCGCCGGCGGGCTGGCCGACCTGCACGCCGTACACGACTGGAACAAGGGCTTCGTGAAGAACTCCCCGGCGGGGGAGCGTTACGAGGCGATCGCCCGGGAGATCGACCGGGCGCTGGCCTTCATCCGGGCCTGCGGCATGACCGACGACGAGGCGCTGCGCACCGTCACGCTCTACTGCTCCCACGAGGCCCTGGCCCTGGAGTACGACCGGGCGCTCACCCGGGTCTCCGACCGTCGGGCGTACGGGCTCTCCGGGCACTTCCTGTGGATTGGCGAGCGCACCCGGCAGATCAGCGGGGCGCACATCGACTTCATCTCCCGGATCGCCAACCCGATCGGGGTCAAGCTCGGCCCGACCACCTCCCCGGACGAGGCGATCGAGTTGTGCGAGAAGCTCAACCCGGACAACATCCCCGGCCGGCTCACACTGATCAGCCGGATGGGCAACCACCGGGTACGCGACGCGCTGCCGCCGATCGTCGCCAAGGTCACCGCCGCCGGGGCCAAGGTGGTCTGGCAGTGCGACCCGATGCACGGCAACACGCACGAGTCGTCGAACGGCTACAAGACCCGGCACTTCGACCGCATCGTCGACGAGGTGCTCGGCTACTTCGAGGTGCACCGGGGGCTGGACACCCACCCCGGCGGCCTGCACGTCGAGTTGACCGGCGAGGACGTCACCGAGTGCCTCGGCGGCGCCCAGGGGATCGAGGATCTCGACCTGCCCGACCGGTACGAGACCGCCTGCGACCCGCGTCTGAACACCCAGCAGTCGTTGGAGTTGGCCTTCCTCGTAGCGGAGATGCTGCGGGGCTGAGCTTGCGAGCCCGCAGCCGGCAAGTCAGAGGATGACAATGGCTGACGTGGGGAGCGAGCTTGCGAGCCCGCAGTCGGCAGTTGAAAGGATGACAGTGCCTGATCTGTTCGTGGACCTGCGGTCCGACACGGTGACCCGACCCACCGCCGGGATGCGGGAGGCGATGGCCGCCGCCGAGGTCGGTGACGACGTCTACGGCGAGGACCCGAGCGTCAACGCGCTGGAGGCCGAGGTCGCCGCGTTGTTCGGACACGAGGCGGCGCTGTTCGCCCCGAGTGGTTCGATGGCGAACCAGATCGCCCTGCAACTGCTGGTGTCGCCCGGCGACGAGTTGCTCTGCGATGCCGACGCGCACGTGGTCACGTACGAGATCGGCGCCGCGGCCGCGTACGGCGGGATCTCCTCGCGGACCTGGCCCGCCGTGGGCGCGGACATCGACCCGGAGATGGTGGCCGGGATGATCCGGCCGGACGGTTACTTCGCCGTCCCCACCCGCGCGGTCGCCGTCGAGCAGACCCACAATCGCGGCGGCGGCGGGGTGATTCCGCTGGCGACCCTGCGGGATCTGCGCGGGGTCGCTGACGAGGCGGGGGTCGCACTGCACTGTGACGGCGCCCGGATCTGGCACGCGCACGTCGCCGACCAGGTGCCGCTGATCGAGTACGGCCGGCTCTTCGACACGCTGTCGGTATGCCTCTCCAAGGGCCTCGGCGCGCCGGTCGGTTCGCTGGTGATCGGCAGCGCGGAGAAGATCGAACGTGCCCGGCTGATCCGCAAGCGGATGGGCGGGGGCATGCGCCAGGCCGGCATTCTCGCCGCCGCCGGCCGGTACGCGCTCGCGCACCACATCGACAGGTTGGCCGACGACCACGCGAAGGCGGCCCGGCTCGCCGAGGCGGTCGCGCCGTTCGGTGTGCTCGCCACCACGGTCCGTACCAACCTTGTCGCGCTGGATCTCACCAAGCACACCCTGGACGCGCGGGCGCTGGCCGCCGCGGCGCGGGCCGAGGGCGTACTGATCTCGGTGCTCGGCCCCCGTACCGCCCGCCTGGTCACCCACCTGGGCCTCAGCGACGCGGACGTCGACCGCGCCCTGGCAGCCCTACCCCGAATCCTCGCCGCAGCCTGAACCCCTGTTCACCTCGGTGATCAAGAGGTTCGCGTCAGATTCCGGTCGCCGGGTGACGCAAACCTCTTGATCAACGAGGTTGGGGTCAGGGGTGGGACAGGCGGGTGAGGGTGGCGATGTCGGCGGCGTGGCCCACGTGCTTCTCGCTGGGGGTTTCCACGACGGTCGGGACGCCAGCGGTCGCCGGGTGCGCCATCAGCTCGGCGAAGGCCGGCTCGCCGATGCTGCCCTTGCCGATGTTCTCGTGCCGATCCCGGGTGGAGCCGCACAGATCCTTCGAGTCGTTGGCGTGGACCAGCCGCAGCCGGTCCGCACCGACGGTGGCCACCAGGGTGTCCAGGGTCGCCGTCATGCCGCCCTCGGCCGCCAGGTCGTGGCCGGCCGCCCAGGCGTGGCAGGTGTCGAAGCAGACCCCGAGCATGGGGTGGCCGTCCACCGCGTCCAGGTAGGGGCCGAGCTGCTCCACCCGGGAGGCCAGTGACCGGCCACCGCCGGCGCTCGGCTCGACCAGCAACATCGGCCCACCAGCGTCGGCAGCCCAGTCGAGCAGCGGCAGCAACACTTCGCGGACCTGTCCCATCGCCGCCTCGGCGTGCCCCTCGTCCACCGAACTGCCCGCGTGGAACACCACCCCGCGCGCGCCGATCGCCACGCCCCGACGCAACGCGTGCGCCAGCGTCTCGGCCGACTTCTCGACAGTGGCCGGGGTGGGTGAGCCGAGGTTGACCAGCAGCGCGGCGTGGATGAACGCGGGAATGCCCCGCTCGGCGCAACCGTCGCGGAACAGCGCGTCCTGCACCGGGTCGCCGTTGGGCAGTGCCCAGCCTCGCGAGTTGGAGACGTAGACCTGCACCACCTGTGCACCGGTCGCGTCGGCGTACGGCAGGGCGGCCTTCGCCAGCCCACCCGAGGTCGGAGTGTGCGTGCCCACAGGGCGCGCGGGGATCGTCGGCATCAGAAGCACGTGAGGGTGACCGGGGTGCCGGGCGCCACCTGCGAATTCTCGCCCGGGAGCTGGATTCGGACCACGGCGTTCGGGTTGATCGCCATCGTCACCGGGAAGCCCTGACCCTCCAACGCCTGCTTGGCCTG
The DNA here is from genome assembly GCF_022230935.1 of Micromonospora hortensis. NCBI lineage: Bacteria > Bacillati > Actinomycetota > Actinomycetes > Micromonosporales > Micromonosporaceae > Micromonospora > Micromonospora hortensis. The sequence goes on from NZ_JAKKFE010000004.1 coordinate 69,354, forward strand.
CTGGCACGGCAGGTCGATCACCCGCGGCATGGCGACCAGCGGTGGCCCCTTGCTGACGTCCAGCTTGACCTCGGTGCCCTTCTCCACGCCAGCGCCATCGGCCGGGCTCTGGCCGAGGATCTCGTCCCTCGGTTTGTCGGAGTCCTTGTAGGTCTCCTTCAGCACCAGGTTGAGCTGGGCCAGGGTCGTCCGGGCGTCGGTCAGGCTCTTGCCCACCAGGTTCGGCACCGTCACCGGCGCCCTGCCACGGCTCAGAATGAGGGTGACCTTCGCACCGGGTTTGACCTCGGTGCCCACCTTGGGGGAGCTGTCCACCACGACCCCGGCCGGCAGGCTGTCGTCATAACGGGGGGTGCCCTTGGCCACCACCAGCTTCACGTTGACCAGGTCCGCCTCGGCGAGCTCGAACTCCTTGCCGATCACGTCCGGTACGGGGAAACGCTCCGGACCGAGGGAGAGGGTCAGGGTGATGGTGCCACCCTTGACGATCTTGGCAGCGGACGCCGGGCTCTGCTCCAGCACGCTGTCCTTCGGGGCCTTCTCATCGAAGCGCGGCTCAGCGTACGTGAGGAGGAGCCCGGAGCGGTCGGCCCGCGACTGCGCCTCGGCCTTGCTCAGGCTCACCAACTGCGGAGCGTCCGTGTAGCGGCCGACACCGAACCACCAACCCCCGATCGCGGCCACCAGGCCCAGCGTCACCACCACGGCCGCGACGGCCAGGCGGCCACGGGGGTTGCTCAGCACCGTGCTGCGCAGCGCGGCGAGCCGGGCGCCCAGGCCCTCCGCCGGCTCCGGGGCGGCCCGACGCCGCCCCGGCCCCTGGCTGCTGGCGCCCTCGGGCAGTCGTGCCCACGACGGGCGGTTGGGCGGCTGGACCGTCGCGACCATCATCGTCGGCTGGGAGAGCGACGGTGCGTCACTGATCGGGCGGAGCACGGCGGTGTGGCTGTTGGCGTCGCCCAGGCGATCCCGGGCCACCTGCACCTCGGCCAACAACGCGCCGGCGTCCGCGGGCCGGGCTCCCGGATCGCGGCGGGTGGCCCGCTGCACCAGGTCGTCGAGGACCGACGGGAGGCCCGGCACCAGCGTCGAGGGCGTCGGCACGTCCCGGTCGACGTGCTGCCAGGCGACGTCCACCGGGCGGTCCCCGTCGTACGGCACCCGACCGGTGAGCATCTCGAACAGCACGATGCCGGCCGAGTAGACGTCGGTGCGCGGATCGGCGCGGCCCTCGGTGACCAGCTCCGGGGCGACGTACGCCACGGTGGCCATCAGCTGGTTGCCCTGCTCCTCGTCGGCGCTCGCCTCGACCGCCCGGGCCAGCCCGAAGTCGGCCACCTTCACGACGCTGTCGACCAGGTTGGCGACGCCACCGGTAGGCGCCTCCGCGACCAGCACGTTCTCCGGTTTGACGTCGCGGTGCACGAGGCCGGCCCGGTGCGCGGCGGCGATCGCGGCGAGCATCTGCTCGGCGATGGCCAGTGCCTCGTCCGGGTTGAGCCGGCGTCGCTCGGCCAGCACGTCACGCAGCGTGCGACCCCGGACGTACTCCATCACCAGGTACGGAAGGCCGGCGTGCGTGCCCTGGTCGTAGACCGCCACCACGTTCGGGTGGGTCAGCCGGGCGATGGTCTTCGCCTCGTCGGTGAACCGGGCCACGAAGTTGGCGATCCGGGCCCGTGCCTCGCTGGCCTGGGTCGGGTGAATGATCTTGACAGCGACGGTGCGCTCAAGGCGTTCGTCGGTGGCGGTGTACACGGTCGCCATGCCACCACGGGCCACGCGACCGCGAATGCGGTAGCGCCCGTCGATCAGCGAGCCCAGCAACGTGTCGGCGACCTGAGTGTCCATCGGCAGGCAGTCTATGTGTCCAGAGGGTGAGGGATGAACAGGATGCTACAGCCGTATGCCGAACCGGGTCCGTCCCGCCGGGTTCCCCATCCCTTATCCGCTGGTCAGCGGCGATCAGGGAAGGGGGCGCAGATGGGTCGCCCGGGGTGCCGGTGGCCCGTCGCGGCGGCGGCGTGGCAGGGTGGTCGGGTGACCGAACCCGTACCCGACCAGGCCGCGCCCGGCCTGGAGCTCGCCGGCCCCACCGACCCGGCCGACTGGTTGACCCTGCCCGACGTCGCCGAACGCCTCGACGTGTCGATCAGCAAGGTGCACCAGATGATCCGTGACCGCGAGTTGTTGGCGGTCCGCCGCGACGGCGTCCGCCGGATCCCAGCGGACCTGGTCGCCAACCAGACAGTGCTCAAGCACCTGCCCGGCGTGCTCAATCTGCTCGCCGACAACGGCTACGACGACGAGGCTGTTCTGCGCTGGCTCTACGAGCCGGACGACACCCTCCCCGGCGCCACCCCCGCTGCCGCCCTCTCCGGCGACCAGGCCCGAGAGGTGAAACGCCGAGCCCAAGCCCAGGGCTTCTAACCCCACCCCCGGACCCGCCCCCCGGCCTCGGTTGATCATGAAGTTATTGCCAGCCCGCTTGGCGTGTCGTGGCAATAACTTCATGATCAACGCCGGCGGGCGGGGGCGGGGGCGGGAGGAGGGTGGGGGTGGGGCAGGGTGGGGGGTTAGTCGGATCGGCGGGTTGCGACTATGGCCAGGTCTACCAGGGCTTGGCGGGCCTCGGTGTCGAGGCCGACGGCGGTCAGGGCGGCCAGGGCGGCGTCGGTGAGTGTGACGATCCGCTGTTCGGTACGGGCCAGCGCCCCGCTCCCCGAGATCACCTCGCGGAGCCGAGCCACCCCGTGCTCGTCCAGCTCCGGGTCGCCGAGCCGGCCGAGCAGCAGCTCGCGGCCCGCGTCGTCGGTGGCCTCCACGGTCGCCGCCACCAGGTAGGTGCGCTTGCCCTCGCGTAGATCGTCGCCGGCCGGTTTGCCGGTCAGCGACGGGTCGCCGAAGACCCCCAGCACGTCGTCGCGGAGCTGGAACGCCTCGCCCAGCGGCAGCCCGTACGCCGAGTAGGCCGTCCGCACGTCCTCCGGCGCGTCGGCCAGCGCGGCGCCGAGCAGCATCGGACGCTCGACGGTGTATTTCGCGGACTTGTACCGGGCGACCTTGCTGGCCCGCTCCACCGAGGTGTCCCCGGTGACCTGTGTGAGCACGTCGAGGTACTGCCCGACGGTGACCTCGGTGCGCATCTCGTCGAAGACCGGCCGGGCCCGGGCCAACGACCACAGGTCCAGGCCGGCGGAGTGCAGCAGCTCGTCCGACCAGACCAGGCACAGGTCACCGAGCAGGATGGCCGCGGCGTCGCCGAAACCGTCCGCGTCGCCGCCCCAGCCGGCCTCCCGATGCCGGGTGGCGAACCGTCGGTGTACCGCGGGCTCGCCGCGACGGGTGTCGGAACGGTCCATCAGGTCGTCGTGGATCAGGGCGCTGGCCTGGACGAATTCCAGTGCGGCCAGGGCGGTCAGCACCTGGTCGCCGTCCAGCCCGCCGGCTCCCCGGAACCCCCAGTACGCGAATGCGGGACGCAGCCGCTTGCCGCCGCCGAGCACGAACGCCTCGATCGCCTCGGCCACCGGACCCAGCGCGTCGTCCACGGCGGCGAGCCGGACCCGTTGGCCGGCCAGGAACTCGGTGAGAGCCTTGTCGACCCGCTGCCGCAGGCCGGCGCGGTCGACGGGGGACACGGGAGCAGCGTGGGTCACGCCCCGACGCTAGCCGGTCGCCCGTGCTCGTGCTCCACCGCCACGCGTAGTCCCGCCGGTGCGGCCGGGCCCCGTCCGCCTGGCCGGTCGCGCGCCGGCCGCCGTAGCGCGGCCCGGCCCGGTGGCCCGCGTCGAGCCGGCCCGACGGGTGGCCGCGGCAGCCTCGGCGAGCACCACCAGCGGCACGTCCAGGACGACGGCGAGCCAGCCGAGCCAGAACCCGCCCGGCACGCGACGCTGTCGTTCCCACCGGGAAATCTCGTGCCGACTGAGCGTCGGCACCCCGGCGGCGGCACACAACTCGGCGGCGGCTCGCTGTTGGCTCAAGCCCCGCTCCAGTCGGCACCGGGCCAGCAGCGGCCCGAGCTGCGCGGGGCGCGGCGATGCGAGCGGGATCATCTGTCCTCCTGGCGGGCGTCGGTGCGGTGACGACCCACCCGCCCGACCGGACGGGACCGGCGCCACCGCTCGGTTGCTGACCCCCGCGCGGGACCCGGGCCACCCCCGCCGCCCCTCCCGCACCGTCCCTTCCTACCTCGGAGGTACGACGCCTTTCCGCCGTCGGGTCGGGGAGCGCGGTGCGACATCGCCCGCCGGCTCACGACAGACCGGGCGACAGACCGAGCGACGCCGCCCCGGGCTCACGGCAGACCGGGGCGACACCGCCCACCGGACCGGCGACGCCGGCCGCTGGATGGGAAGGGCCTGGGTCCTGGTGCCATCGACCGCTAGAGTCGGGTCGTGGCGCTTGGTCTTCCCTCGACACTCCCCAATCCGCAGCCGGCGATCGGGGAGCTCATCCGTGAGCGCCAGCCGACCTTCTCGTTCGAGTTCTTCCCGCCCAAGACCGAGGCGGGGGAGCAGCTGCTCTGGCAGGCCATCCGCGAGTTGGAGTCGCTGCGCCCGTCGTTCGTGTCGATCACGTACGGGGCCGGCGGCTCGACCCGGGACACCACAGTGGCGGTGACCGAGCGGATCGCCACCGAGACCACTCTGCTGCCGATGGCCCACCTCACCGCGGTCAACCACTCCGTCGCCGAGCTGCGGCACGTGGTCGGTCGGCTCGCCGGGGTTGGGGTGCGCAACGTGCTGGCCGTTCGTGGTGACCCCCCGGGCAACCCGGGCGGTGAGTGGATCCGTCACCCCGAGGGCGTGGACTACGCCGAGGACCTGGTCCGGCTGGTGCGCGACGCCGGCGACTTCAGCGTCGGCGTGGCCGCCTTCCCGTACAAGCACCCGCGCTCGCCCGACGTGGCCACCGACACCGCCCAGTTCGTCCGCAAGTGTCGGGCCGGCGCGGAGTTCGCGGTCACCCAGATGTTCTTCGACGCCGACGACTACCTGCGGCTACGTGACCGGGTGGCCGCTGCCGGCTGTGACACCCCGATCCTGGCCGGCGTGATGCCGGTGACCCAGTTCAGCACCATCGAGCGGTCAGTGCAGCTGTCCGGTGCGCCGTTCCCACCGGCGTTGGCGGCCCGCTTCGAACGCGTCGCCGACGACCCGGACGCCGTCCGCCGGCTCGGCATCGAGCAGGCCAGCGAGATGTGCCGCCGCCTGCTGGACGAAGGCGTGCCGGGAATCCACTTCATCACCCTCAACCGGTCCACTGCGACCCGCGAGGTCTGGCAGAACCTGAAGGCCGGCGCCCGCGTGTGAACGATGCGCCTGCGACACCTGTTGCCCGGCACGACGGTTGATCCGTGGTGGGCACACAGCTGAACTGGGATCAGTACGCCACGGCGTGGGCGCGGTTGCACGGCGGGTTCGACCCGCGGGTCGCGGCGCCGGTGGTGCGCGCCTGGCTGCGATTCGCGTACCACGTCGGATATGTGCTGGGTCGGCTGCGGGTCAGCCCCACCGCGGTCACCGTGGCCGGGGTGCTGCTCTGCTTCTGCGTACCGTTGCTGGTGGGCCGGCCGGGGGACGGGCCGTTCCTCGGCGCGCTGTTCGTGCTGCTCGCCGCCGTGGCGGACAGCGTGGACGGCGCGGTGGCGGTCGCCACCGGCCGCACCACCCGGCTCGGCTACGTCTACGACTCGGTCGCCGACCGGCTCGGTGAGGTGGCGTGGCTGCTGGCCTTCTGGCTGGTGGGCGCGCCGGGTGGGCTGGTCGTCGCGGGCGGCGCGCTGTCCTGGTTGCACGAGTACGTCCGGGCGCGGGCGGTTGCCGCCGGCATGCGGGAGATCGGCGCGGTGACAGTGGGGGAACGCCCCACCCGGGTCTCGGTGGCGTTGGCCGGCCTGCTGGTTGCCGGGCTGGCCGGGCTGATCGAGCCGGACCTGGCCGCCGGCACCATCACCATGGCGACAGCGGTCTGGGTGCTGCTGGCTGGTTTCGGCCTGGGGCAACTGCTCTCCAGCATCCGCCGCGCACTGCTCGACGCCGACTGACCGGGCCAGCCCGACGCCGACCGAGACAGGCGCCAGCTGAGGGGGCCGAACAGGCGCCGGCCGGAGCAGGCCGGGTCTACCAGGCGGGGCCGATCTCGTCGGCGACGATCTGCGCGGAGAGGGTCACCATCGGCAACCCGCCGCCCGGGTGGGTGGAGCCACCCACCAGCCACAGCCCGTTCGCCGGGCCCCGGTTCGCCGGGCGGAGCAGCCCACCGGCGGTGCCGTAGATCGAGCCACCTGGCGCGCCGGTCGCCACGTCCAGGTCGGCCGGGGTGCGGATCTCGCGGAACAGCAGCCGGTCGCGCACGTCCACGCCGCGCCGCGCCAGCACGTCCAGGATCCGATCGGCGTACGCGTCGGCCAGCCCCGGGCGTCGCCAGTCGACAGCGCCCGCCGCGGTGCCCTGCCGGGCGGCGTTGACCAGCACGAACCACGCCTCGTGTCCGGCTGGGCGGACCATCGGGTCGTCGGCCACTGTGACGAACACCGCCGGGTCGGCCGCCGGCCGGGCCCGTACACCCCGCCCGGGGTCACCGAAGACCGCGTCGAACTCGGCGTCGTAGTCGGCCGGGAAGAAGACGTTGTGGTGGGCCACCCCGGTGCTGCCGGAGACGCCGAGCAGCAGCACGAAGCCGGCGAGGCTGCGGTCGGTCAGCGCGGCCAGCCGACGCGGGTGCGGCAGCAGGTCACGGTAGACGGTGAGCGCGTCCACGTTGGCCACCACCACGTCGGCGGGCACCGGGGTGGTGACGCCGGCGAGGCGTACCCCATGGACCCGGCCGCCGGTGGCGTCGATCCGGGTGACAGTGGTGTCGGTCTGCACTACCACGCCGAGGTCCAGGCAGCGGGTCAGCAGCGCGTCGGCGAGCGTGCCCAGCCCACCGCGCAGGTACCAGCCGCCGAAGGCCAACTCGGCGTAGGGGACCGCGACCAGCGCCGCCGGCGCCCGACGTGGGTCGGCGCCGGTGTAGGTGGCGTACCGGTCCAGCATCATCCGCAGCCGCGGGTCGGACAGGTGCCGGCGGCCCAGGCCGCGCAGGCTGCGGCCCGGGGCGATGGCGGCCAGGTCCCCGACGCGCCAGGCCAGCGACGCGAGGTCGCGGGGAGAGTCGACGGTACGACGCAGGATGTCCCGTGAGGAGGCCTGCCACACCCGCGCCGCCCGCCGCCACAGCCGCTGCCAGTCGGCTGCCGCCCGGTCACCGAACGCGGCCCCGATCCGGGCGGTGAACTCCGCCGGGTCGGCGCACGAGTCCAGGGTCGGGCCACCGTCGGGGAAGACGTGCCGGACGATCGGGTCCAGTGGGACGAGGTCCAGGTATTCGTCGAGCTTCGCCCCGGTCGCCTCGAACAGGTCGTGGAAGACCTCGGGCAGGGTGAGCAGGCTCGGCCCGGTGTCGAAGTGGAACGACCCGGCCGGGGTGTCGTGCGCGTACCGGCCGAGCTTGCCGCCGACAGTGTCGGCCCGCTCGAAGACGGTCACCTGGTGCCCGGTAGCGGCCAGCCGGGCGGCGGTGGCGAGGCCACCCACCCCGGCGCCGACGACCACGATCCGCGCCATGCCGCGTCCTCCCTAGCTGACCGGGCGGCCCCGCCAGGTCAGGCGGCGTCGCTTTCGCAGATGGTACGACCGCAGGGTCAGCCAACCGAGGACCACGACCGACACGGGGTGTGCGAGCGCGTCGGGCCACCACCGGCCACCGGTCGCGCGGGCGGTGAGCACCCGTCCGGCCACCCCGAGCACGTACGCGGCCAAGCCCACGGCGGCCACCCTCGGTGCGCCGGCCGCCGCACCCGTCAGCGCGATCAGTGGTGGGGCGGTGTAGAGCAGCAGCAGCGCCGCCACCACGGCTGCCGCCGCGCCCGGGTGCCCGAACGACGCCCAGAGCGACTTCGAGTACCCGTCGCGCAGTTGCGGCCAGTCGTCGTACATCCGGCAGGTGGCCAGCCGGGAGCCGTCGGCCAGGGCGATCCGCCCACCGGCCCGCTTGACCGCCCGGGCCAGCTCGACGTCCTCCAGGATCTTGTCGGCGACCGCGGCGTGCCCGCCGGCCGCGGTGTAGCCGGCCCGGTCCACCACCAGGAACTGCCCGCCCGCCGCGGCCAGCGACGGCCGCGACGAGCGCTCCATCGCGCGCAGCGGCAGAAAGGTCAGCCAGAGCCACTGCAACAGCGGCTGCACCAACCGGTCGCCGGCCGTCGCCACCACGATCCGGGGGTACGGCGACAGCAGCGTCGCCCGGGCCGCGCGCAACTCGGTGACGGCAGCGGCCACGGCGTGCGGGGCGAGCACCACGTCGGCGTCGACGAAGGCCAGCGCGGTGGCGTCCGGGTCGGCCCGGGTGGCCAGCTGCCAGCAGGCGTGCGGCTTGCCCAGCCAGCCCGGCGGTGGGGCGACCCCGGTGAGCAGCGTGACCCGGGGGTCGTCGCCGGCCACCGCGCGGACCACGTCGGCGGTGCCGTCGGTGGACCCGTCGTCGAGGACCACGACGCGCAGCCCGGGTACGCCGCGCTGGGCCAGCAGGGCGCGCAGGCAGGGCGTTACCCGGGTGGCCTCGTCGCGCAGCGGCAGCAGCACGGTGACGGGCTCGTCGACGTCGTCGGGCCGGTCGGTGGGTCGGCGCAGCCACCGGGTGGCGTTGAGCCAGGTGTGCCCGGTCAACGTGGCGACGGCGACGAGCAGGGCGAGCAGAACGGTCATCGGGTCGCGTCGACGCCGGGGCGGTGTGTCTGGGGATCCGCCGGCCGGAGGTGACTGTCGCGCCGGGCGCGGAGCACTGTCACCGCCAGGGGTACGGCGGTCACCGACATCCCGGCGGCGCCCCAGAGCGCCGAGGCGGGCAGGTCGAGGAAGACGGCGTGGGCCAGGATGCTGGAGAAGTACGTCCACAGGTAGAGCGCGACCATCGGGTCGTCCCGCCGGTCGGTGTGTTCGGCTGCCGGCCCGGCCAGCGGGCGCAGCGCGCTCATCATCAGCACCGCGAAGAGCAGCCAGCCCAGGTAGTTGCTGATCGGGATGCCGGCCAGGCCGGGCAGGGCCGGGGTGGCGTCGCGCCAGACCCAGTAGCCCTCGGCCACCATCTGCGGGTCGAGGAAGAGGTCCCAGGCGGCCAGCCCCACGGTGGCCAGCGCGATCCGCCCCACCCAGCGACCCACCGTCGGCCCGCTGCCGCCGGCTGTCGACCCGCTGCCGCCGACCGTTGCGGCCCCGCCGCCGGTCAGTCGGACCGCTGCCAGCCAGGCCGGCCAGGCCATCCAGGTCCAGGCCAGCGGAATGATCAGTGGCACGCCGGCCAGCTTGGGGCCCAGCTCTCCGGAGTAGTCGTAGCTGCCGAACGGCACGCCGGTGGCCACCCCGATCGCCTCGATCGCGAACCCGCCGCCGGTCGCCACCGCGACCAGCGCCGCCGCCACCCGTGGGCCCCGGCTGAGCAGCGCGTGGCCGACCGAGAGCAGCCAACCGAGGACGACGGTGGCCACTGTGAGCCCGGCCCGGGTGGCGCCGGTGGTGAGCGGGTAGCAGATCTGGGCGAGCACCAGGACGGCGAGCAGCGCCCAGGAGATCCGCCGGGTCATGACGCCGGTGGCTCGAGCGGCAGATCCCGACCGAGTACGCCGAACGGTCGCTCGTCGCCGGGGAAGTGGAAGTCGCGCAGCACGTCGACGAAGCCGAACCGTCGGTACAGCCGCCAGGCCCGCGAGGTCTGCTCGTCGGCCTCCGGGGTGGACAGCAGCACTGTGTCGCCCTCCGCCATGCCGAGCAGCGCGCGTAGCTGACCGGCGCCCAGGCCGTGCCCCTGCGCCGGTGGCCGGACGTGCAACTCGACCACCTCGAAGCAGTGGGTGAGCCAGCGCGTGCGGGTCGGGGCGTCCAGCGCGCGGTGCACCTGGTCGTGCCACCACTGACCGGAGGCGCCCAGGTAGCCGTAGCCGAAGCCGGCGAGGTGACCCTCGCTGGTCAGGCTGGCGACCGCCCGGAAACCCGGCCGGCGGACGTGGGTGGCGATGTAACCGCGCCGGGCCTCCAGCAGGTCGGTGCGGTACCCCATCGCCTCGCCGTAGACGGCCACCACGTCGTCCAGCCGCCGGACGAGATCGTCCGGCGTCCAGCGCACCAACCTCATGCCCGTCCACCCTTCACCGTTTCCGGGCCGCCGTCGGCGGCCCATCCGAGCACCGACCGGTCGCCGACCACGTCGCGCACCTCGAACCGGGCGAACAGCTCCTCGGCGTACCAGCCCGCGGTGGGGGTTCGCATGATCGCCGCCCGATGCTCCGGGTGACGGTACGCGAACGCCACCAGGTCCGTCGGGTCGCGCCACACGCTCACCGTGCCCTGCCAACCCAACGGGGCCTCTCCGACTCCGAACCGGGCCAGCAGCCCGGGCGCGTCGCGCAGGGCGGCGGCCACCGGCGGGATCGCCCGCCAGAAGGTGGCCGCCCGGCGGGCCCGCAGCCGGGCCCGGGTCAGTGCCAGCACCGGGCCGGTGACTCGGCCGCCCGACGGGTCGCCGAACGGCCGCTGGCCGGACCACTCGCCCCGGCTGGTCAGCGGGCGGAGGTCGATTCGGGCCTGGGCGTGGGCGATGCGCGCCCAGGCCCGCCCGACCGGCGAGTCGTCGAAGCCGGCCGCCGCGGCGGGAGAGTCCCAGACGGTCAGCGCCGCCCACCGGGTCAGGTCGGCGTCCCGTGGCCCGAAGTCGGTGCCGGTCCCGGTGCCCAGCAGCTTGCCGAACCGAACGCCGGGGAGGGCCCGCAACCGGCGGGGGTCCACCGCCATCCGGGTCAGCGCCCGGGGCAGCGCGCCGGGGGAGGTCCGCCACACGTGCAGCGTGACCAGCTCCGGAGCCGCGCTGACGTCGCCGCTGGGCCCGCTGGTTCGCTCGCTCCGCTCGCTCACGCCACCTCGGCCGGGGTGCCGGCGGTGACCCGCAACAGCTCGGGGTAGGTGGTCGGGAAGACCGCCTGGGGTACGCCACCAGCGGCCCAGATCTCCGCGTACGCCGCCAGCGCCGTGTCCACCAGGGTGCGCAGTGGGTGCGGGTGCCCGAGTGGGGCGACCCCGCCGATCGGCTGCCCGGTGTGGGCCCGGACGAACTCCGGGGTGGCCCGGCGCAGTCGGGTGACGCCGATCGATGCCGCCAGGCCGGCGGTGTCGACCCGGTGTGCGCCGGAGGTGAGGACGAGCAGCGGGGTGTCGTCCGCGTCGAAGATCAGTGAGTTGGCGATCTGGCCGACCTCGACGCCGAGCGCCTCGGCGGCCGCCGAGGCGGTGTGCACCGCGTCGGGCAGCAGACGGACCATGCTGGGCTCACCGGCGCCGTCGAGAGTGCCGGCGGCGGTGAGCGCGTCCTGCACCGCCCGTACGTTCGGGTGTGGCTGCATCCCGCCATTCTTCCGGGTCCGCTGGTGGCCGGTTCAGCCGGCCGGCGCGCTCGGCGCGTCACACGTTGCATTTTCGTCGGAGGGGAGGTGTACTGTCAGCAGCAGTTAGAACGAGTGTTCGATTGCCTCGAACGCCCGTTCCAACCAGCCGGAGCGCGGCGTTTCGCGGCGCCACCTCCGGGCGGTGCGGCTCCGCGGGCCGCACCTGGGTTTCCGGGCAGTCGCGAGCCTGGTCCCAACAGGCAGGAGCGTTGCCCGCCGCCCACGACCCCCGGGCGGCGGGCGACGCACCCGCCGGTCCGCCGGCCGGGTGTGGTGTGGGGAAGCATCCACACCCGGCCGGCCACACCCGGTGCGTCTTCCTCCGCACCACCCCGACCTCGGCGTCTCGTCGGCGGCATCAGCCGCCGCGGTGACGTCTCGGCCACGTGGAGGAGAGACACCCATGCCGACCAACCCGGCTCAGGCACCGACGGTGCCGGCGCACGTGCTGCCGCACCGCACCCCCGCCCAACTCCTCACGTTGGCCCGCCGTGGGCTGGTCGAGGCCGGCCAGACCCGACCTGACGGTCTGCGCTACGCGGCTGCCCACCTGGCCGCCCTGCGCGCGGCGGCGGCCCTGCTCGCCGCCCGGGCCCGACCCGCGCCGAGTCGACGCAACCGGATCACCAGCGTCTGGGTTCTCCTCTGCGCCGTCGCTCCGGAGCTCGACGAGTGGTCCCGGTTCTTCGCCGCGGGGGCCAGCAAGCGCGCCGCCGCCGAGGCCGGCATCCCCCGGGTGGTCAGCGCCCGGGAGGCCGACGATCTGCTCCGCGCCGCCGAACAGTTCGTCACTGTGGTGGAAACCGCGCTCGGCGTGGCCCACCAACCGGCCCTGGACGGCCTCGCCGCCTGATCCCGCCTGCCACCGGCCGCCCTACCGGGGGGAGCCGGGCGGCCGGTGGCACGGCGTGCCGGTCCTGATCTGATCCACAGCAACGACGGGGGAGTTGGTCCAATGGCGGGCCGCATGGTGGTCGGTTCCGCCGCGCTGGCCGATCTGGTGCGCCCGGCGAGCGCATCCGACCCGGTCGGTGGCCACCGGGTGCTGCCGGTGGTGCCCGAGCTGACCGGTCTGCTGCCCAACCGGGGCCTGCGCCGGGGCAGCACCATAGCGGTCGCCGCCGGTCAGCCCCGCCGCAGCGGTGGCACCTCGCTGATGCTGGCCCTGCTCGCCGAGGCGTCCCGGGCCGGCTCGTGGTGCGCCGTGGTCGGGGTGCCGACGTTCGGCGCGGGCGCGGCGGCTGAGCTGGGCATCGCCCTGGACCGGCTGGCCCTGGTGCCGAACCCCGGCCCCGAGTGGGCCACAGTGGTCGCCGCGCTGATCGACGGGGTGGACGTCGTGGTCACCGCCGTGCCGGCCTCGGTCTCCGCCTCGGTCGCCACCCGGTTGGCCGCTCGGGCCCGGCAGCGCGGCAGCGTGCTCGTCCCGTACGGCCGGTGGGACGGCGCGGACGTGACGCTGCAGGTGGTCCGGGGAGTCTGGGAGGGTCTCGGGCTGGGCCGGGGGCGGTTGCGCCGCCGGGAGATCACCGTCTCGGCGCGCGGGCGCGGCGCGGCCGCCCGGCCCAAGGAGATCAAGGTCTGGCTCCCGGGGGACGAGCTTACCCGGGTGATCCCTCGTGCGCTGCCGTCGCCCGCGGGCCGATCGGCCGCGCCACTCGCGCTGGTCGGTCGGGGGTGACCGGCGCGCCGGCACGCACGCTGCTGCTGTGGTGCCCGGACTGGCCGGTGCTCGCCGCCGAGATCGTCGACGGGGTGCCGGCGACCGGCCCCGTCGCCGTGCTGCACGCCAATCGGGTGGTCGCCTGCTCCGAGCGGGCCCGCGCCGAGGGGGTGCGTCGAGGGCTGCGCAAGCGGGAGGCGCAGGGGCGCTGCCCGCAGCTCACCGTCGTGGAGTACGACCCCGGCCGGGACGCCCGTGCGTTCGAGCCGGTGGTCGCCGCGGTGGAGGAACTGGTAGCCGGCGTCGAGGTGGTCCGCCCGGGTGCCTGCGCGGTGGCCGCCCGGGGGCCGGGCCGTTACCTCGGCGGCGAGGAGGCGGCCGCTGAGCGGATCATCGAGCACGTGGCGCAGTCGTGCCTGGTGGAGAGCCAGGTCGGCATCGCCGACGGGGTGTTCGCGGCCGGGTTGGCCGCTCGCGCTGGCCGGGTGGTGGCACCGGGTGGGACACCGGAGTTCCTGGCCGGGTTGCCGGTCGAGGCGCTCGGCCGGTCGGCGCTGGCCGACCTGCTGCGTCGGCTGGGGGTACGCACCCTCGGCGACTTCGCCGCCCTGCCGGCCGGCGACGTGCTGGCCCGGTTCGGGTTCGACGGTGCGCTGGCCCACCGGCTGGCCGCCGGGCGGGACCACCGCCCGCTCGCCGTCCGGCGGCCGCCGGCCGACCTGACGGTTACCGCGGAGCACGACGAGCCGATCGACCGGGTCGACGCGGCGGCGTTCGTGGCCCGGGCGCTGGCCGAGCGGCTGCACGAACGGTTGGCCGGGCACGGGCTGGCCTGCACCCGGCTCGGCATCGAGGCGGTGACCGAGCACGGGCAGGAGCTGCACCGGGTGTGGCGGCACGATGGCCTGCTCACCGCCGCGGCCATCGCCGACCGGGTGCGCTGGCAGCTCGACGGATGGCTCTCCGGCAGCAACGGCCGCGCCGGCGCCCGGCCGGCCCGACCGACGGCCGGCATCATCCGGCTGCGACTGATCCCGGACGGCGTGATCGCCCAGGCCGGTCTGCAGGCCGGCCTCTGGGGGGAGACCGGCGAGGAACGGGAACGCGCGCACCGGGCGTTGAGCCGGGTGCAGGGCATCCTCGGCCCGGAAGCGGTGGTCACCGCTGTGCTCGGTGGTGGGCGCTCCCCGGCCGACCAGGTGCGACTGGTGCCGTGGGGCGACGAACGCGTCCCCGCCCGTCCTGGCCCGCCGGCCGATGCCGGCGCCGATCCGGCCACCGGCCGGGGTGCAGGCGGGGCTCCGCCGTGGCCGGGCCGGCTGCCGGCACCCGCGCCGGCGGTGGTGCTGCCCAGTCCGCTCGCGGCGACGGTGCACGACGCCGCCGGTGAGCCGGTGGTGATCAGCGCGCGGTTGGCGGTGAGCGCCCCACCGGCTCGGCTGGTGGTCGGCACCGGCCAGCCGGCGGAGATCGTGGGCTGGGCCGGCCCGTGGCCGGTGGACGAGCGGTGGTGGGCGCCGGTCGAGGCCCGCCGCCGGGCCCGGTTCCAGGTCAGCCTGGCCGACGGTGCCGCCCTGCTGCTGGCCGTCGAGGCCGGGCAGTGGTTGGTGGAGGCGATCTATGACTGAGCCGGTGCTCCACGGGTCGCAGGTGGAGGCTCGATGAGCTTCCACAACCCGAACATGCCCTGGTCGGAGCTGGAGCGGGTGCTCTCCGGGCGGGCCAGTGGCGGCTCCGGCCGGTCGGGCGGCGGTCGGTCGCGTGAGGAGCGGCACCTGCACGTGGTGGATCCGCTCGCCGTGGACGCCGATGGCGGCGACTCCCCGGCCTGGAGCCGCCGCCGCGAGCAGTACCAGCCACCGGAGCTGACCCGCCCCGACGGTGTGGTGCCCTACGCGGAACTGCACGCGCACACCAACTTCAGCTTCCTCGACGGCGCGAGCCACCCGGAGGAGCTGGCCGAGGAGGCGGCCCGGCTGGGGCTCACCGCGCTCGCTGTCACCGACCACGACGGCTTCTACGGGGTGGTCCGCTTCGCTGAGGCGGCTCGTACGCTGGGCCTGCCGACCATCTTCGGCGCGGAGCTGTCCCTCGGCCTGCCCGGCCCGCAGAACGGCGAGCCCGACCCGCACGGCGCGCACCTGCTGGTGCTCGCGCACGGCCACGAGGGGTACGCCCGGCTGGCCACCACCATCGCCCGCGCCCAACTGCGCGGCGGGGAGAAGGGCCGCCCGGACTACGGGGACCTGGAGGAGGTCGCCGCCGAGCTGCGTGACCATGTGCTGGTGCTGACCGGCTGCCGCAAGGGGCACGTGCCGGGGGCGCTGCTCACCGAGGGGGTGGACGCGGCGGCCCGCGAGTTGGACCGGCTGACAGCGCTCTTCGGCGCGGAGACGGTGGCGGTGGAGCTGACCGACCACGGCCATCCCATCGACGCCGACCGTAACGACGCGCTCGCCGAGCTGGCCGCCGCGGCCGGGTTGCCGACGGTGGCCAGCAACAACGTGCACTACGCGAGCCCTGGCCGGCGTCGACTGGCCACCACCGTCGCCGCGGTCCGGGCCCGCCGCAGCCTGGACGAGATCGACGGCTGGTTGCCCGCGGCGGCCACCGCCCACCTGCGCAGCGGCGCGGAGATGGCGGCCCGGTTCGCCGCGTACCCGGGTGCGGTGGCGCGGGCCGCCGAGTTCGGCGCCGAGTTGGCCTTCGACCTCCAGCTCGTCGCGCCGCAGCTACCGGCGTACCCGGTGCCGCCGGGGCACACCGAGATGAGCTGGCTGCGGAAGCTGACAGCCGACGGGGCGCACGAGCGCTACGGGCCGCCGCAGGCGCACCCGACGGCGTACGCGCAGCTCGACCACGAACTGAACATGATCGAGGAGTTGGGTTTTCCCGGCTACTTCCTGGTGGTCTACGACATCGTCACGTTCTGCCGTGACCAGGACATCTACTGCCAGGGTCGGGGTTCGGCGGCCAACTCGGCGGTCTGCTACGCGTTGCGGATCACCAATGTGGACGCGGTCCGGCACCAACTGCTCTTCGAGCGGTTCCTCGCCCCGGAACGGGACGGCCCACCCGACATCGACGTGGACATCGAGTCCGACCGGCGGGAGGAGGTGATCCAGCACGTCTACACCCGTTACGGCCGGGAGCACGCCGCCCAGGTCGCCAACGTCATCTCCTACCGACCCCGGTCGGCGGTGCGGGACGTGGCCAAGGCGTTCGGCTACTCCCCGGGGCAGCAGGACGCCTGGAGCAAGCAGATCGACAGGTGGGGCTCGGTCGCCACTGTCGATGTCGAGAACATCCCCGAGCAGGTGGTGGAGTACGCCAACGAGTTGCAGACGTTCCCGCGGCACCTGGGCATCCACTCCGGCGGCATGGTGATCTGCGACCGGCCGGTGATCGAGGTCTGCCCGGTGGAGTGGGGGCGGATGCCCGGGCGCAGTGTCCTGCAATGGGACAAGGACGACTGCGCCGCGGTGGGCCTGGTCAAGTTCGACCTGCTCGGCTTGGGCATGCTCTCCGCCCTGCACTACGGCTACGACATGATCGGGTCCCGGCTCGACCTGGGCGACATGACCCTGGACGACCCGGAGGTCTACGACATGCTCTGCCGGGCCGACTCGGTTGGGGTGTTCCAGGTGGAGAGCCGGGCCCAGATGGCCACCCTGCCCCGGCTCAAGCCCCGCGAGTTCTACGACCTGGTGGTCGAGGTGGCGCTGATCCGTCCCGGCCCGATCCAGGGCGGTTCGGTGCACCCGTTCATCCGCCGCAAGAACGGCCAGGAGCCGGTGACCTTCGCGCACCCGCTGATGCGCAACGCCCTGGAGAAGACCCTGGGTGTGCCGTTGTTCCAGGAGCAGCTGATGCAGCTCGCCATCGACCTGGCCGGCTTCGACGCGGCCGAGGCCGACCAGTTGCGCCGGGCGATGGGCGCCAAACGGTCGGTCGAGCGGATGACCCGGATCGCCGACCGGCTCTATGCCGGGATGGCCGAGCGGGGCATCACCGGTGAGCTGGCCGACGACGTCTACCGCAAACTCACCGCGTTCGCCAGCTACGGCTTCCCGGAGAGCCACGCGATGAGCTTCGCCTACCTGGTCTACGCCAGCTCCTGGCTCAAGCGTTACCACCCCGCGCCGTTCCTGGCCGCGCTGCTCAACGCCCAGCCGATGGGTTTCTATTCGCCGCAGACCCTTGTCGACGACGCCCGCCGGCACGGGGTGGAGGTCCGTCGTCCGGACATCAACGCCAGCGGGGCGCTGGCGGTGCTGGAGTCCACCCCGGAGACCCGGTGGGGCAGCGGGCCGGGGGAGCCGCCGCACGCCTGGGGGCTGGGCGGCCCCGCCGTCCGGCTCGGCCTGTCCAGTGTGCGGACCCTCGGCGCCGATGTGGCCGAGCGGATCGAGGCCGAACGGGCCGCCGACGGGCCGTACCGGGACATGCCGGATGTGGCCCGGCGGCTCGGTCTCACCGCCGCGCAGCTGGAGGCGTTGGCCACCGCGGACGCCTTCGCCTGTTTCGGGCTGTCCCGGCGGCAGGCGCTGTGGGCCGCCGGCGCGGCGGCCCAGGACCGGCCGGGTCGGCTGCCCGGCACTGTGACCGGCGCGGCGGCGCCCACGCTGCCCGGGATGGAGGCGGTGGACCGGCTGGTCGCCGACGTGTGGGCCACCGGGTTGTCGCCGGAGAGCCACCCCGCCCGGTTCATCCGGGGTCAGCTCGACGTGCTCGGCGCGGTGCCGATCGCCCGGCTCGGCCGGGTGGAGCCGGGGCAGCGGATCCGGGTCGGTGGCATCGTCACCCACCGGCAACGCCCGGCGACGGCGGGCGGGGTCACCTTCCTCAACCTGGAGGACGAGACGGGGATGCTCAACGTCACCTGTTCGCCGGGGCTGTGGCAGCGCTACCGGCGGGTGGCGCGGACCAGCGCCGCGCTGGTGGTCCGGGGGCGGTTGCAGCGGCACGAGGGGGTGACCAACCTGGTCGCCGACCGGCTGGACGCCATCGAGCCACCGGTCAGCCCCGCTTCCCGCGACTTCCGCTGATTCAGTGATCCACATTACGGTTTCCCGAACCGTCGAGCGGGAGACTCGTCCCGAGCGGGCAGAGCGGCCCGTGATTCGTGAGGGGGAACGACAGTGACGGGAAATCACGCGTACACCGGTGGAATCGCCAACGCCCGGCGGACCCGACTGGGCACCGGCTGGGTGCCGTCGCACCTCGCCGACCCCCGCGAGTACGAGGTGACGAACGGTCCGGTGGCCAACGAGCGCCGGTCCCGGGCGGAGGACGAGGCCGAGGGCACCGAGGCCTGACCGACCGCCGACCACGCACCGATCGGGCGTGTGGTGGGCGCCCCCGCCACACGCCCGCACCACCACCGGGCCGGGTGACTAGGCTCGACCGGGTGGAGCAGACCCGAGGCCGGTTCGCCGAGCCGCCGCTGACACCCCGTACCGCCGTGATCTGGTCGGTGCTCCGCGCCGAGCTGGACCGGCGCGGCGACGCCGAGCTCACAGTCCTGGACGTGGGCGGCGGCACCGGCGGTTTCGCCGTTCCGCTGGCCCGCGCCGGGCATCGGGTCACCGTCGTCGACGCCAGCCCCGACGCGCTCGCCGCGCTCACCCGCCGCGCAGCCGAGGCCGGGGTGGCCGACCGGATCGCCGCCGTGCAGGGCGACGGTGACGCCCTCGCCGGGCTGGTCGAGCCGGCCGGCGTCGACCTGGTGCTCTGCCACGCCGTCCTGGAGGTGGTCGACGACCCGGTGCCGGTGGTGACCGCGCTCGCCACCGCGCTGCGTCCGGGCGGGGCGGCAAGTGTGCTCGTGGCCGGCCGGGCCGCCGCCGTGCTGGGCCGCGCGATGAACGGCCACCTCGACGTCGCGACCACGCTGGCCGCCGACCCGGCCGGCACCGCCGGGCCACGGGACACGCTGCGCCGACGCTACGACGCCCCCGGCGCCGCCGCGCTGCTCGGCGCCGCCGGGCTGGTGGTCGAGGAGATCCACGGGGTACGCGTGCTGGCCGACCTGCTGCCGGCCGCTGTCGCCGACGGGCAGTCCGCCGCCGTGGTCGAGCTGGAACGTGCGCTGGCCGCCCAACCGCCGTACCGGGACCTGGCCGCCCAACTGCACCTGTTCGCCCGCCGGCCGGCATGACCGCCGAGGCCGGTGCCCCGCCCGCGCCGCTGGAGATCCTCGGGCCGGGCCACGGCGGCGGCCGCCTCGCCGACGTGCTGCCCAGCGCGCTGGCCGTGCTCGGGGTGCCCGGCTCGACCGACCCGCTCGGGCTCCGGCCCGCGCTGGCCGGCGTACGTCGGATCGCCGTGCTGCTCGTCGACGGGCTCGGCTGGTACCAGCTACCTACCGCGGCGCCGTACGCGCCGACCCTCGCCGGGCTCGCCGCGACGGTGGCTCGGCCGCTCATCGCCGGTTTCCCGTCCACCACCCCGACCAGCCTGGTGTCACTGGGCACCGGTGTCGCGCCGGGCGCGCACGGGGTGCTCGGCTTCACAGTGCGGGTGCCCGGCACCGATCGGGTGCTCACCCACACCGATTGGGCCGCCGATCCGTCGCCGCTGCGCTGGCAGCCGGTGCCCACCCAGTTGGAGCGGGCCCGCGCCGCCGGCGTGACGACGACCGTGGTGAGTCGGCCGGAGTTCGGCGGCAGCGGGTTGACACTGGCCGCCAACCGGGGTGGCGACTTCCGGGGCGCCACCGGCGGGGACGCGGTGGCCACCGCCATGCTGGCCGCGCTGGCCGCCGGCACCGGGCCCACACTGGTCTCCGGCTACCACGCCGACCTGGACCGGCACGGCCACGTCAGCGGCGTCGACTCGGCACCCTGGCGGGTCGCCGCCACCGAGGTGGACGCCCTGGTCGCCCGACTGGTCGACGGGCTGCCGCCGGACGCGGCGCTGCTGGTGACCGCCGACCACGGGCAGCTCGACATCCCTGCCGCGCACCGCTTCGACCTGGACACCGATCCGCGACTGCGCGCCGGTGTGCGGCTGGTGGCCGGCGAGGCCCGGGTGCGCTACCTGCACGTCGAGCCGGGTGCTGTCGACGACGTGCGGGCCGCCTGGTCGGAGGTGCTGGGCGTCGCGGCCCGGGTACGCACTCGCGACGAGGTGGTGGCCACCGGCTGGTTCGGGCCGGTGCCCGAGGAGCACCTGGGCCGGGTCGGCGACGTGGTGGTGACCTGCAACGACACGTACGCGGTCATGGCCAGCCGCACCGAGCGGCCGATGGCGTCGAAGTTGGTGGCCTACCACGGGTCGGACACCGCCGCGGAGCTGACAGTGCCGCTGCTGGTCGTGCGGGGCTGACCCGGGGACGGTTCGGCCGGCTGGCCGATGGTCGTGTCGTACCCCCGGGTTAACCTGCCGGGATGGGCCGCAGCCAGTCGTTGCCCCGGGGCGACGATCCGCGCTTCGGGCCGGACGCCGACGACTCGGCCAGTCCGATCCTGCACGTCGACATGGACGCCTTCTTCGCCGCCGTCGAGGTGCGCCGCCGTCCCGAGTTGCGCGGCCGGCCGGTGGTCGTCGGCGGTGTCGGCCCGCGCGGGGTGGTCAGCTCGGCCAGCTACGAGGCCCGCCGGTACGGCGTCCGCAGCGCGATGCCGACCAGTCAGGCCCGGGCCCGCTGCCCCCACGCGGTCTACCTGCCGCCGGACTTCTCCGCCTACACGGCCGCCTCCCGGGCCGTCATGCAGATCTTCCGGGACGTCACGCCGCTGGTCGAGCCGCTCTCCCTCGACGAGGCGTTCCTCGACGTGACCGGCGCCCGTCGGCTGTTCGGCTCTCCGGCCACCATCGCCGGGCTGATCCGTCGCCGGGTCGCCGACGAGCAGGCGCTGACCTGCTCGGTCGGGGTGGCGCCGACCAAGTTCGTGGCCAAGCTGGGCTCCACCCGCGCCAAGCCGGACGGCCTGCTGGTCGTGCCCCCGGGGCAGGTGCTCGACTTCCTGCACCCGTTGCCGGTGGACGCCCTGTGGGGGGTGGGGGAGCGCGCCGCCGAGGCGCTACGCCGGCTTGGCCTGACCACCGTCGGGGACCTCGCCGAGGCGCCGGTGGGCATGCTCCGCCGGGCCGTCGGTGCCGCCTCGGCCTCCCACCTGCACGAGTTGGCCTGGGGGCGCGACCCGCGCGGGGTCAGCCCCGAGCACGTCGACAAGTCGATCGGCGCCGAGGTGACCTTCGACGTCGACGTGGCCGACCCGTTGGAGATCCGCCGTGCGTTGCTCGCGCTCAGCGCGAAGGTCGGTGTCCGGCTGCGCGGCTCCGGGCAGGTCGGGCGCACCGTCTCACTCAAGGTCCGGTTGGCCGACTTCCGCACCGTCAGCCGATCTCGCACCCTCGACGTGCCCACCGACACCGCCCGCGAGATGTTCGACACGGTTTGGGCGCTCTATACCGCGCTGGACCCGGCCGAGCGGATCCGACTCGTCGGTGTCCGGGTGGAAGGGCTCGCCCCGGCGCAGGGCGCTCA
The DNA here is from genome assembly GCF_022230935.1 of Micromonospora hortensis. Classification (NCBI taxonomy): domain Bacteria; kingdom Bacillati; phylum Actinomycetota; class Actinomycetes; order Micromonosporales; family Micromonosporaceae; genus Micromonospora; species Micromonospora hortensis. Next base: position 90,993 of record NZ_JAKKFE010000004.1, read on the forward strand.
CCGGCAGCTCACCCTCGGCGCGCCCGAGCATGGCTGGCGCGAAGCGGAAGCTGCCGCGGACGCCGCCGCTGCCCGTTTCGGGCGGTCCGTCATAGGTCCGGCCAGTCTGATGGCCGACCGTGATCCCCGTCGAAACGAAAATCCACCCCGCCCATAGGTCGTCCCGCTTTCCGACGCGCGACCCCCCTCGTAGACTTGCGGGTAAGCAGCCGGTTGGCTGCCACGGTCTGTCGGCCCGAGTGGGCCCGACCAACGTGACCGGGGAGGAGTGCCGTGCCGCTCTCGGAGCACGAGCAGCGGCTGTTCGAGCAGATCGAGCGGTCGCTTGCCGAGGACCCCAAATTCGCCTCGGCCGTGCGCGCCAGCGATCCGCGCTTCCATGCGCGGCGTCGCCTGCTCGTCGCCGCCGGCGTCATCATCGCTGGCTTGGCTCTACTGGTCTATGGCGCGGTGATCAAGACTCCACCACTGGCGGTGGCGGGCTTCGTCGTCATGCTGGCGTCGGCCGCGTTCGCGGTGCAGTCGCACCGGCGGGCGCAGTCACCCGACCTGCACGTGGTGGGCGGCACGACGAGTCGTCGTCGTCCCCGCGGTGGCCGATCCGGTCGCCGGTCGTCAATCCTGGACCGCATGGAGGACAGGTGGCGGCAGCGCCCGGAGGGGCACCGCTGAGCCGGTCCCGCCGCTGAGGCGGGCCGTACGCCGCGACGAGCGGTCGCCGGGCAACAGCCCCCGGCGACCTCCGTCGTATCCGCGCGCCCTCTACCGCTGGCCGCCCTCTCCCGCAAGATCGTGCTCGATCCTGGAAGTAGTGGCATCGTGTGCGAGGGGAAGGGCCTCTTTCCTGGATCGAGCACGACCTTGGGTGGTCCGGGACACCGCGACGTCACCGCACCACAGCGCAGACCCGATATCGCCTCAGCCGAGGCCCCACTCGGCCCGCGCGGTCTTCGACCTCGCGTCAACACGGTCCCGCTGCGCCTGACCGGCGTCGCCACCCCAGAGCGCCCATGATCACTTGATGATGAGTAGCTACCAGAAGCGGTCTGCAACTACTGGTCATCAAGTGATCATGGGCGGCGCCGGGTAGGTGGTGGCGGAGTGGGTGGGTCGGGTTTCGGTCAGCGAGCGGCCCGGTCGGCCAGCAGCCGTCGGGGGTTCCACCGCAGCAGTCGGTACCGGGCCTGCCCGGTGAGCGCCACCATCCGGCCGGACCTGTCCGCCGTTGTGGTGCGCCAACGCAGCAGCACCGAGGGCGGCAGCACGGCGGCGAGCAGGCGGGTCCGTCGGTCCGCCCGTGCCGCGAGTGCCGCACGGACCGCGCGTAGCGCCGGCAGCAACCGCTCACCGGTCAGCGGATCCCGCGCGTAGCGGGCCCGCTCCTCTGCCCGGCCCAACAGCCGCACGGACCCGATCGCGTCATCATCGTCGAGGGAGTCCCGGACAAGCCGGTCCGCGGTCGCCCTGGGCGTCTCGGTCAGATCGACCGGAACCCGGAAGTCCACAAGCGTGTCGAGCAGCTCCGCCCAGGCGGCGTGCGCGTCCGCGCGGGCCCGGTCGGCGTCCGCGCTGACCACCACCGGACGTGCCCCCGGCTCGCTGTCGCCGTCGACCCTCGCGGAGGGCATCGCCACGCTCGCCGCGCGGCCACTGCGTCGGCGCCGCAGGGCCATCCGGCGCAGCGCGGGCACCGCGAGCAACAGCAGCAGGGCCACTAGGCCCGCTGCCCACCACGGCCAGACCGGTGGCTGCTCGTTCGGGGTCGTCCCGCCGAGAGAGAGCCCGTCGTCGGTGTCCTGGTCGGCGTTGTCCGGGCCGGTCGGCGCCGTCGAGGCATCCGGGTCAGTCGGGGCGCTCGTAGCGCCGCTGCTCGGGCTGGGCTCCTCCGGCGCGTCAGTGTCCGGTGCCCAGGCCGACCGGGTGGAGCCGGGCACACCGTACGCCGGGGTGGCGTCGAACGGCACCCAACCAGCCCCGTCGAAGTAGACCTCGGTCCAGGCGTGCAGATTGAGATTGGTCAGCGTGAAGGTGTCACCGTCGCGCTTGCTGCCGTTGGTGAACCCGAACGCCACCCGGGCCGGAATGCCGGCCGAGCGGACCAGCCAGGCCATCGCGGCGGCGTACTGCTGGCAGTAGCCGACCTTGTTGGTCAGAAAGTTGACGATGTCCTGACCGCTGCTGCCGCTCTCGGTGCTCAACCGGTAGCTGAAGCCGTTGTCCGCCGAGAAGTGCTGGTAGATCGACAGCACCTTGTCGTAGTCGGTGCGCTTGCCCTGGATCAGCCCCTTGACCAGCTCCTCCACCTCGGGCACCGGCCCGGGGGTGGCGGTCATCTGTCGGCGTACGGGGTGCTCGGTCGGCAGCGGCTTCGCGGCTCGCAACGCGTCGGGCGTAAAGGTCGAGCGGACGTAGTCGAAGGAGTACTTCCGACCGCGGGAGTTCTCCCGGTTGGAGAAGACGACCTGCTGGTTGGTGTCGTAGAGCCAGTTGTCGCTGAGGTCGTCGGCGCTGGTCGGTTCGGCGTACACGGGCATCAGCGACATGCTCAGGCTCTTGGTGACCTCGACGGTCGCCTGGTAGGTGGTCTGCCGCACGCCTGGGCCGGCCCGGTCGGCCGGGTTCGGTAGGTCTTTGTTGACCGACCGGCCGCTGGGGTTGCGCGCCTGGAAACCAGCGGGGCGCAGCTCGTCGGCGACCGCGTAGCGCAGGTAGAACGGGTTCTGCTCGGACGTCTTCACCTTTACCAGGTCGGCCACCTGGGACTGGTTGAGCTGACCGGCGAGCGAGGCGAACAGGTCGATCCGACCCGACGTGCCGCCCGAGCCGGACCCGTTGCCGGTGCCGTTGCCCGGCCCTCGGCTGAGCGAGTCGAGCAGCCCGCTGGTCATGCCGGGCACCGCCAGCGGCAGCACCACAGCCAGGGCCACCCCGACCGCCGCGAGCCGACGGCCGGCGGACGCCAGCGGAGAGGCCTCCCACACGTCGACGTCGCGGCCATCACCGGTGAACCGGCGTCCGAAGCGGCGCACCCGGTCGACATTGTCGGTGACCAGCAGCCAGAGGTAACCGGCGGCGCCCACCACGAACGGCACCGCGGGGACGCTGTCCACGTAGACGGCGACCGGCACCGAGTAGATGGCGAGCATCGGCAGCCCCGCCAGCGCGGGCCGACGCAGGCCCACGGCCAGCACGTCCACCAGCACGGCGACCCCGCCGACACCGAGCACGGCGATGAACAGCAGCGGATCGGTGTCCGGGACCTCGACCCCGTACGAGCGCATGTCCTGCATGGAGCCGGCGAGCAGGTCGCCGAAGTACGCGAGCGTGCCCGGGGTGGGCAGGATCGCGAACAGCTCCTGGCCGCTGGGGAACAACCAGGTCAGGGCGAGCGTCAGGCCGGCCAGCATGCCCAGCACCTGACCCCACAAGGGTGCCCGGGCGAGGCGGGTCAGCGCGGCCACCCCGGCCACCACGGCGACCGCGATGATGGACTCGATCAACCACGTCCAGCCCTGGAAGATGGCCGACAGCGGCGCGGCGGCCAGCAGCGTGGCAGCGGCCGCCACCATGCCGATGTTCCGACTGCTGATCATGAGGGGAGCCTTCCGTTCATCGCACACCGCCGGCGACCGTCTCGGCCAGCGCGGCTCGCAGGGCGAACCCCTGGGCACCCCGACCGACCTGCGGCCACAGCGCCGGCAGCCGGCCGCCGTGGTCGACGCCGACCACCCGCCAGCCACTCTGCAACATGGCGAGGACGGCGGCGGCGTGGGCGTGCTCCGCCTCGGCCCGCGCCTTCTCCGGCAGGCTGAGCCAGGTGGAGCTGTTCAGGAGGAAGCCGACGCAGGTGGCGCCGTTGCCCCGCAGCCCGGCCAGCAGCTCCGCCTCGGCGATGCTCACAGTGCCGAACAGGCCGATGATGAGACCGCCGTCGGCGCGTTGGCGGACCCGCTGCACGAGGCCGGTGACCTCGGCGCGCTGATCCAGTCGGACCTCCGCGAGGTGATCGAGCAGCGCGCCGTCGCCGCCGGCCTCCGAGGCGTCCACATCTGCCCCCGAGCCGGTGACCAGGCGCAACTTGTAACCGGCCTGCCGCAGGTGGACGGCGATGCTCGCGGCGGCCGAGACCGACCACTCGAAACTGGCCGTCGGCCCCTCGCCCCGGTGGCCGTACGCCCGGGTGTCCAGGACGACTGTGGCCCGGCTCTCCCACGGTTGCTCCTCGCGGCGCACCATCAGCTCACCGGTGCGGGCGGTGGACTTCCAGTGCACCCGGCGCAGGTCGTCGCCGCGCCGGTACTCCCGGGTCGCGGCGTCGTCCTCACCGTGCACCGCCACCGAGCGGGCCCGGCTGTCGCCGCTGCCCGCGTACTCCCCGGGGAGCCGGACCGACGGCAGCGGGGTGACCTGCGGGATGACCGTCAGGTGGTCGGTGCTGGGGAAGGAGCGGGTGAGTTCACAGAGGCCGAACGGGTCGGTCATCCGGACGACCAGCGGGCCCACGTCGTAGCGGCCCCGCACGTCGGCCCGCACCGTGTACGCCACGGAGCTGGCCTGGTGCGCGCCGAGCCGCTCCAACACCACCCGGGGCCGGCTGCCCAACGCGTAGGGCAGCCGGTCCTCCAGGAGCAGGGTGCCGGTCGGCAGCCGGGAGAGGTTCTGTAGGCGCAGCACCACCCGGGAGTTGGCGCCGACCGGAACCCGGTGCGGGTCCAGGGAACGGTTGCAGGCCAGCTTGTAGCGGCTCCGCCCGACGTAGGCGGCGGCCAGCAACGGCAGGATGGCCAACAGCACAGCCACCCGGAGCAGGTCCTTCTCGCCGAGGATGCCGGCCGAGATCGCCGCCGCGACCGCAGCGGCGAGGAAGGACCGCCCGCGGGTGGTCAGCCCGCGTAGCCCGGCACGCACGTCATGGCCTCCGCGGCTCGTAGGGCGCGCGACCGTTGCCGGTGGCGGGGGGCCGGGTGTCGTACGGGTTGCGCTGCCGGTCGTGTGGCAGCGGCAGGCGGTGCACCAGCTCGGAGACGATCGCGTCGGTGGTGCGCCGGGCGAGCTGCGCGTCGGCGGTCGGGATGATCCGGTGGGCGAGCACCGGAACCGCCAGGGCCTGCAGATCGTCGGGGAGGACGTAGTCGCGGCCCTCCAGGGCGGCGACCGCCCGGGCGGTGCGCAACAGCTGCAGGGTCGCCCGGGGGGACGCGCCGAGCCGCAGGTCGGGGGCCTCGCGGGTGGCGGTGACCAGGTCGATCGCGTACTGCTTGACCGCGTCCGCCACGTGCACCTGGCGGACGGTGGCGATCAGCTGCCGGACGATGGCCGCGTCGGAGACCGCGCGCAGCTCGTGCAGCGGGTCGGTGGCGCCGTGCCCGTCGAGCATGGCCAGCTCGGCGTGGGAGTCCGGGTAACCCATCGCGATGCGGGCGGTGAACCGGTCGCGCTGCGCCTCCGGCAGCGGGTAGGTCCCCTCCATCTCGATCGGGTTCTGGGTGGCGATCACCATGAACGGGGTCTGGAGCTGGTACGTCACCCCGTCGACGGTGACCTGCCGTTCCTCCATGCACTCCAGCAACGCCGACTGGGTCTTCGGCGAGGCCCGGTTGATCTCGTCGCCGACCACCAGGTTGGCGAACACGGCGCCGGGGCGGAACTCGAAGTCGTGCGTCTCCTGGTTGTAGACGCTGACCCCGGTGACGTCGCTGGGCAGCAGGTCGGGGGTGAACTGGATCCGTCGCACCGTGCAGTCGATGGACCGCGCGAGGGCCTTGGCAAGCTTGGTCTTGCCGACACCCGGGACGTCTTCGATCAGGAGGTGACCCTCGGCGAGCAGGACGGCCAGGGCGAGCCGCACTGTGGCGGTCTTACCCTCGATGACCTGCTCGATGTTGGCCACGATGGCCTCGCTGGCGGCGCGGAACTCGTCGTGCGGCAACAGGCCGCCCACCTCGTCCCAGGTCTGTTGTGTCACGGGCCTCCTCCTCGTCGCCGTCACGGCAGCTCTCTAGAGAGCACCTGGACCCGCCGTTGGGTTCGCGACGTCGAGCCTCGTTTGCCGCAGGAATCTCACTAGTCTCTCAGGCTAACCATGTTTGTCGTTATCGCCGACCCCCGCAGGTAGTCCGTCGGTTACGCACCGATATTCGCCAGCTCGGGGGAACGGGTTCGACAACGCCCGGGGGCCGGCAGGGCGATCCGTGGAAGAGGTACACTGCGGGGCATGGCCGGAGTCTTCCTGCTTCTTACCGGGCCGTGCTGATGCGCTGAACCCAGCGACAGCACGGCGGCCCCTCCTGCGCGAGGGGCTTTTTTGTGCCCGCCGCCGGCCCGGCCCGGTGGCGCCGAGACGAAGCGAAGCGAAGCGAGGAGAGACGATGAGTGAGGCAGCCGCACCGGCGGGCGACATTCCCCCGTTCCGGTACACCGCGGCCCTGGCCGACGAGATCGAGATTCGTTGGCAGGACATCTGGGCGCGCGAGGGCACCTTCCACGCACCGAACCCGACCGGCCCGTTTGCCGACCCGACCCATCCACGCGCCGGCGCGGAGAAGCTGTACGTGCTGGACATGTTCCCGTACCCCTCCGGAGCGGGCCTGCACGTCGGCCACCCGCTGGGCTACATCGGCACCGACTGCTACGCCCGCTACCAGCGGATGGCCGGCCGCAACGTGCTGCACGCGATGGGCTTCGACGCGTTCGGCCTGCCCGCCGAGCAGTACGCGGTGCAGACCGGCACCCACCCCCGCACCACCACCGTCGCGAACATCGAGCGGTACAAGGCGCAGCTGCGCCGGCTGGGGCTGGCGCACGACGAGCGCCGCTCGGTGGCCACCATCGACACCGACTTCTACCGCTGGACCCAGTGGATCTTCCTGCAGATCTTCAACTCCTGGTACGACAGCGACGCCAACCGGGCCCGTCCGATCGCCGAGCTGATCGCCGAGTTCGAGGGCGGTAACCGGCCCACCCCGGACGGCCGCGCCTGGGCCGAGCTGAGCGTCGCCGAGCGCCGCCAGGTCGTCGACGACCACCGCCTGGCGTACGTCTCGCAGGCGCCGGTGAACTGGTGCCCGGGGCTGGGCACCGTGCTGGCCAACGAGGAGGTCACCGCCGACGGCCGTTCCGAGCGGGGCAACTTCCCGGTCTTCAAGCGCAACCTGAAGCAGTGGATGATGCGGATCACCGCCTACGGTGACCGGCTGCTGGACGACCTGGACAGCCTGGACTGGCCCGAGCCGATCAAACTGATGCAGCGCAACTGGATCGGCCGCTCCACCGGCGCCCACATCGACTTCCCGACCAGCGCGGCACCGGTGCGGGTGTTCACGACCCGCCCGGACACCGTCTTCGGCGCCACCTACATGGTGCTGGCGCCCGAGCACGAGCTGGTCGACACGCTGGCGCCGGCCAGCTGGCCGGACGGGACGAGGGACGCGTGGACCGGCGGGCACGCCAGCCCCCGGGAGGCCGTCGAGGCGTACCGCAAGGCGGCAGCCGCCAAGACCGACGTCGAGCGGCAGTCCGACAGCAAGGAGAAGACCGGCGTCTTCATCGGCGCGTACGCCACCAACCCGGTCACCGGTGGGCAGATCCCGATCTTCATCGCCGACTACGTGCTGGCCGGCTACGGCACCGGCGCGATCATGGCGGTGCCGGCGCAGGACGAGCGGGACTGGGCGTTCGCCGAGGTCTTCGAGCTGCCCATCGTCCGTACCGTGCAGCCGGCGGAGGGCTTCGACGGCAAGGCGTACACCGGGGACGGCCCGGCGATCAACAGCGCCGCGCCCGAGCGCGGCCTGGACCTGAACGGCCTGGGGGTCGCCGACGCCAAGGCGGCGATCATCGCCTGGCTGGAGGCGAACGGGCACGGCACCGGCGCGGTGACCTACCGGCTGCGCGACTGGCTGTTCTCCCGGCAGCGTTACTGGGGCGAACCGTTCCCGATCGTCTACGACGAGACCGGCGCGGCCATCGCCCTGCCGGAGGAGATGCTGCCGGTCGAGCTGCCGGAGGTCGACGACTTCTCCCCGAAGACGTTCGAGGCCGACGACGCCAACAGCAACCCGGAGACCCCGCTGTCCCGGCGGCGCGACTGGGTCGAGGTCGAACTGGACCTGGGTGACGGGCCGAAGCGCTACACCCGGGAAACCAACGTGATGCCGCAGTGGGCGGGCTCCTGCTGGTACGAGCTGCGCTACCTGGACCCGACGAACAGCGAGCGGTTCGTCGACGCGGAGAACGAGCGGTACTGGATGGGTCCGCGCGCCGACGGTGACTGCGGGGGCACCGACCTGTACGTCGGAGGCGCCGAGCACGCCGTGCTGCACCTGCTGTACGCGCGCTTCTGGCACAAGGTGTTGTTCGACCTGGGGCACGTGTCGTCGTTCGAGCCGTTCCGCAAGCTGTTCAACCAGGGCATGATCCAGGCGTACGCGTACACCGACTCGCGCGGCAGCTACGTGCAGGCCGAGGAGGTCTTCGAGCGCGACGGCGCCTACTACCTGGGTGACCTGGCGGTCAACCGCGAGTACGGCAAGATGGGTAAGTCACTGAAGAACGTGGTGACCCCCGACGACATGTGTGCCGCCTACGGTGCGGACACCTTCCGGGTGTACGAGATGTCGATGGGCCCGCTGGAGGTCTCCCGCCCGTGGGAGACCCGGGCTGTGGTCGGCTCGTACCGGTTCCTGCAGCGGGTGTGGCGGGCCGTCGTCGACGAGCAGACCGGTGCCCTGCGGATCACCGAGGACCCGGCCGACGAGGCGACCCGTCGGCTGCTGCACAAGGTGATCGACGGGGTCCGTGGCGACATGGACAACATCCGGTTCAACACCGCGATCGCCAAGCTGATCGAGCTGACCAACGGGCTGACCCGGCTGTCGGCCACGCCCCGCGAGGTGGCCGAGCCGCTGGTGCTGATGGTGGCGCCGTTCGCCCCGCACGTGGCCGAGGAGCTGTGGCGCAAGCTGGGCCACGACACCTCACTGACGTACGCGGACTTCCCGACCGCCGACCCGACGCTGCTGGTGGCCGACACGGTTACCTACCCCGTGCAGGTCAACGGCAAGGTCCGTGGTCGCGTCGAGGTCCCCGCCGACGCCTCCGAGGAGAGCGTCCGCGCGGCGGCCCTGGACGCGGTGGCGGCAACTTTGAACGGCAAGGAACCGCGCAAGGTCATCGTGGTCAAGGGCCGGATGGTCTCGGTCGTCGCCTGACGGCGAGCGATAGGCACCGTGACGTCCACGCAGGTGGGCACCGCGTTGAGCGTTATGACTCAGAGGCATAAACATGCCTCTGAGTCATAACGTTCTCCGGCGCATCTCCGCCGGCCGCCGCACAGCCGGCTCGTGCAGTCGCCGGATCAGCTCGACCAGCCGCCCGGCGTTGCGCTCCGGTGGTCACGGGCAGGGCGGCAGTGGCGGTAGTCGGTCCGGGCGCAGCAGCGAGTACGCATGCTGCTGTGCGGGGTCCGAGTTGTTGTCCGGGTCCACCAGCAGCGCCTCGCCCGAGGCGACCGCGTGGGCGTGATCGGCGGTCAGCCGCACGTACGACCCGGTTCGCAGGTCGGCCACGTACCAACCCAGGTGGTACTGGAAGATCACCAGGTCCCCGACGGCAGTGGGCGTGGCGACCGTGTGGAAGGGGTCGACGGTCGGGGGCCTGGTGCCCGGTGGCAACGAGGTAGTGGCGGCCGTGGCCGACGGAGAAGTCACCCGGAACGCGCGGACCGGTGCCGCCCAGTCCGGTCGCCAGACGGTAAGGGTGCGCTCGTCGCGGGACACCCAGGCAGTGGTCCGGCCGTCGGTGGTCACGTCGACCGTGGTGCCCGGTCCCGGGCTCGGCTGTGGCGCGGACCCAGCCTTACCGTCCGGACCGACAGCGTTCAGGCGACCCGTGGCCCGATCGAACCAGAGCAGGTCGGCGCCGTGGAACCCGACACCGCCCACCGGGCCGGTGGCCACCGTGCGGACCGTCCCGGCAGCCAGGTCGTGCAGGGTCAGCTCGTTCCGGTCCTCGCCGAGGATCCTGGTGACGGCGAGCTTCCCGTCGCGCAACGGGGGCCGGAAGAGGAAGTCCGCGGTGCCCAGCACCTGCCGTGGTGCGGTCCCCGACTCCGCATCCCAGGCAAACAGTTCGGAGCCGCCGCCGCCGTGGGGTGCCGCTCGCATGAGGCTGCTGCGCGCGTACACCAGCCAGCGCCCGTCGAAGACGCCCCACAGGGGGAAGGTGAACATGTCTGGCATGGTGGCCACCTCCCGCCGTCGGCCGTCCTTCTCCTGCCAGACCAGCGTCATTGAGCCGCCGCGCTGCACAGTGGCGAACGCGGAGCGACCATCCGGCGCCGGGGTGAGCGCCGCCCATCGTTCCCCGGGCTCCTGGGGAAGGCGACTGTCACGGATCGCGTCCTGCCAGCTCGGCGGCATGGCGACCGGGCAGAAGTCGGCCAGCGGTGGGGCGGTCACCCGTGTCGCGGGCGGTGCCTCGGCAGTGGCGGGCGGCGACGATGCGGCCGGTGGGTCGCCCGGCGTGCACGCCGCGAGCAGCGCCGCCGCGAGGACGACAACGAGGGCGATGGCTCGGGGACCGATCCTGGCTCGAGGCAAGGGCGTCATGGCCGCAGACGCTAGATCGCGCCGGCGCTGCCCGATGCCCTGCCGCCGGGATCGTCGTCCGGCCGTTACCACCGCCGAACCGACAGGATCCTGTCATCGACGTCAGCAGGTGGCAGGGGGTCTGCTCGGCTCTCCGCAGCGGGTCAGACCGGCATGGAGCGGCGGCGGCGTTCTGCGCGCCACCACTGGTGGATGAGCACCAGGCTGGCGATCAGACCGAGGCTGGCCGGGGCGGCGGCGTACCAGTTGACGTGCCCCGGGGAGCTGACCGCCGCGCCGATCGCCGCGTAGCCGAAGGCGGTCGGCGCGGACGCGATCACGCTGCCGGCCAGGAACGGCAGCACTCGGGCTCCGGTCGTGCCGTAGCCATAGCTGACCAGGCCGAAGCCGGCGATCGGCAGCAGTCGAACGGTGACCACACCGAGCACGCTCTGCCGGGCGAACCAGCCGTCGAGGCGGGCCAGGCGACCGCGGACCCGCTCGGCGACGAACTCCCGACCGAGCAACCGGCCGACAGTGAACCCGATCGCCGCCGCCACCAGCGCGGCGCCCAGGGCGTACGCGGCACCTTCCAGCGGACCGAAGATCGCACCTGCGGCGAGCGTGATGAAGGTCCGGGGCACCAGCGCGACAAGCAGCAGCGCACCACCGAGGATCGCCGCCACCGGGGCGAGATCGCCGAGCCGGTCGGCGACCAGCGGCAACTGCGCCGGATCCGGCCGGGGCACCAGCAGCAGCAGTAACCCACACCCGCCGATCAGCAGCACGAGCAGGGCGAACCGGGCGGCCGACGGCTGCCGGAGCAGCCGCCGGACGGCGCGGATCATGCCCGGGCGGCGGCCACCGCGGAGCGGCGCTCGTTGCGGAGCCGGTCCGACCAGGTGTCGTCCAACGGCGGGAGTTGGTGTGCCCCGGTGGCCCAGCGCAGCAGCAAATCGGCCAGGGCCGGGTTGCGGGCCAGCGCCGGCCCGTGCGAGTAGGTGCCGAGCAACTTGCCGCGCCACGCGCCCTCGGTGGCGCCGTTGTTGCCCACGCCGGCGGTGACCCTTGCCAGCGGGGAAACCTCCGGGCCGAGGTGGGTGCGGCCGCCGTGGTTCTCGAAACCGGTCAGCGGGGGCAGGCCCAGCCGGGGGTCGATCTCACCGGCCAGCTCACCCACGGCTCGGCTCTCACCCCGGTCGGACTGCAGGTCGAGCAGCTCCAGCCCGCGGCACTGGACACCCTTGGCGAAGAACGAGGTGCCGAGCAGTTGGTAGCCGGCGCAGACGCCGAACACGACAGAGCCCTGGGCGACCGCGCGGTGCAGGCCGCCGTCGGCGAGCAGCCGCTGGGCGCCGAGCGCCTGCGGGCCGTCCTCGCCGCCGCCGACCAGGTAGATGTCGGCGGTCGCGGGCAGCCGCTGATCGGAGCGGACCTCCAGCACCTCGACCGGCATCCCACGCTGACGGGCGCGACGGGCGAGGATCAGGGCGTTGCCCCGGTCTCCGTAGGTGGAGAGCAGGTCGGGGTAGATCCAGACGATGCGCAGACTCTCAGATGACACGGTCCAACTCCGCTCGGATGTCCTGGAACGCGGTGTAGTTCGCGATGACCTCCAGCCGGCCGGGCGGGACCGACCGGAGTGCGTCGTCGAACGTGCGGACGTGCTGGAACGGCACGTCGTTGACGTCCAGTCGAACCGCCAGGTCGTATGCCCGGTCGCCGGTGATCAACACCTGCCGGCCGCGGAGCGGGGCGAAGTCGACGTCGTACAGCCAGGAGGTGTCCAGACCGTCGGGGTCGCGCGCGTTGATGGAGAGCAGGGTCGGCGCGTCGTCGGCCATGTCGAACGCCTCCAGCCAACTGGCCGGGTTCTTGGCCAGCAGCAGCCGGATGTTGCGCCCGTCCTTGTCGACCTGTGCGTAGCGGCCGGCCACCGACGTGACGATGCCGAGGCGGGACACCGCGTCGACAGGGCGTACGCCGAACTCGGCGGCCACCGCCAGCGCGGTCGCCGCGTTGCCGAGGTTGACCTTGCCGGGCAGTTGGAGCGAGACCTTGTGCCAGGCGCCGGTGGGGTCGAGCACGCCCTCGTCCTCGACGACCCAGTGCGGCTCCGGTCGGCGTAGCGGGCAGCCGGTGCACCACCACTGCTCGCCGGAGCGCTGGATGGTGGAGCCGCACTCCGGGCAGACCCAGGAGTCGTCGTGCCAGCGTTGGCCGGCACTGAACCACGTCACGTGCGGCGGGTTGATGCCCCGGGCGGGGTCGCCCGGTGGGGTGGCGGCCCACACCACCAGCGGGTCGTCGGCGTTGGCCACGACCCGTACGTTGGTGTGCCGGACCAGCGCCGCGCGCCAGAGCTGCGCCATCATGGCGACCTCCTTGGCGCGGTCGAGCTGGTCGCGGGAGAGGTTCAGCAGCGCGACCACGTGCGGCTCGGTCGCCTCCAGCACCTGGGCCAGGTAGTGCTCGTCGACCTCCAGCACCGCGTACGGGGTGCTGCCGGCCTTGGCCAGCGCCGAGGTGTGCCCGCTGGGCATGTTGGCGCCGAACGAGTTGGTGGCGACCCGGCCGAGCACGCCGACAGCGGCGGAGGTCAACCGGGTGGTGGTGGTCTTGCCGTTGGTGCCGGAGACGAGCGCGATAGCGCGCCCGGCCGACAGGTGGGCCAGCAGGTCCGGGTCGATCTTCAGGCCGATCCACCCGCCGATCACCGAACCGTCGCCACGGCCGGCGGCCCGGGAGAGCGCCGCGGCGGTCCGTGACACGGAGCTGGCCACCTTGGCCCGTAGGGGCATTTTCGCGTCCGTCACGCGAGCGAGGTTACCGGACCGCCGGCCCCACCAGATCGCCGCCGACTGTGAACCGTTCGGCCGTGGTGGCTGCGCGGGCGGCCGGGTCGGCGTCCCCCGGACGGAGTCGATCTATGTCGGAAAGCGGACCACGCCGAGGGGCGGCCGGAGCCCTCCACTCCGCTCCACCCCTCGTGACGTGCGGTTTTGTCGCCGGGTCAGGCGCGCCACGCGGGCGTATTTGGTTGCGGGTGGAGGGAAGTGGAGTAGAGTGGGGACCAATGGTGAGGCCGGGAGGGCTCACCGGCCCGGGGGGTCAGCGGCGCCGCGAACGCCGCTCAGGGGCGAGGGGGTTGGGCCGATGTTTCTCGGCACCCACACTCCGCGCCTGGACGAAAAGGGCCGGTTGATCCTTCCGGCCAAGTTTCGGGATGAGCTGGCGGGGGGTGTCGTGGTCACCAAAGGGCAGGAGCGCTGCCTCTACGTCTTCCCGACCCCTGAGTTCCAGCGGATCGCGGAGCAGTTGCGCGCACAGCCGATGACCCACAAGGCGGCCCGGGCCTACAGCCGGGTCTTCTTTGCCAGCGCGCACGACGAGGTTCCGGACAAGCAGGGCCGGGTGACCATTCCGGCTCACCTGCGGGCCTATGCCGCGCTGGACCGCGAGTTGGTGGTGATCGGCGCGAGCACGCGGGTGGAGATCTGGGACAAGGTCGCCTGGGAGGCCTACCTCGCCGAGAGCGAAGACGACTTCGCCGACATCGAGGAGGGGGTGCTGCCCGGCGGTCTGTAGGGCGGTAACGGCGCCCGACGTACTGCGAGATCTCCAGCCGCTTTCGAGTTCCTGGCATCACTTCCCCGGTGCCAGGCGCACGATCCAGTCATTGGGCGACGGTCCGGTGTCAGGCGGGAGCGGATGGGGATCTGGCGGTACGACGGCAGCGCCGTCCGACGACAGGCGCACGAGAAGAACGGACGTTTCAACCAGTGGGGGTCATCATGGGGGAGTTGCGCGGCACGCACGTGCCGGTGCTGCTCGAGCGGTGTCTCGAGCTGCTGGCCCCCGCGCTGGGTCGAGGCGGCCGGACGGTCTACGTCGACGCGACGCTCGGTCTCGCCGGGCACGCGGAGGCGGTGCTCGAGGCGCATCCGGAGACGGTCCTGATCGGGCTCGACCGGGACACCGAGGCGCTCGCTCACGCGCGGGTCCGGCTGGCGCGGTTCGCCGATCGGGTGCACCTGGAGCACGCCGTCTACGACGAGTTGCCGGACGTGCTCGACCGGCTGGGCTATCCGGCCATCGACGGCATCCTGTTCGACCTGGGTGTCTCGTCGTTGCAGTTGGACGCGCCCGACCGCGGGTTCGCGTACGCCCAGGACGCGCCGTTGGACATGCGGATGGACCAGACCCGGGGGGTGACCGCCGAAGAGGTGGTCAACACGTACGCCCATCCGGACCTGGCCCGGGTGCTGCGGGTCTACGGCGAGGAGAAGTTCGCCGGTCGGATCGCCTCGGCGATCATCCGGCAGCGGGAGCGGGCCCGGATCACCTCGTCCGCGTTGCTTGCGGAGCTGGTTCGGGACTCCATTCCGGCACCAGCCCGACGAACGGGTGGGCACCCGGCAAAGAGAACGTTTCAGGCTTTACGGATCGAGGTAAACAGAGAGCTGGCAGCGCTGGAGACAGCGTTGCCATCCGCACTCGACGCACTGACCGTGGGCGGTCGCATGGTGGTCCTGTCCTACCACTCGCTGGAGGACAGGCTCACCAAGGCGGCCCTCACGGACCGGGTCCGCAGTAAGGGCCCGATTGACCTCCCGGTCGAGCTTCCCGGGTCCGGTCCGACGTTCCGGCTGCTCAGCCGGGGCGCCGAACTGCCGGGGGAGGCGGAGGTCGCCGCGAACCCGCGGGCCGCCTCGGTGCGGCTGCGGGCCGCGGAGCGACTCGACCCGAACGCGACAGAGCAGGGGCGGACCGACCGCGAACGGTCTCGCCGACGGGTGAAGGGCATGCACCAACCGGGCACGGGGTCCGCCTGATCCGTGGGGGGTCAGGGGCACCGGGACGGCTAGAGGGACGGACGTTGAGGGGGAGGGGACATGAGCATTGACAAGCGCGACCGCCGGGACGTCACCGGCGGCGGGCAGCGCGCACCGCGGTCGGGGGGCCGGATCGCGGCGGAGCGGGCTCCGCGCCTCGGAAACGGTACGCCACGCATCGATCGAACGAATCGGCAGGGGGAGACTCGCGCCCGGGGGGCGCGCGAGTTCCCGACTCAGGGCACGGCCGCGCTGCGACCGGTCGAGAAGGCCGCCAGCGCGACCAGCGCCCGGCCGCCACGGCTGCGGGTGGCGCCGCCACCGCCGATCTCGGTGCCGCGTGCGCCGTTCGCGGCGCTGATCGTGGTGCTGGTGGTCGGTGGGGTGCTGGGCATCCTGGCGGTCAACACCAAGATCAATGAGAACGCGTTCCGGCTGGAGCGGTTGCAGCAGCAGCAGGCTCGACTGGACCTGGAGAAGCAGCAACTGGACAAGCAGATCGCCGACGCCGAGGCACCGGGCAACCTGACCGCCAACGCGAAGCGGCTGGGCCTGGTCGACGCCGGCGAGCCGGGCTACATCCGACTGCCGGACGGCAAGACCATCGGTGTGCCGCAGCCGGCGAACGGCCAGCCGTCGGTGACCAGCCAGGGTGCGGGAGGCTGACCGGTGCCACCAAGGTCGGACGAGCCGCGC